>CAZXYF010000007.1:0-37049 GCA_964644705.1 uncultured candidatus Brocadiaceae bacterium | reverse complement strand
CCCGGCCAGGATTCGAACCTGGAACGGCAGGACCAAAACCTGCTGTGTTACCATTACACCACCGGGAACCAATCATTCATCTCGAAATGTTAGTCTATCGGATGATACCTCGTTGTTCAATCTAATTCACCCGTACCACAGCGATGGATATACCGCCAGCGGTTGGCCATCGTCTGGGGGGCGGCTCCGCAAAGTCCAGTTAGAACTGGAAATCAAATCCACCTTCTTCTCCCTCATCCTCCTCCTCATCGGTGGGTTTTTCTGGTTCCTCTGGTTGTTCGGGCTCCGTGCGGTCGTCCGGCTCTGTGGTTGGTTCGGTTGGTTCGTCCGTTGGACGAGAAGGTTCAGTGGGCTCTTCAGGTTTTTCCGACGATTCTTTTGTCGGCTCCTCCGGTTTGGATATTTCGATGGTTGTTTCGACTGTCTTCTCGGGTTCTTGTTCTGTGGTTTTTTGGCCTTCCTGATGCTGTTCCCACGTTGTCTGAGGGACGAAAAAATCGCCCTGCATCACTTCCGCGGATTGCGTGGTTATTGTCGCGAGGCTTGTCGTGTCGTAAACGTTATTAATTACCGCAGTACCTTTGACAGAACGCACGCCATCAGGTGAACGCGTGTAAAGCACAATATCCTGGCCCTTCTGCCTTCCTGCTTTCTGCCCCCCTTCGATGACAACGAATTCATACCGGGGTTCAACATCCAGGACCGATCCGGCGGGCCGGAGTTCTTTGACGACTTTATCTTCAGCTGTGGCCTGTTTGTAGAGCTTTTTCCAATCCCGAGCTTTTTTCTTGAGTTTTTGAAACTTTGTGTTCCATCGTGACTGCGCCTTATCAAATTTGTTTTTCCACTGCTTAATTGTGCTCTGGGCGTTGTCGTACTGGCCCTGCATCCCTTTGTATCGTTTACGTAGATCGGCCGCCTTTTTCCGAAATTTCTGGATCGCTTCGGTTTTGTCCTGCATAAGGCGGTTCTGCATTTCATTCATGGATTTGGATTTACTGGCGAGCTTCTCTTGCGTCGTTTCCAATTGCACAGAGAGTTCTTCGGCCCTCTGGTTCAGGCGCTGGTATTCTTCCTCATAAAACCCCAATAAGCCCCGTATCGTTTTATATTTTTCTGCCTGGTCCTGCTGAGCCGGAGAATTACTGAGCCGGTCTTCTATTGAGTTGGGCGAATCCCATCCGATGAGCGGGCGTACCTCTTCGAGAAGCGCGGCATCGGAGAGCTTGGACTTGATATCCCCGAAGGCCTGCCGTCCGTAAGTGATGCCAAATGCGGCGTCAACGCGCTTCGTGAGATCCCAATCTTCCTTTTTGAAGACGGAACCGATTTCGTTTTTGAATGTGTTCTGGTTCGCCACGATAGCACGTTGCAAAATAGCTTTTTGCTGGTACAACCAGATGGATGTACCAATGCCGGCCAGAGCCAGAACGATAAAAATTACAAGGGCGATAATCATACCGTTTCCGGATTGTCGTTTTGCTGCAGCCATCTTGTGGTAACCTCCATCCGGCAGTTAAATATCGGGCGAAACCCCCGCTCACACGACTTGCCGTTTGCCAGTGCAACACATAATAAAATATCAACTACTGTGACCGCTCACCGTCACAGGCGCAAAACTCTACGCCCGCAGAGCAGAAAACGCTTGCAAGCATAGAACCTGATATATACCTCTACTCCCTAACTTTATCGGGTTGAAGCCTTACTTGTCAACCAGCTGTGAATGGGCATGCGGACCGTTATCGGCTTGACCTGAGTGTTTCGGGCTTACCTGCCGTATCACCGCAATTTCGTCGCAGTTTGGGAATTTGGGGCATTTGAGGCAGTCGGTCCAGACTTTATGCGGCAACTCTTCTTTTGGGCATTCTTCGAATCCGAATCGTTTAAAAAATGACGGGACGTACGTCAGAGCGAAAACTCGTTCCATACCGAGGTCTCTGGCCTCCTCAAGACAGTGCTGGACCAGAGACCTTCCCAGGCCTTCTTTCTGGTAATCTTTTTTGACCGCGAGGCTCCGGATTTCGCCCAGTCCTTCCCATGAGATATGCAGAGCGGCACAACCGACGATTGTCTCCTCCCGTTCGCAGACGAAAAAATCCCTGAGTTGTTCATATACCTCATTGAGGGCGCGCGGCAACATCAAACCCTCATCGGCAAAATTGTTGATGATGGCAACAATGTCCTGTGCGTCAGTGATTTTTGCTTTCCGTATCATTTGGCGCCTTTACTAAATGTCTGGAGCCCACATATAGATCCATGGCGCGAAGAGCCATTTCTGCGTCGTTCACGGTGGCTAAATTGCTTCCGGGTTGTTGACGGATGCCGCCGTATGTTTGAGCGGGTATGAGAACATAGTAACTGTTCTCCCGGGTGAACTGAAATTGAAGGAGAAATCGTGACGCGAGGCGGGCGGCTCGGCGGATTCGTTCTCTCAGAAAGCTTTCATCTCCCCCGGACCCCTGTTTCAAAATCCGCCAGGCAGCGGCACAGCTTGCCAGGGTCCGAGCAGTGTCGTGTGTGTTTGGAGGATAATGTTGCAGAGAGGCGCCAATTAAGTCTGGACTGCTCACGTCGGACTCCAGAAGTTGGTCGTTGAGAATGCGACGAATCGATTTCCGTACCAGTGCGTGGTATCGGGTTGCGGGCAGATGGTGGGATAACGTGAACACGGATCCTATAAACTGATGATGCTCCGGGATACTGAGAGGATCGGACTCGCGCATATGGGAACGCATTCGTTCCACCCCTTTTTGGGCGCCCCGCAATACCGCAGGGTCTTGGGTTACTCCGTAAGATGTCGCGAGGGCGGAGGCACAGATACTCTGGCGATAATGGTCGAATTGGGCCGATTTCTCCTTCCGATCTTCATTCGTGTCTTCTTTTGATGCGGAAACGGGGACGAACGCGCCCGCCTCATTCTGGGAGAGCAGGAGGAAGCGACTCAACCTTTGGATGAGGCCGTTCCACGTGGGGTCGGAGGTCAGCCGATTGTAGGCGCAAAACGCCCGCAAAACCCACGCGGTGGCGGGTAATGATGGCGCCTGGGTGCCCTTTTGTGGCCCAACGAAAGCTATCGACGGGGTATCCGGAACCGTCTTCACACTCTGCAGGAGTCCAGCCAGAGATCGGCGAAATGCGGTCCGCCATTTCCCCTTTTCATCCGGTTCTGTGCGTGCCGTGTGCTGGATAAGGCGCAGAGTGGCTCGCGCTTGAGCGGGGGGGCGGGCGGTGGGAGCACTCATGTGAGTTGAAGCGTTGCGATATTCGTGATACCTCCCCTGACTGTTTTGCATCCTTCTGATGTAGCGAGCCAGCATCCGGCAGGAACTATTCACTTTATTGCGGGTGATCTGGCGCCGGAATGGAAGCCCGCGCACAAGTTCCAGCCCTTTACGCGGGTTGGATCGGGCGCTGACAAAGCTGTAGCTGCGGAGGAGGCTTATTCTGGTATCTTTTTCTTTCCAGACAGCGGGGGCAAGATTCATCTCCTGGGCGGGCGCTTCGAGACTGTCCCGGTAGGTGAGGGCACGCTTTTCCGCAAACTCGGTGGGCAGGAAGACTGCCGTTCGCTGCTTTTTCCACATGGCGATTCCCCAGGGCCTGCCAGAAACCAACCTGCTGAGCTGGTGCCGGCGACGGATCGAGAGCGGAATTGATTGGGTGACGATGTCAATCCGCACCCTGGGATGTTCCGTTCCCGGGAAACCGCGATCGGTATAGGTTTTGGACTCGCGTATTTCCTGAGCGAGAGACCGAACGGTCCCGGCCAGGGATGTCTTTCGGCTGTGACGCCTGATGCTGTCCCGTCCCGCGGCATAGAGGGTCACGAAAACGGTGAAACGGGTGGGGATGGTAAGCGTTTTGGGGATCGGATCATCGGGGGTTCGTTTTTCGGTATCCAGCGGCTTCCGGGACCGGAGGTTTCGCCAGAAAATTTCCAGCAGGGCGTTTCGTTCCATCCGATCAAGGTGAAAATTTGCCAGGGCGGGTCGGTGTGACGTGAAATACAGGTGATTTGGGGCGGAGGCGGTCGGGGCATCCCGTCGTGAGCGTCCCCAGAGCAGGGCTCCGATAAGGGGTAAGGCAACCACTGTGAGAAGAAAACAGGCGGCTACGCTTTTCCTTGAAGGCGGGGTGTCGGACACCGCATGTTCAGGATCATCGTTCATATTCTGTTGGCTTCAGTCGTCCCGTTGACGATTTTCACGGTAGAAATTGACGGTTCGACGCAGCCCTTCTTCAAAAGTAACGGATGGCTGGTATCCCAGAGTTTCCCGGGCGCGGGAAATGTCGGCTTCCGAATGACGCACATCTCCCGGTCGTTCTTCGGTATAGGTGGCGCTCACGTCGGAATCGATGGCGTGCATCAGCATGTCCAGCAACTCATTGATGGTGTGTCGGCGGCCACATCCCACATTAAATACTTTGCCTGACGCGCCCGATGCTCTTGCTGCCAGCATATTCGCTTCCACCACGTCGTCTATATATGTGAAATCTCGCGATTGTTCCCCATCGCCGAAAACCGCAGGGGGCCGGTTGTTCAGCAGCGCGGTGATGAACAGGGGTATTACGGCCGCGTATTGACTGTCCGGGTCCTGACGGGGGCCAAAAACGTTGAAATACCTCAGTGAAACCGTTTCCAGCTCGAAAATATCCGCATAGTTCTGACAGTAAAATTCAGCAGCAGCCTTGCTCGAGGCATAGGGGCTCTTGGGTCTCCGGTTCATGGACTCGGTTTTCGGAAGGGTCGGTGTATCCCCGTAGATGGAACTGCTGGAGGCGTAAACCACACGCCGCACACCGGTTTCGTGGGCGGAGTTGAGCACCTGCAGGGTCCCCTCCACGTTGGTCCGATTGGTCAGCAGCGGGTTTTCAACGGACCGTTCCACGCTCGCCAGGGCTGCCTGGTGAAAAACGGTATCCGTTTCCTGGCAGACTTCATTCATAAGCGAGGCATCGCAGATGCTTCCACGAAAAAAATCAATTTCGGTCATCACCTGATCCAAATTGTGAATGTTTCCCGTGGTCAGGTCGTCCACAACGCGGACCTGGTGACCTTGATCGACGAGGTGGGAAACCAGATGAGAACCGATAAAGCCAGCACCGCCTGTAACAACGTAACGAGTCAAAAGACACCTCCTGAGTTCGGATCGGATGTCGGCCTGCCGAGGGAACAAACAAGTGTAATGAACCATGCGACCTCGCGCAACACGGTTTTCGGCGCGTGAGTTGAAAGCGAATGAGCGGCCCACCGCTGCCCGCAAAGCTCGTTCGGTCGGTTTGAAGATGTCAGGAGGTTGACCTATAATAAGTCAACCGTTTGTCATCGGGAGTTTAGTTATAATTTTTGTCACTGAGTGAGTTTGTAGATGCCTGCCAACAAACAGGATACAGAAAAGAAGAGCCAGCTTGGTGGAGACAGTCAGGAAAGCGCTCGTCCGGAAGCCCAGATGGCTCGACGCACCGCCGCTTTCGGGTTGGCAATCGTGGTTTTAGGCATCGTAGCCGTGTGGTTTGTGGCGACAACTTTTGATGGGCAGCAGACGGAAAACAACGTGACACTGTCCGCTCCGGTTGAACATACGGTCAAGATTCTTGAAATGCCCGAACGCCGCAAAGGAGCAGTAAAGGACATGCTGAAGCATCCCGTTCTTCGTAAGTTGACGAACGGGCATCAGATATATACAAAAAGCGCTGAAGGAGAACGCATAGCTTTGTGCGCCGGCCAATTTGATTCGGCAAGTTCCCCGGAAGCTCTGCGTTTGCTGGAAGAGATCAAACAGTTTGAACGAAAAGGTAAAAAGCCATTTCGATCAGCGGAACTGGTGACGATTTCCGTTAGAGATAATCAGAGATAATTGTTTTTCGACTGTGAGGTGGAGAAGATGTCACTGCATAAGAGTCTAAAACCGCAGAACAAGCATCAGCGGGCAAGGAATGTTCTTACACGTGAAGAACAGATTGAGAAATTGATGGAAGATGATGAATGGGAAGAAGGCGATTCCGTCTTTGGCCTGCCGAAGGTGAAGGTGGAGACCGTGAGCTTGAGGAAACGGGCCGCCGAAGAGGAAGAAGAGGAAGTGGAGGGTGAAGAAGGTATGGAAGAAGTGGGAGAAGAAGCGCCGGAATCCCCCGAAACCACTGAACCCGAGGTCTGATAGGTCGGAGGCCGCCGGGCCATTTCCTCCGATTTGTGGTCAGACGGAGCCCTGGCCTGATCTGCCGCTAACAAGTTCTGTACCGTTTTTAAGGATGCTGTTGTGAACGTTCCGGATCTTATTGCCCAGCGGATGTCACTGATTGATTCCTCGGGAATCCGAAAAGTTTTTGATCTGGCGAAGAGTATTCCCGATCCGATCAATTTAAGTATAGGCCAGCCCGATTTTGATGTTCCGGAGTCGGTCAAAGCCAGTGCGATCGAGGCCATTGAGGAGGGGGAGAATCAGTACACCGTGACGCAGGGCACCGCGTCACTTCGGAAAGCGGTGCTGGAGCGGGAACGAGAGGCCTGGGGGGTGAGTCATGATTCGGTGTTGATTACCAGCGGTGTGTCCGGCGGGCTGTTGCTGGCGTTCATGGCTATGCTCAATGACGGAGACCGGATCGCGATCCCGGATCCCTATTTTGTGATGTATAAGCATTTGAGTCGATTGGTCGGGGGGCAGCCGCTCTACGTGGATACTTATCCGGATTTCACCCTTACGGTGGAGAAGCTGGAGAGTGCCGGGGCCGACGAGGCAAAAATTCTGTTGATTAATAGTCCAAATAACCCCACGGGGCAGGTTGTGCCGGGCGATGAACTCGAGCGGATTGCCCGGTGGGCAGAACAAAATGACGTGTTCATCATCACGGACGATATTTACAGCGTTTTTACCTACGACGAACCGTTTGTGAGCATCGCCAGTTTTACGGATGATGTGTTGCTTCTGAACGGGTTCAGCAAATCCGATGCGATGACGGGGTGGAGGCTCGGGTATGCCATCGGGCCGGAGGAGCTGATCGATGAAATGACTAAGCTCCAGCAGTTCAGCTTTGTCTGCGCCCCATCGATGGCGCAGAAGGCCGGTTTGAGTGCGCTGGAACACGACAAATCGGAGCATGTGGACAAGTATCGTCGTAAACGTGACATCATATACGAGGGGCTGAGCGATACGTTCGAGATGCCCCGATCAAAGGGCGCTTTTTATGCGTTTGTCAGGGCACCGGACGGTAAGGGTGATGCGTTTGTGGAAAAAGCAATCGAGAATGGGTGTTTGATTATACCGGGGAGCGTTTTCAGTGAGCGCAGCAGCCATTTTCGGATTTCGTTCGCGGCTCCGCAGGAGACGCTCGAACGGGGGGTTGATTTGCTCTGTTCGCTGGTCTGAATGAGTCATTCTGATATCAGACTTAACCGAAGGGGATTCTGATGTCAGGGTGTATGCCTACGAGGAGTTGCGGCCATGAGTTCTTCAATTCCGGTCTTGTTTGACACAGACATCGGCTCGGATATAGATGATGCGGTTGCTCTGTTGTATCTGCTTTCCGAACCCCGATGCGAAATGGTGGGTATTTCGACCGTCAGTGGTTGCCCTGAGGACCGTGCTCGATTGGCCGATGCGGTGTGCCGGGCCGCCGGACGTGAGGATGTTCCCGTTTGGAGCGGCACTGAGGAGCCTCTGCTTCGCCGACAACAGCAGCCGGAGTGCCCGCAGGCTTCTATCCTGCCCGATTGGGGCCATGCGGAGGTGTTTTCGCCCAATGAAGCCGTATGGCAGATGCGAGAGGCCATTCGAAGTCGTCCGGGACGGATTACGCTATTGACGGTGGGTCCCCTGACGAATGTGGGCTTGTTGTTTGCGATGGACCCGGAAATCCCCACGCTGATCAAGCGTCTGGTAATGATGGGGGGATCCTTCTGGCGCGGGGGTGTATGCGAGTGGAACATGGCATGCGATCCGCATGCCGCCGCGCGTGTTTTCCGGGCGAGAGTACCCGAGGCTCACGTGCATGGTCTGAATGTAACAAAAGAGTGCCGACTGGATTCAGGGGAGTGTCGCCGGCGCTTCAGCGGGAACGCGCTGGAGATTGTGGCCGACATGGCCGAGGTTTGGTTTGAAGAAAAGGACCACATTACATTTCATGATCCTCTGGCCGCCTGCGCAGTTTTTAATCCGGAGCTGTGTGAATACGTGCGTGGTGATGTGGGAGTTGAATATGATCAGCACAACCGTATGGGACACACGGTGTGTGAGAAAGGTACGGAGGGTAAGCAAAGAGTGGCATGTTCAGTGGATGAGGAAGAGTTTTTCAAACAATACTTCCGAAGAGTTGAAACGCTTGCGTAGCGCTTCCTCTCGATGTACAGGAAGGAAGACAAAATATGGATATGCCGGGTAACGGTATACCGGGCGTGAAAGTGCTGGGCCCAGGAGAGGAAAATCTTCGTTTTCTTATCGGTCTGGGTGTTTACGCCGTGGCACTGGTGGCTTTAATTATCTACCTCGTCTACAAACTGCCCCGTGACGAGGATAATGTCCCGCAGGATTCTGCCGACGAGGATGAGGAGATTTAGGTGCTGTTCGGTTTCCGCTGCGGGGAAGCCCCCACTGGGGCTTTTGCTGATAAGGATTATATTTTATGGACATCAATGGCGATCGACCAGTTCTTGTCAGCGCATGTCTTATGGGGCTGTGCACCCGATACGACGGAAAAGCCTGTCCGTGCGAATATATTATGACGAATGATTCACTGGATGATTTCATCCCGGTTTGCCCCGAGCAGTTGGGTGGGTTCTCCACCCCACGAGAGCCGGCTGAAATCACCCGAGGGGATGGGCGGAATGTGCTGGATGACAGGGCACGGGTGCTCCGGCGGGATGGTGTCGATGTCACGACGGGTTTTGTGCGCGGAGCGAAACAGGCGCTGCATCTTGCGCGTTTGTATGATATATCGCAGGCGTATTTGAAAGAGGGGAGTCCCAGCTGTGGCGTGAAACGTATCAAACGCGACGGCGATGATATTGCCGGCTGTGGGGTGACAGCGGCGCTGTTGGAACGAGAGGGGGTGCGGATTGAAGGCGTCAGCTGATGAGGAAATAACTCCCGATATCGCCGTCCAGCCCGACGGCGAAGGAGATCGTACAACTCTGACCGAAGCACTGGAAGGGGTCATTGATAATGCGGACCAGCGGGGACCCAGCATCGGGCGGATAGTTGACACGGTGGGAGACAAGGGGTTCGGGTTAGTGTTCCTGCTTCTGTCCTTGCCCAGCGCATTGCCGGTCCCCGCGCCGGGATACAGTACTCCCTTTGGCATTGTGATTGTTTTGATCGCATTGCAGATGTTTGTCGGACGCCACGTTTTGTGGCTACCTGAACGTCTCCGCAGAATCCGCATAAAACAGTCTGTGGTCCGGAAAGCGGTAAAAAGGGGAAGCGGGCTGATTGGCTGGATGGAAAAATACATTCGTCCGCGACATCAGTGGATTAGCTCCACCTGGGGCCTCCGCGTTCTGGCCGTTGTGATTATGTGCATGGGAGGACTTATGATCCTGCCCATTCCCCTGACGAATACGGCTCCGGCGATGGTCATTTTTCTTATCGCGCTGGGGCTGGCCGAAGACGACGGAGTCCTGGCTCTGGGGGCGTTTGCGGTTGGGTGCGGGGCGGTAGCCTTATACGCCTACGTTGTCTATTTATTTTATGTTTTCGGCCCCGGAGCGGTGCAGCAACTTGAGGAATCAGTTCGTCGTCTGTTCAGCTGAGTTTCGTTACACTGACAAAAAGCATCAAGAGACCAAAAGTAAAGAGGAGAACACACATGCTGTCACAAGAATCTCGCGAAGAGTTGTTGGGCATTGCGCGTCAGAGTGTTGAGGCCGCTATCCGAGGTGAGGATCTTCCTGATGTGGAATCGGAGAATGAGGAGCTGCAGGAAGAATGCGGCGCATTCGTGACACTGAAAACTGAGGGACAGCTGCGGGGATGCCTCGGGCGATTTATGTCGGATCTGCCGCTGTGGAAGACGGTCAGAAAAATGGCCGCCGCAGCAGCTACTGAAGACCCCCGATTTGCCGGAATGCGACTGACGTCCGAAGAACTTGATGATGTGAATATAGAGATATCGGCCCTATCTCCTCTGAAGAAAATCGACGATCCTATGGACCTTGAATTGGGCAAACACGGGATCTATGTGCGGCGCGGGGGGCGGACCGGCTGTTTCCTGCCGCAGGTGGCGACGGAAACGGGCTGGGACAAAGAACAGTTTCTTCAAAAATGCTGTCGTGGTAAAGCGGGCCTTTCGGCCGATGCATGGCAGGATCCAGATACTGAAGTGTTTGTCTTCACAGCGGAAATTATCAGCGAGGATGATGAGCTGTGATGGAGTGGGCGCGCAGGACGAGGCGGGGACAGCAGCGGCAAGATGCAGAGGGTGGGCAGTATCGGTTAAAATAAAATCCAGAGTCGTACAGCCGCTACGGGTGTAATTGGCGATTGTTACTGAAGCCGGGGCCAGAATTCGCTTTATGCGCCTTCCCGCCCGTCGGAATGTGTGGGCTTGTGGAATGAGCATTTTTCTTCGTTTTGGTGTGCAGATAAATATATGGCTACGCAAATCCTCTCAAAGATCGCGGAATTCGCCGGGAAAATATTTGGATCCTCCAATGAGCGCATGTTGCGCGAGTTACGGCCGATTGTGGATCGGGTTAATGCGCTGGAGCCGGAATTTCGGAAAAAAAGCGACGCGGAATTGCGTCAGCTTACCAGTAGATGGCAGGAACGCCTGGCCGGGCCGAAAAGTTTCGATGAGCAGCAGGACATATTGGATGACATACTCCCTCAGGCTTTCGCCAATGTGCGCGAAGCGGCCCGCCGTGTGCTGATCACACCAGCCCCGGATAGTCCCTATCCGACGATGCGCCCGTTTGATGTTCAGCTCATCGGAGGGATCGCCCTTCACCGGCAAATGATCGCGGAAATGGTTACGGGGGAGGGTAAAACCCTCGTCGCCACTTTCGCTGCCTATGTGAATGCCCTCGCCGGTGAAGGAGTGCATCTTGTCACCGTCAACGACTATTTGGCCCAGCGCGACTGTGAGTGGATGGGGCCGCTGTATAATTTCCTGGGAATGCGCGCGGGATATATCCAATCGCATCAGCCTCAGGATGAAAAAAAGGCCGCGTATGCTTGCGACATCACCTACGGCACGAATAGCGAATTCGGCTTTGATTACCTCCGGGATAACATGGAGTATGAAGTGTCTGACCAGGTACAGGTCAGCCGGGGGCTGCATTATGCGATTGTGGACGAGGTGGACAACATCCTGATTGATGAGGCCCGAACCCCGCTCATTATCAGCGGACCGGTGAACAAAGAGTCCGACAAATATTATGCGGCTCGTCGGGTGGCCAAACAGGCAGAGGCAGGCGAAGATTATGAGGTGAAGGAAAAAGAGGAGGCGTGCCATCTTACCGATAAAGGGGTCGAACTTGCGCAAAATATGCTGGGGGAGGACGATTTATACGCGGATGACCCCGAGGTGATGGAATGGCAGCATTTTCTGGAAACGGCGCTCCGGGCCAAAGAGTTCTATCACCGGGACGAACAATATATTGTTCGCGATGGTGAAGTGGTGATTGTGGACGAGTTCACAGGTCGGCTGATGGAAGGACGGGTGTGGAGTGAAGGATTGCATCAGGCGGTGATGGTGAAAGAAGGATTGCCGCTGAAACAGGAAACCCAGACGATTGCCAGTATCACTCTGCAGAATTTCTTCCGCCTGTACGACAAACTGGCGGGGATGACCGGGACGGCCAAGACCGAGGAAGGGGAGTTTCACGAGATTTATGATCTGGGGGTCGTGTCAATACCCACTAATCTGCCACTAAGACGTAAAGAATATCCGGATGTGGTGTACCGGACGCAGGACGAGAAGTGGGAGGCGGTGGTCGAAGAGATTGAGGATGTCCATGAAGATGGACGACCCGTCCTCGTGGGAACCACCAGTGTGGATAAGAGCGAACTGTTGAGCAAGATGCTGAACCGAAAAGGGCTGGAGCATGAAGTGTTGAATGCCCGTCCGGAAGCGGCGGCCAGAGAGGCCGACATTGTGGCCAACGCGGGGCAGCCCGGTGTGATTACTATCTCCACGAATATGGCCGGCCGCGGGACCGATATTGTGCTGGGGCCCGGAGTGGCCGAGAAAGGCGGACTGCACATCGTGGGTACCGAGCGGCATGAAGCTCGCCGTATCGATAACCAGCTGAGGGGACGGGCGGGTCGTCAGGGAGACCCGGGTTCGAGCCGGTTTTTCGTATCGTTTGAAGATGATCTGATGAGGATATTTGCGCCGGAGTCCATGCGGGGGTGGTTGCAAAAAGTTGGTATGGAGGAGGGCATGGCGCTGGAGAGCAAAATGGTCAGCCGCTGGATCGAAAAAGCCCAGAAAAAGGTGGAAGAATACAACTTTGAGATCCGCAAAAATCTGCTCGAATACGATGAGGTGATGGATGAACAGCGGAAGACCATTTATTCCTGGCGTGAAAAGATCCTGCGGCGTGAGGATATTGAAAAGGAAATTGTCACCTTATCCGAGGATGCGATTCTGGATGGGCTGGATACATACGTGGAATCAGGTGCCCCCCCTGAAGACTGGGATCTTGAGGGTCTGGAGGAGTGGTTCGAGCGCAAGTTCGATGCTCCGGTCAGTATCCCGGCCGAAAAACAGGGCGATGAGGATGCAATACAGAGCCATCTGTTTGAACGGATGGAGGAAATTTACCAGGACAAATGTGATGAGGTTGAAAAAGAACCCCTGATGGAGTTCGCCCGCTCTCTGATGCTCCGTACGATTGACGTCCGATGGAAGGATCATCTGCATGCGATGGATGTGTTAAAAAGCGGAATCGGTTTGCGGGGATGGGGACAGCATGATCCCAAAATAGCGTATAAAATTGAGGGTGGAGAGCATTTTGACAGGATGATGGCGGGTATAGCTGATCATTTCACGGACATATTCTACCGCGTACACGTTGAGGAGCGAGAGGAACGAGAGGTAAGCGGAGTCTGGGAGACCGGTGAAATGGAACACGCCGATTTTGACGTGACAGAGGAGGCGGCCGAACAGAAGGAGGCTGCGCAGGCCAGCGGGGAGGAAGAAGTTGAACTGGAGCCGATAACGGCCGACAGCAAAGTCGGGCGGAACGATCCGTGTCCCTGCGGCAGTGGACGGAAATACAAAAAGTGCTGCGGGAAGCCGGGACGTTAATCCGGACATATCACGAGTCGTCAGTTGCGCCGTACGGCGAACATCTGTAAGAGCAGAGAGAGGCGCTCGTGTTCTTACACCGCAACTGCAGACTGTTCTTGCAGATGATTCAGCTTACAGCAGAATAGGATGTGGTCCGTCGCGTTCCCCTGCCGTTTCACCCGGTACATAAAAAGAGGCCCCGTTTCTGAACGGGGCCCATTTTATTGGATACGATTCGGTCAGCGGGTTAGGCTACCAGCTCCCGTACGCTGTCCACGGCGGATGCCGCATCGGGGGCGTAGCCGGAAGCGCCAATCTCATCGGCGTATTCCTGGGTTACCGGAGCGCCACCAATGATTGTGTCGGCTTCGATGCCTGCTTCATTCAGGGCGTCAAGAACGTTTTTCATCTCCGGCATCGTGGTTGTCAGCAGGGCGGAAAGCGCCACAACGTCAGCATTTGCTTCTTTGGCGCTTTCAACAAATTTTTCGGCTGGGACATCTATGCCGATATCGGTGACCTTGAACCCGCCACCCTTCAGCATCATTGTGACAAGATTCTTGCCGATATCGTGGAGATCGCCTTTCACCGTTCCGACCACGACGCGGCCGGCCGGCTCGGCTCCGCTTTCGGCCAGGAGCGGCTCAATGATTTCCATGCCCGAATGCATGGCACGCGCGGCGATCAAAACTTCCGGCACATAGACTTCATTGGCCTTGAAACGTGTGCCAATAACATCCATGCCAGCTGTAAGACCATCGTCGAGGATAGTCTGAGGGTCGACTCCCTCGTCAACTGCTTCCTGAGTAAGACGTTCAGCTTCATCGGCGTCGCCATTGATAATGGCTTCTGCAAGTGCTTCGAGGTCTGCCATTTCGGCCTCCTTAATGGAAAAAGTAACTTAGAAGCTCATGGTGGAGATTCGCTTACCGTTTTACGATTCCGACGGGTTAGTGTAGCAGTCATCTGTATCAACTGTCAACCGCTTTTTGCAGCCGCGTTGAACCAGCGGGGCGAGCGGGATAATTGGGTTGAGGAATGAGTTCATATCCCATCACCGGGTTATTGCCCCTTTTCCTCTTCCGTCGGTTGGGTCGGTTTCTCACCCGTGATTGTGTCGGTGCCCGTGGGGGGAGAAGGTATTTGTTTTTTTATTCCGGAAGACGCCCCATCTTTTTTTCTCTCATCCTTTGGTTTTGGCCTGGGGGGGAGGCCTGGCAGAAGCTCCCCTGTTCGGCTTATTACATTATTTCGGAACCGGGCGAGGGACAGGGTTGAGTTACCCTCACCCATTGCTTTTTGATAGGCCGAGAGGGCGCGCTTTTCCTTCCCGGCCAGTTCCCACGCCCGACCAGCGTCAACCCACCGGCTCGATGCCCCTTTTTGACCGCGTGCAATGCCGGCGTAAATGCTGGCGGCCCGCTCATATTCTTTGATTTCCTCTTTGATTCCTCCGCGAATGGCCGCTGACATTTGAGTGGCGTAGTGTTCCGGGAAATCAGTGTGTAAACTATCCAATGTTTTATCGGCGGCCAGCAGCTGGTCGGCCTGAGTCTGTGCGTTGGCCAGTTTGAGCATCACCCAGGGGGTGGCGCTTGTTGACCACCGTTTGCTCAGCAGCGACTTACACTGGCTGATGACCTTGTCGAGTCTTTTCTTCCCGTTGCGCTGATACCGAAGGGACTGAACCGGAGGCATCTTGTTGAGGCTCTGCCACGTTTTGGCCAACTCAGCCTCCGACCGGCTGCGCCATCGCTGATATCCAACAAGTCCGGCAATAACGGCGAGGAGAATCACCACCACATGACGCCAGTGTCGTTGGGCCGCGGATTGAACGGCGTGGAGAATACTCTCCATTGGATCTTCTTCGGCCGAGTCTCGATTGTGATTGCGTTGATTGGACATGGAAAGTTGTCCCGAAGTCTGAAAATGAAAAATGGTTAGGACGGAATGATGATTTTAGCGTGGACTGCCCGGTGGTGCAACACTGAGGGTTCGTTTGCAAATCTGCGGTTCAGTCTCGATAATGATATATTGTTATCAGGGGTAGGGGAGCGAGCAGATATTACGGTTATGGAGGTGTAAATATACGCCATGCAGAACGAATCCGAGGAACAGAGAAAGTGTCGGTCCACGACAATTTTATCGGTCCGAAGGGGCGATCAGGTTGCGATCGGCGGTGATGGTCAGGTCACGATGGACGAGGCGGTGGTGAAGCATAAAGCCAGTAAAATTCGGCGCCTGTATCATGATAGCGTTCTGGTTGGTTTTGCGGGGGCGGCAGGGGATGCTTTTGCGCTGCTGGAGCGTTTCAGCGGAAAACTGGAGGAATACCAGGGCAATCTCATCCGGAGTGCGCACGAGCTGGCCAAAGACTGGCGCACGGATAAAATGCTGCGACCGCTTAAAAGCTTGATGGTGGTGGCCGATGAGGAACATACCCTCCTCATCAGCGGAAACGGGGAGGTTATAGAGCCCGATGATGGGATATTGGGCATCGGTTCGGGGGGGAGCTACGCAATATCTGCTGCGCGAGCACTGGTGGAGAATACGGACCTGAATGCCGAGAATATTGTCGAAAAATCGTTAGGAATCGCTGCGAACATCTGCGTTTACACCAATCAAGAGATATGCTTAGAAACATTGGAAAATCAGACAACTTGACGCCCCGCCGGATTGTTGAAGCTCTGGACCGCTACATTGTGGGCCAGGATGACGCAAAACGTGCTGTATCGATTGCTCTACGTAATCGGTGGAGGCGTCAGCAGGCTGACGAGGAAATGCAGCAGGAGATCATGCCGAAGAATATAGTCATGATCGGTCCTACGGGCGTGGGCAAAACGGAGATTGCACGGCGGCTGGCCGAACTTGCGAACGCTCCATTTGTCAAAGTTGAAGCGTCCAAGTTCACGGAGGTCGGATATTACGGGCGCGACGTGGAGAGTATGGTGCGTGAGCTGGCCACCCGCAGCGTTAATATGGTGAGAGAAGAAATGGCCGAGGAAGTGCGCCCACAGGCGGAAAGAAATGCCGAGGAACGTCTCATTGACGGATTATACCAGCCGGAGACAGAAATCCCCGAAGGCCCTGGCGATTTTGATCGGCAGGAGCAGCATGAGCGCACCAGGGAACGCCTCCGGGAGATGCTTCGCAATGGGGAGCTGGAAGACCGAGAAGTGGAAATTGAGGTGACCGAAAAAGCCTCCGTCGTGCAGGGCGTGATGGGCGGTGGCGAGGAAATGGGGATGGACATGCAGGAAATGCTGGAACAGGTGATGCCGGAGAAACGGGAAACCCGTCGCATGCCTGTGAGTGAAGCGAGAGATGTGCTCATCCAACAGGAAGTCGAACGCCTTATTGACCGCGAAACCCTTCACAGGAAAGCCGTGGATCGCGCCCAGAACAATGGCATCATATTCGTTGATGAAATCGATAAAGTCGCCGGTCAGGAAAGCGGGAGAGGTCCGGAGGTGAGCCGACAGGGCGTTCAGCGTGATCTTCTGCCAATCGTCGAGGGATCATCGGTCTCCACCCGATACGGTAACGTTAGCACCGATCATGTGCTTTTCATCGCGGCCGGTGCCTTCACCGTTTCCAAACCCAGCGATATGATACCTGAGTTGCAGGGGCGGTTTCCGATCCGGGTCGAACTGGACGAACTGACTCAGGAGGATTTCATGCGCATCCTCGTGGAACCCCGCAACGCACTGACTAAACAATACGGTGCTCTACTGGAAACCGAAGGGGTGAATCTGCAGTTTCGCGATTGTGCGATCGAACGCATTGCGGAAATGGCCCAGGAAATCAACGAAAATACCGAAAGTATTGGAGCGCGCCGACTCCAGACGGTCATGGAAAAATTACTTGAAGAGGTGAGTTTCCATGCTCCCGAAATGGAGGGCACGGATGTCGATATTGATGCCGGATATGTTGATGATAAATTAGAAGACCTGGTCTCGGATCGAGATATGACACGCTACATACTTTGATGGGGGGAGCAATATGGCATCGGAGTGCGTCGTTTGCCACAAGAATGAGGCGACCACGCGGTGCCGGCAGTGTCATAAGTGGGTATGTGACTCATGCGCTTTCAAAGATGATAATGGGGCGTTCTGCAGTCGTGGGTGCTCCACTAAATATCGAGATTTCCAGAAATCTCAGGCTTCTGATGCGGAGCAGACGGGAAAAGGTTTGATGTCCTGGATGATTAGAAAAATCGTTGTCGTGTTATTGTTGGTGTTGCTGGCGGCTGCATTGTACGTTTATGGGGCGCAGAAAGGATGGTTTGGAGAACAGGAAAAGTCACGGGTGGAAAAGGGCAGGGAAGTACTGAGGGAAAAACTCGACAGGGGCTCGAAAAAGCTGAATGAATTGGAAGAGAAAGCAGAAGAAAAAATCGGGCAGTGAAATAAGTAATCGAAGATGTGTCAGGGGGGGGGCTTGCCCCGCCGATTATCAGGTTTGTGAGATGTTCGGGTTCCGCACTATTCCCCTGATGTTTGGAGGCTTCGCGCGAAATAATTGGGTGAAGGGGATGGATAAGGGGGGATTTCTGGGCGGGGTTTGGAACCGGTGATCTGTTCAATGGCCCATTGACACGCAACCCGCACCCGCCGCATCTCTTCCTCATCCGTCATGTGTTCCTGGAGCAGTTCGGTGACGGAGCCGTCGGCGCCGATGCGGCCAAGGGCAATCGCCGATTCCGCCCGCACCTCTTCATTATCTGGCATCTTCTTTTCCCCGTCATCCCGGATGCGTTCTGCCAGCAAGGTGATGCCCTTCCGATCGTTCAGAAACCCCATGGTCCTGGCGCAGGCCACCCGAACGGGTGTGGGGACTCCCGGCTTGTCTTTTGTTGGTTTCTGGGGCAAAAGTCTGTGACATTTTCCCAGGACCCGCCGATAGCCGAGCTTTCCGAGAGAGAGTATGGCGGCGGCCCTGACCTCAGTATCCTGTTGTTTTCGGAAAGCTGCTTCATACAGCTCGGGAGCGACTGTGGAGTCCCCAATTTCTCCAAGAGCCCACGCGGCCCAGCGTCTGGAGGGGGTGTAATCGTCCTCCAGCAGTTTGGCATGTTGTTGGAGTTTACGCGGACTTTGGAGCCGGCCCAGTGCCTGACTGGCGCAGGCGCGCGCCCGACCCAGTTCGGAGGAGAGGGCGGTCGCAGCTTCCCGGATGGCTGCATCAGTGCCGATTGTTACGATGGAGTCCACGGCCGCCTGTCGAACGTATTTATTGCCATCGGCGAAGCGTTCACCCAGAGCTGCGGTTCCGTGCTTTATTCTCAGTTTCCCGACGGCGCGAGTTGCCGCCAGTCTGACCGAAGCAGAATCGTCCTGGGTGCTAGCGATGAATCTGTCGGACAGATCCGTGCTTTTCATCTTCATCAGGGCTTTCAGAGCACTTCGACGGACGGAAGCGGACGGGCTGTTGAGCTGTTCCGCGAGCTTGTGTTTCAGAGATTTAGCTCCCAGCGCTTCGACCGCGCGAATAGCGGCCACCTGGACGCTTCGGTGAGTGCTGTTCATGAGGTAGACCAAAAGTTGTGCGTCCGCAGGATTTCCCACTTTACCAATTGAGCGGATGGCGGCCGCCGTCATCTGTACGGAGGCATCGTCCAGAAAAGGTTCAAGATCATCCACGTCATCAGGTGTTCCGACCCTGCCCAACGCGCGCACGCACGAAAGACATACCGCTCTATGATTTGAGTCAATGTGCGGCCGGATCACAGATGCTGGACTGTTTGATTGCGTTCCCAGCAAACTTAGACTTCGGATCGCCGCCGCTGTGACCGCCGGATCGTCACCGGAAACCAATTGTCGCAAATGAGCGAAAGCCTGAGATCGTTTTTCTCGGGGAAGGATCGGTGCCAGATTCCCCAGCGACACTGCTGCCTGCGTTCGTACGGATGCGTCGGGATGATCTGTGGCCTGAATAAGGAGTGAAACATTACCTTCGCCTTTCCAGTCACCCAGTATCCATGCCACACGTTCTGCTTCTGCGGTGTGCCCTTCCTTGAGAAGCGACCGGAGCATATTACGCTGCCTGGGATTGGGCGGTTCAGGTGCGGTAGGTCTGGCGGGAAGATGTTGCTCCATGTATTGCCGGATGGATGGATCAGCCATGCGTATTTTTTTAGCGTCGATAGTTTTTTGAGCACCGCTCGGGGATACGGTGACAAGAGCGAGTATGCATGCAACCGATAGGCCTACACCACGTAAAGTCATGCTGTTGTCCCTCCGCATTCAGAGCTCATGCCACGGGAATAAGGGGTAAGAGGGCATCTGATCCGACTATAATTATTGGGTCCGGCAGAAACAATCCCAAAAAAAGACGTATCGTCATTGTGTTTCGGCAAATAAGATCAATCGCTTTATCCGCCGGGCGCTTCTTTATTTTAGGGGAAAGAAATTGAACCCCTCAACAAATGGAATGGCACTGCTAATTGTTTCCGATGAAAAACCGTGGCGTTCCTGAAGTTAGACAACCACGTTCCTGCATTCATGTCCGGTTTGTGCCCTTTTGCAAGTTACCGGGGGCAACTTTATTCTATATTGTGCAGTACAACCTGCCGCTTTCGCCAGCCCCGAAGTGCGTTTTCATTGGAATGTGGAGTGGTTTCGGGGTCCAATACAGAGTGAAGTGTAAATTATAGAAGTCTATATTTGACTGAAGTGACGGAGGAAAGCAGTTGTCAGAAACGGAAATAATTCCCGAGAAAAGCCCCTGCTGGGTTCTTTTGGGGCCCACAGCCAGCGGTAAAACGGCGGTATCGTTGGAAATTGCGAAAGACTATCCCGTGGAGATCATCTCGGTTGATAGCATGCAGGTTTATCAGCGAATGAACATAGGGACTGCCACGCCAGACCCGGAGGAAAGGGAGCGGGTCCGGCATCACATGATAAACATAGTTGACCCAGCCGAGGAATATAACGCGGCCAAGTTCCGGGAAAAGGCCGTCGAGGCCGTAGGTGAAATACGAACACGTGACCACATTCCACTGTTGCTCTGTGGCACTCCTTTTTATCTCAAAGCGTTGCTGTGGGGGTTGTTCGAGGGGCCGGGATCCGACGAGGAGATACGGGAGCGTTTACGGAAAGAAGTGGAACAACACGGCCCGGAGTATTTACACGAGCGACTGGCGGAAATTGATCCCGAATCGGCCGAGCGGATTGACCCTAACGACGTGAAACGGGTTGAACGAGCCCTTGAAGTTTACGAAATCACCGGTGAGCCGATCAGTCAGCGGCAGGACCAGTTCGCAGGAGAGCCGATTATCGATCATATTTCAGTGGGGCTAAAATGGAATCGGCAGAAACTCTATGACCGTATAGAGTCGCGCGTGGAGCAGATGCTTGATAGGGGGTTGGAAGAGGAGGTGCGGTCTTTGATGGGGCAGCTTGGACCACAATCCGGGCAAGCGGTGGGCTATAAGGAGCTGATCTCATATCTCGAGGGTGACATACCGTATGAGGAAGCCGTTCGCCTTATTAAACGAAACACACGACACCTGGCGAAATCCCAGATCAACTGGTTTAAACGGTTTCCGGTTGAGAAATGGGTGGACGTTACACCCGCCTCTCGCGCATCGGATATAGCTGAGGAGTGTGCCCGCGTCTTTGTCGATCAGTCGGCACATCCTTGCACGGATCGGCCCAATTAGCTATGATTACTGTCGAGACCGTAATTAGGAGGTAGTAAAGTGGCAAAAGCAGTCTGGGCTCTGGATCTTGGTGATTGGAGCATTAAAGTTGCGCGGGGCCATTACGACAACAAGAGCGGGAATATCGTTCTTGAGCTCTATGACCAGATCCGATATGACATGCTGGACGTCGAGGAAGACGCCACGACTATGGAGAAGTATCGTCTGGGGCTGGAGGCGTTTGCGGAATCCTACACGGTTTCTCCTTCCGATGATCTTTGCGTGGCCGTTTCCGGTAGTGAAGTCTTTAATCGATTCATAAACCTTCCCCCTGTTCCGGAAAGCATTGCGGAAATCATCACATACGAAGCGCGCCAGCAGATTCCCTTCGACATAGACGATGTTGTCTGGGATTATCAACCGCTCAAAGAGGAACATCAGCCGGGGGAGGAAATTGAGGTCGGATTATTCGCGCTCAAGCGTGAAACAATCGATGAGTTTATGGATTTGCTGGAGCCGTGGCGGCAGAACCTTTCTGTGATCCAGGATGGCCCCCTTGCACTGTACAACTTCATGGTGTTTGAGCAGCGCACCGAAGATCCCGTGGCCGTTCTGGATATGGGCGCGCGCAGCACTGATGTGCTTGTTGTCAATCATCCGCAATTTTGGATCCGACCACTGTTAATCGGGGCAGATAGCATTACTGAGCGGGTCCAGAGCCATTTCGGTGTCTCCTGGGCAGAAGCGGAACGTATCAAAGAACGCGCATCAGAACGGGAACGGGAGGCGCAGCTGCTCCGAGTTGTACGACCGGTGGTGGGGAATATGCTGAGTGAGATTCAGCGATCTCTGGGGTATTACAAAAGTCTCTCCAAGGAAGTGCGTATTGAAAAGGTCCTTGCGGTGGGGAATGCCTTCAAACTCAAAGGACTCGACAAAGTACTGTCGGACGGTCTGCAGTATGATATTGAGACGCTGTCCGATCTGAACAACTTTGATCTTGAGGCTTCGATTGATGCGGATGATTTTTGGCAGGATCTTGGGGGAGCGACCACCGTGCTGGGTCTTTTAGTACAGGGAGTTGGTGAAGGTCACATTGGAATCAACCTGGTTCCGGAGGAGCTTGCTTCGGCCCGAGCTCTTCAGGAGAAAAAACCCTGTATTGCTGGCGCCGTGGCGGCTCTGATCCTGATCGTGGCGGTTTTATGGGGCGCAGAGATGATGTATTCCAACAAACTGACAGGCAAGCTGGATGCAGGCACGGGTGTTATTGATCGAGTGAAGCAGCTGGGACGAAAATATGATCGCGCGGAAAAGAAGGCAGAAGAAACGACCGAAAAGGTGAAGTCCCTGGCGGGCCGTACGACTGATCGGGATATGTTACTGGAAATCGTCGCCCCTGTTGCCCGTGCACTCCCCGATGAACGCGTTTATGTGGAGAACATGGAATTTGTTTGGATGAGTGAGGAGGATTTTGAAAAATCGGTGGGAAAAGAGCGCCTGAAGTTTGATTCCGGAAGTAAAGATTCCTCCGGGGCAGGAACAAGAAGATCGACCCGCTCGCCCCGTCGCAGCGGGAGAGGGAGTCGGAGACCGAGTGGAGGGAGTGACCGGGGCGATGGAGAGTATAGTCGTCCGACCGGGCTGGGAAAAGGAGCTGGAGCGGTGCACGGTGATGAATCGATTCTGGTAATGAAACTTTCCTGTGAGTCAACTGTTGTGCGCCGGGCTATGGAGTATGTGGAGAATGAAATTGTGGCACCTCTTCAAAAAACAGCCTATGCTGCCGATGGTTCAAATATTTTCCGACATGTTTATCAGGTGGGGCGTCCGAAAAATATATTCCGCGACAGCCGGACCGGGAAGCTGGTCTCCAGCCGGGGCGAGGATCGGGATGTGATACAATTTGTAGCGTTTGATATACTGGCGCAGGTAAATGTGGGAGCAAAGAGCCAGAATAAGGGGGCGCAGGATGCAGATGAATAGTGCTGGTAGTTAGAATGAGCAACGACCTATGCTGGAAGTTCGAAAAACGGTGTTGTCTATGTGTCGGTGATGAGGAGTAAGTTGATGGAATTGGTCATGCGCATGAAATTCTGGTTTGCCCTGGGAGGCGTGGCGCTCCTGGCGGTGATCCTGTTCCTCCTGGGACCGTGCTCACTTATGGCGGAAAATGCAGAGGATTATGAGGCTCTGCAGGGTCGCGTTGACCGTCTGAGGCGATATGCGCGCCGGAAAGTGAAAAATGAGAAATGGGTCGAGCAGCAAAATAAGATACAGAACAACATGGAGCGTCAGTTGCGACAGGTGCAGGAGGAGTTGCTCAGTCGCGATTCCTTGTTGGAGGAACATCTGAAAGACCCCGATACGGGGGCGCCCGGACCTCTCGGATACGGTCGCTTTCCGGCCGCATACGCGCAGGCTATGGGCAAGCTCCGGAAGAAACTGGAGAACAGCGTTCCGAAAATCACGACGAGTTCCCCTCTCGTGAGAAAACAGCTGGGGAATAGGTGGTTGCCCCAGCACATTCTGCATGATTACGAAAAGCAGGTTCAGGTGCAGCGGGCTGTGGTCAAAGCGATTGCGGACCTGAACAAGGAAGCGGATGTTGTACCGATATTTCACTCATTCCGTTTCCAGGAGAAACCGGAGCGATTTTTAACCCCGGCACATGCGCAGTATTTTCACACGATCCCATTCCAGCTCAAGGTGGCAATGGAATTTGAGTTTTACCCGCTTTTCCTTGAACGCCTTATGTTGATCCCGATGGGCCCTGAAATGACTTCGGTCAAGATGCGACGGTATACGGAGGGGAAGGATTCTGGAGCTGCCCGGAGTGGGCGGGATGGAGGAAGTCGCGGAACTGGCTCAAAAGAGACCAAGCGGGATACGAATGAAAAGGAAATACCCCATGACCTGATTTTTGTGACGCTCACCGGTTACATACCGGATTACATCAAACAGAATGAGGAAGAATCCGAAGACAAATCATCCTCCGGTAACAGAGACCGGGGACGACGGCGAAGGTAGAAGGGCTGACATTTGATCCCGGTTTTCTCAGACGATAAGAGTCACATGCATGATTGCAGATCTTTGTGAGTATATCAGAAGTGCAGGAAGGAATATATCATGCCAGTAGGACGTAAAGGCTTTTTATTCAATCATTTTGAGAAAATAATATGTGGCATCGTGGGGGTGATATTCCTTGTTGCGGTGGTATATGGTATTCAGCGGATGAGCGGCGGGAAAGTTGAACGGATGACCGGAGAAATCGGTCGTTTGACCTCCCGATTGGAACAGCAGATGAAGGCCTCTCCGCCTGAGCTGAATCTTACAAATTATGTCCAAAAATGGAGAGCCGCGCGCTCGATTCGCAGTCCCGGCGAAGTGCAGGAGATATTCTGGTATCCATGGCCCATCTATTATCACGAGAGAAGACTGGCGGCCAATCAGGAATATGAACTCCAGTTTCGCGAGCCACTGGCGCAACAGTCCGTCAAAGTCGAGAAGGAAGTCCCTTCCGGGGAAGTGGTGGAGAGTATCATACATCCGGTCGGCGTGGATTACTCAAAAGTGAAAATTTTGACCGGCGATGTCGATCAGGGCGAAGCCTTGCTCTCGGGGACGGTCGGGAAGCGGGCTCATCGCATGCCAATCGTAGTTGATGCCGATATCCGAGAAAGAGCGGAGCCACCGGTTAATGTGTCGGCGGAGGCCGTGAAAGACGGAATCATTATCCGGTGGGAGCGAAATGCTGATAACACCGGAACAATCGAGTTAGACGCATATGAAGTTTTTCGTAAAAAAGCCTCCGAAGTTACCGGCCGGTTCACAAAGATGACCGAAGTCAAAGCAAAGGATGTAGAATCGCGGGGGGAGGAAGAACCTGAGTCGGACCGGAGCGGAGATAGGGTTTCTTCGCCCGAAAAAGCCTCTTACCAGTGGAAGGACCCCATGTTGCAAACGGGAACCGATGGAGAGGAGACTGAGGGGGGAGTAAGATCCGGGGAAACTTACCGATACAAAGTGCGTAGCATAGCTCAGAATTCCGAACCACCCACCAGTGAGTTCAGCCCTGTTGTTCGAGCGACAGCGTTGCCGACGGTGGACTATCAGTTTACCGGCCAGAGTGGAAATACTATCAGGTTCAAGGTCCGGGTGTATCAAAATGGACGAGTGGAAGAGGAGGGATGTGCCGTCAGCGTGGGAGAGGAAATAGGAGTTTATCTCGATGACGCCGACGGATGGCAGAATTTTCTGACGGGATGTTATTTGCTTGATTTTCAACCGGGAGCCTTCCGGCGGGATCCTTTTGCCGAAGGTCGGGTTATTGTTGTCAATCGCCAGGGCCAGATTGAGGCGCGCTGGGAAGAGGAAACTGAAGTGGAATATCTGTGGAATGTTGAGCCTGGAGAAGCGGTGGATGAGAGTGAGGATGAACGGCCGCGGCGCCCCAGTGACGGCGGTGGGTCAACGCGAATTGTGGAACCGGAGTAAGGACTGTGCCGGACATATGGCGTTTGAGCCCCCAAATTACGTTTGCTGTTGTAGCTAATCTAAATTACAACATAAACTGCATTCGGTTAGATCCCCATGAGAAAAAAGATCGAGGACGCCATGTTTGATTTTATATCCGAGGAAAAACAAATGTTGAGAAAGATGCCTTTGGTAGCGGCGTTGGTTGTGGTAGGAGTGATACTTACCCCCTGTCTGAAGGAGAATGTGTTTGCCGCGAAGAAAAAAGGTTCTCCTCAGGAATCGGATCGACCTGCTCATCGGGAAGAGGTCTCCTCCGTGTTGGAACACGCCCAAAAGGCGGCTCAGCAGTGGGAGTTTGAGGTTGCCGAAACGCTTCTAAAGGGGTTGGAAAAGGCCCCGTGGGAATTACGCTCTGCTGCACGGAAGCGTATCTCGCGCATCCGGAAAAAGATTCAGAAGGGACGCAAAGCAGCGAAAAAAGCCAGAATGAGAGCCCAGCATGAGCTCGATGTGGCTCAGCGAGATTTAGGAGGATGGCGGCTGGAGAAGGCTGCGAGTAAGCTGAAGGAAGTGGATCTTGACCGTTTGGACGACGTAGAGGAACTGGAAAAGCGCAAACAGCAGATTGCCCGGCAACTTGAGCAACGCAGGAAATCCCTCAAGGTGCGACAGGAGAAATTTGAAGAGTTGCTCCAGCCTGTAGGCGAGGCCATATCTGAGTGGAAATTTGAGAAAGCAGAAGAGACAATCCAACGGGCAAAACAAACGGAGATTTATGATGTACGTCCTGACGAGAAGGCCCGGGTGGAGACGTTTGCGGAAAAACTGGCCGAAGAAAAAGAAACAGCCTCTAAAAAAAGACAGGATGCTATCTCGGTGCTGCGAGGAGCGCGAAAAAAATTGACCGGTGGTAAACTGGATGAGGCGGAGCAGCAAATCCAGCGGGCTCAAAAAATGGAAGCGGTTCAGCGAATGGCTGCCCTCAAGAAATGGGCGACCAGGCTGCAGACCAAGGCGGAAAAACGGCGAGAAAAGATTAAGAAACGGAAGAAAACTGCAGAGAATAAACTCGGTCTGGCGACACAGAAAATTCAGAGCTGGAAACTTGATGAAGCCCAGCAGTTGATTGCATCAGTGCGGGAGGCTGAAATTGCGGAGCAGGTGGCAGATAAAATAAAAGAGGCGCAGACGGAGCTAAAAAAGGCCAGGTCAAAGTTGCAAGAGTATCGATCCAAAGCGAGTAAAAAGCTCAAGAGTGCTAAACAGGCTTGGGAAGAGGGGGATTTTAAAACTGCGAGGAGAAGCCTCCAGAGCGCCCGGGAAACAAAGTATTACCGGATTGATCAAAATTACGAAGAGAAAGTTTCGGGCCTACGTGCGGATATCGCCGCGAAGGAGAAACTCCTGGCACAGGCTGAAGGGGAAGCCAGGAAAAAACTCTCCAGAGTCAAGAGGTTGATCCAGAAGGAACACTGGAATACGGCCAATGAGGTTCTAAGCGGTATGAAAAAGAATCGTGCAGTGAAACGCTCCGCCAATCTGCAAAATGCCGTTCAGGAATTGAGGAAAAAAGTTGCAGCCGGACTCAAGAAAGAACGGGAACGGGAGAGGAGGAGAACCGCGGAGAAAAGGAAGGCTGAATCCCTGCTGGAACAGGCGCGCACGGCTTTACAAAAATGGCAGATCGCGAAGGCTTCGGCCGAGCTGAACAAGGCGGCAAAAACTGCGTATTACGAAAGATCGCAATCTTTCGCAGACTCAGTGCGGCGCGTGCGGGAAGAACTGGACAGGGCATATGCTGCCAGGCGGGAATTCAGGGAAGCGGCGGAGGGGATACGGAAAGCGTTGAGGGAGGGACACTATTCGGTAGCTGAATCAACGATGAAATCTTTGATCGGCTCTCCTGTTGTGGAGCTTGATTCGAAGGTTAGCGCCGCGGTAAAAGAGCTAAAAAATACCGTTCAGTCAAAAGTAGGAGCAGCCAAAAGTGCGGCAGAGGATGTAGAAAAGAAGCTGGGACAGGCACGAGATTTGATTGAAACAAGGAAATGGGACAAAGCGAATTCACTGCTGAAAGATCTGGAGTTTGATGGGGTTTATGGTGCTGACTTACTGAAACAGGAAAGGTTGGATCTGGTCAAAAAGCTGCACACCGCGCGTGCGAAGTACCGGAACCGTATGGCCCGAGCTGAGAAGATAATTAAACAGGGGCGAACCCACATGGAAAAGTGGGATTTGAAGCAGGCAGAAGAGGAACTCGAACGGGTGAAAGACATGGGGATTGCTGCGAAGAACGAGGGGATAGCCAAACGAATAAAATCGCTCTCTGCCAAATTAAATGACAAAAAGAAGAGACTGAGATCTCAACGAAAAGAGGCTCAGAAGCTCGTCAAAAATGCCCGAAAACAGATGGGTGCATGGAGGTTTCAGCAGACGGCGCAGGATGTGGATCGCCTGAAAAGTATGGATATTTATGCGGCGGAGGCCTCTCTGCGTGAAAAAGTGGAAAAGCTGCAGGAGGAGAGTGCGCAAAAGCGAAAAGATGCACTGAATAAAATCGACAAAACGGAAGCTAAGATCTCTCGTGCGAGGAACCTTTTGGCGGAAGATAAATTTGATGCTGCACTTGGTGAAATTGCCGGTGTTATGAATACGGATGTAGTAAAATATCGCCCGGATACAAAAGAGAAAGCGGTGGCGCTGAAAAAGGAGATCCAAAAAGAGAAGGAGCGTGCACGAGAAAAACGCGAACAGAAACAAAAGGTCCTGGACCATCTCGTGAAGACACAGGAAAAGATGGATCAGGGACGGCTGGATGACGCGAGAGCTTTGTTGAAAAAGGCGCGAAGCATACCGATTTATAAAAACAGCCCCGAGTTACAGGAAAAAGGAACAACACTGCAGCAGCAGATCAAAAAGCAAGCCCAACAGGAGAAACTCGTGCGGTGGGCCGAAGGGAAATTGGAGGCAGCACGAAAACATCTTTCAAAAGGTAAAATTGAAAAAGCCGATAGTGTCCTCGGGGAGGTGGGAAAATCGGTTGTTGCGGAAACGGATGCTCAGGTCGGGCAGTCTATCCAGAAACTGCGAAAGAAATGGCGCGCTGCGAAAGAACGAAAGACGGAATTCATCAAGAGCGTGAAAAATAAAAAAAAAGTGGTTGAAAAATGGAAGTTTGAGAAAGCGAGCGAGTTGCTTGATACGTTGCGAGATACGCGGATATGTAAGAATCGCCAATGGGCACGAGCTCGTTGCGCGAAACTGGAGAAGAGGCTCGCACAAAGCCAGGCGGACGCTGAGAAGCTGATCGAGAAGGTAACCGCCCAGCAGAAAAAAGTGGCAGAGAAACTGGTGAGCGGAGAATACGGGGCGGCTGAGCAAATACTGGAGCGGGTGAAAGAGTCGAAAGCATACGAGAAGCGATCTGACATCCGCAAGAGTGTAGCGCAGATGTATGAAAAAATGCGCTCCGAACGGCGGAAAGCTGTGTTGTCCCACTGGCGAGCCGCGCAGAAAGCAAAAGCGGGGAACGACTATGAATCAGTTCTGGAAAACCTCACCATCGTGCAAAAATATGGTGCTTCCGTTGATGGCGTGCGGATGCCTGAAGTGAAGGAAATGCGTGAGCGGGCCTCCTCGCGTCTGCAAAAATGCCGGGACCTGTATTCGGAGATTAGGGATCAATTCGAGGCGGGAGATTACACCACTGCCAGAAAAACGCTGGAAAAGCTGCGAGCGATGGATATGGTTTATCCCGGGGACATTGCAAAAGGAATGGCGACGTATGACAAAAAAATCAGGAGGAAACTGCGTGAACGGGCGATAGCGCAGGCCCAAAAATACGAGGAAGCGATTGAGGAATACGACAGTGAATACGGGCAGAAACTGGCGCGGATGCGGAATCTTGCCCGACGGCGGAAGAAGGCGAAAAAAGCTTTGCAGGAAGCGGAACAGGCGGCGAAGAAAGAGGAATATTCTACTGCAAAAGCCCGATTGCTTTTTGCCCGGAAACAGCTTGAGGGGATTGGAGGTAAAGACACTCCCCAAATATCCGGGTTGAAAAAGGAAATCGGGGATCAACTGAAAAGTGTGAAAAACAAAATTGCAGCTCGGAAGCGGAGGAAGAAACTGCGGGCCCGGCTGTCTGATTTGTTCAGTAATGCTGAATCCGCGGGAACAGACAAACCCGCCACAATGTACAGCCGTTTGCGAGAAGCGCTCGATTTTGCCCTGCACCATGGGTTGAAGCTGTCGCCGGGGCAGAAAGAGCTTGCGATGACTTTCGGAGAACAATTGTGGGAATATTTCGCGGAAAGTCGGGCAAGTCGGGGGGAGAGGTACTGGAGCCTTACGGAACGAGCGCGGGCCTATCGATCGGCGAAGGACGTATGGATTGCAGGCAAAGTTCTGGAAATTGTGAAGGACGCGGATGGGCCATTCGTGGAGTCTGAGCGCGATACTGAGTTTGGCGCTATACGCGGGGCTATTGAAAATGAACGGGAGCGCATGAACGATCGGTTGAAAAGGGTGAAAAGCTTACAGACAAAAGCTGAAAAGCTGCTTGAAACCGGAGACAGGCGCAGGGCCCTGAAGAAATATCGGCAAGCGCTTGAAGAGGTGCGGGATAAGGATCTTCCCGTTACCGAGTTACGGGGTGTGCTGGAGGGATACCAGAAAGCGCTGAGGAAATATAGTGAGGACCTGATCAGGAGTTTTGCTGAAAGACTGGATGAAATAGCAGACAACAAAATTGGGTCTGTCCTGAAGGAAAAGAACGTATTGCTGGCTGAACAATATCTGAAGACGTCCAGTTATCGTTTCGCCCGAGATCTACTGAAAAAAGTAAAAGAACAAAAAGGTGTTCCGAAAAAGCAACGGCAGTGGGCCGCCAGTAAGCTGAAAGGACTGAATGACCGGATTCAGAAAAGACGGGATGATCGACTTCTGGCGTTGAAGGATGAGGCGGCGGAAGTGTATGCATTACAGAAAAAGTTGGATGCGCTCCGGCAAGCGGGAGACAGGAAAAAAGTTCAGAGGCTTGAGGGAGAAATTCAGGCGGCACGCCGGCAACATCTCGTGAAAACGATTGAGTTTTACCTGAAAGACAATTCCATCCCCTCACTGTCGCGATTTATGAAGAAAAAGGAGAACATTGTGGCGGCCAGTAAAACTCATGATGTTGTTGCGAGGGCAGTGAAGAAAGTACGAAGATGGCGACAGGTGCGCAGCCTTCTGCAGGAATTAGCCGGCGCATTGGAGGCACGAAAGGCTGAGAAAGCCTCGGAACTTTCGGCGAAACTTGGAAGAGTGGGTGCAAGACATACGATGTTCGCGCGACTGGCCAGCCGTTTGCAGGATGCTGCAAGCGCATTGATGAATGCAGAGGCTCAGAGGAGCGCATACAAACGGGATTTGGATCAGGCACTGGCTACAGTGCAACGGTTGTTGCGCCAGGCTAAGAGTCGTAAAGAAAAGGTGGGAGATTATTTAGAAGCCTGTTCGTTGTATGCCGAGGGATATTGGGAAAAGGCGCTCGGGGCGCTGAAAGGGATTACTGAGAGCCCGGCCGGGCTGCAGGAGAAGGAGCTGGACCATGCTGCGACCATGATTTCGCAGGCGCAGGTGCGGCTGCCCGAGGCGCGAAAAGAGGAGACCAGGCGTGATGCTCGTGGGAAGGTTCTGAAAGTGCGTCAGTACATGGGATCCGGCGAATACAAATCGGCTCTGGAAGTGACGGAAGCCTTTCAGGGGAATCCCGGGTATAACAAGTTCAGTGATATGCTGGAGAAAATATCGAAGATGCAAAAGACCGCCCGCGTGAAATACCGGGAAAAGGTCGCGAAGCAGTATATAACGAAGATTGGAAAGGCCCTGGATCAAAGACAATATCAGCGCGCATCGGAGCTGATTGCGGATGGTTCTAAGAGCGTGGCCGCTGGTGCGGTCAAAGGTTTCGAAAAACAACTGGCTGATTACAGGAAGCAGGTGCAAACAGCCGAAGAAAAAGCTTCCCAGCTGTATGCGGAAGCCGCGGCGGCATATGAAGCAGGTGAGTCGCAAAAACTGGAGAAAAAGCTGGACATATTGAAAGAGCGATACCGACACACAAAAGTGTATGCTGAAAACATGTAGGATGTTTGAGCGCCCCGGTGAGCTTTGCTCAACGCACGGGGACATTTGATGTAGTATGCTGAGATAGTGAATTTACAAGAATTGCCAAACCGTTCGACTAAAGGAGAACCTGAACTGATGTTGAGAAAAATCCTGATATCTGGCGTTGGAGTCCTGTGCGCATTGTTTGTGTATTCTGGATCCAATGGTATGGCGGCCGACAAATCGGAGAAGGGGCCAACCATTCGGGAGATGAAGCAAAAACTGGCCCTTGAAAAAGCCAGCCCCCAGGTTCGGAAAGCCGTGGTCAAGGCCAAGAAAAAACTGGAGCAGGGGAATCCATATCAGGCCAAAGTGATATTGATGCAGATGGAGAAGGAACATGAACTGACAGAATCCGATTACGCGGCGGTGGATCCTGTGGAAAAAAAGGTGGATGCGGCGCTTGGGAAAGACCTGGAAAAGGTTGAGGAGGATATCCAGAAAAAGCTCCAAAAACAGGAGGAAGTCAGCGATATACTGAGCGAATATCGCAAGCAGAAAATGGTGGAAAAGCAGCTCAAGCAAAAGAAAGCAAAGGCTCTTGCTGAGCAGGCAAAGGTGCAGCTGTACCAGGAGGCGAACCCGGAGAAGGCCGCGAAACTGGCCCGGGAGGCGATAGCCCTGGATCCGGGAAACAAGGAGGCCCAGGATTTGTTGACCGAGGCGCGCGTAACTATGGGGAAAAAAGACGCACAACTGAAAAAACAGGCCGATGTTCTGTTGCAGGAACCACAGGTGACACTGCAAGCGCTGAAACAGAAATATAAGGGAGTGAAGTCCGAAGCTCGGGAATTGTTCAGCGAGGGGAAATATCAGAAGGCGGCCGCAAAGTGGAGGCGAGCACTGGAATATGTGAATGTACTGTCCGTGTATATGGATATGCAGGCCGAGAAGAAGACGGTAAAAAAACAGCTGTCTGCCACTGAGAAAAGGGCGGAACAGACAGCAGAAAAGCTCCAGAAGGAACGCCGGGCGGAAAGCGAAAAACGAATGGAAGAGGCAGTACGAAAAATCGCCGAAGAGAAAGCCGAGCAGGAAGCGGCGGCGCTGGATCGGGCCTGGAAGTTGATCCGGGAACAGAAGTACCAGAAAGCGGAAAAAATTGTCCGGGAATTAAAATACCGGGATCCCTCCAGTCGTGGGGCTCAGATACTGGATGAGGTTTTGACACGACGGGAGCATGAAGAAAAGATGGATGATATTTTGTGGCGGTCAAAAAAAGAAAAGATGGCAACAGTGAGGAATAGTTATAAGCAGGCAATTCCCTACGCTGAGGCGGTTACGTTCCCGGAGAAAAAAATATGGCAGGATGTGATTAAAAAGCGGGATCCGGTGGAATATCCCTCGACGGAGCGGGAATATACGGAAGCAGAAAAGAAGGTTCTGAAGAGTCTGGAGCGTCAGGTCACACTTGACCACGATGACACACCTCTGAAAGAGGTTGTGGCATTTTTGCGTCAGGTGACGGAAGTGAATTATACGCTGTTCAATCAGGATTTACCGCCGGATGGCGCCCCGATTACTGTGCACATTGAGACGAAGCTTCGGGATGCTCTGGATGAAATTACCGCTCTGTCGGGTATGGATTGGAAAGTTGAGGGAAATGGAGTCAAAATTGGCAGTCCGGGACGACTGAAAGAATATGAGATGCGAGTGTATGACATTCGTGATCTCCTGTTAAATACCGAGGATAAGGAAGCTCGACAGACGGGATCGCTGGCCGGGATCGGAGTCGGCGATGATGACGATGATGATGGTGGTGGCGGCGAATTTGAGGGATTTGGCGGAGGGGGCGGCGATGACGACGGTGGGGGACGAACGGCCAGTGAAAGCCTCATGGAACGATCGGAAGCGCTGATGAAAGTAATAATTAGGACTGTTGCCCCCGATTCGTGGGCGAAAAGCGGCATGGTGGGTGGTGTCTCGCCGGGGGATGGCGGCGGGGGCGGTGGGGATGACCTGTTCGGTGGAGGGGGATCCGGTGGCGGAGGGGGCGGCTTCGGTGGTGGCGGTTCCGGTGGCGGGGGAGGGATGGCCGCTACCGGTGGCGGAAGTTCCCAACCGCAGGGGCGGGCCTTTATTCGCGGGGGTAGTCCGGGTGATATAATCATCATTCAAACCCCTCAGGTTCACAGCGAAATTGAGGGTCTGCTGAAGAAGTTACGGGAAGCCATGCACATCCAGGTCAATGTTCAGGCGCGCTTTGTCACGGTCAGATCCGACTTTGTGCAGGAGGTCGGTTTTAACAACTGGACAAGTGACGATGGCAATACGGAAATTCAGACCAACATGCCTCTCTTTGATACAGCGCAAGATCTCGGACTTCAATGGGGCATGGATGTTAGTGTGCTCGATGGGACGACCCTGAATGCTACTTTTCGTGCCATCCAGTCACGAAGTGACGCGCGCGTGCTTTCGTCCCCGAACATTACGCTGATGAATGGACAGCGCGGTTACATGCTGGTTGAAACCACGCAAAATTACGTATCCGGATGGGATACGAGTGGTGACACAGATCAGCCTGACATTGACAGCATAGCGAAAAGCATCTCCTTGGATGTGCGCCCCATTGTCAGTCATGATCGGCGTTACGTCTATCTGGAGTTGGCTCCGCTACTGACCGGCGCGCCCACGTTTCAGACCTTTGAGTGGACCGTTGAAGAAACTACGGATGACGATGACGACGATGACGATGATGACGATGATATCGCCTCATCAACACGGACGATCCAACTGCCGGAGCAGCTGGCGGAGACGGTTGAAGCAACCGTGTGTGTGCCCGACCGCGGCGTGCTTCTGTTGGGAGGATTGACTTCCAACACTGTGAAGGAGGAAGAGCGAGGCGTGCCTGTGCTGAGTAAAATACCCCTGTTGAAACGTGCGTTTTCGGCGGAGGGACAGACTACGGAACGTGATACCCTTTTGATCTTGGTCCGGCCGCGAATTATCATGATGGGAGAAGAACGAGACAGGTCCTTCTGACTGAGGAGAAAAGATGATGAAACAGAGATGGCGGTCAATAGCGCTCATCGTTGTCGTTGCACTGGGAGCCGGATATTTGATTGGTCAGGCCGGTTATCCGCCCGAAGCCCGTGCGCAGGCTTCAAGTAGTGCTGGAAGCGTGGCGGTGGTAATGGGGTCAAACGCCGTTGATAACAGGGTACCGCTGGCTGTTGTTGACCCCGTTGAACGAACAATCATGGTTTACGAATGGGACTTCCAGGATCGTGCCATGTATTTTCGGGCAGCGCGGGATTACACCTATGATCGATTGCTGAAAGTATATGGGAATGCAAGCAAAAGGTCGCCCAGTCCATCGGCGGTGCAGAGAAGGCTGAAAAATCGCTAAAAGGGAAATGCTCCGTTTCCCAGTGGCCGGAAAACACGTTTCATGAGAAGAAGGCCGTTCCCCAGGCCCTCGGGGGACGGCCATCTTTTACGTAATATTGTGGGCGTATTCCCCGTTCGTTTCGTCTTACGGGAAGGTCAGAGTTATGAGATCATTGAATAATAGGCTGCTGATTACTGTTTTGGTTTTGGCTTGTTTCGCAACGCAGGCCGCGGGGTCCCGGAAAGATCTGCATTTTGGACCGAAGGGGTCGCCGCTGAATTCGGTGCGATATGCGGAGATCCGAGTAAGGGGGGAAATCGTTGAAACTCTGCCACCTCTTTATGTCGTGCGTCCCGGCTTGCGCACCACTTACGGAATAGTGGAAGATTTAGAGCGGGCTCAAAAAGATAAATCAGTTGATGGGGTGGTTTTGCGGGTCGGTCGTATCCGCGCCGGATGGGGAAAGGTGGAAGAAATCCGGGGGGCTGTGAAAGATGTGCGAGCTGAGGGGAAGGAGGTTGTATGCTTCCTCCAGTCCGGTGGAGAGCTGGAATTCTACCTGGCGACAGCCGCTGATAGGATCGTTATGCGGCCCAGTTCCTCAATCATGCTGACGGGATTAAGGGCCGAGGTTGTGTTTTTGAAGAATATGCTGGACAAAGTCGGGGTCGAAGCGGAGATGGTTCAGGTGGGGAAATATAAAGGGGCGGCGGAGCCATTAACGCGCACGAAAGCGTCGGAACCGTACAAAAAGGTGATCAACCAACTCCTGGATGGGATGTACAAGCGTCTCACGGGCGCAATTGCGGAAAAAATGGGTAAGAGCCGTGAACACGTGGCCAATCTCGTGGACAGGGGACCTTATACGGGGAAGCGGGCGAAGAAAGTCGGACTGGTTGACCATCTTATGTATTATCGCGAGTATCTCAGATCGCTCCAGAAGCGAGAAAAAGGTCCTTTCACCCTCGCGCAAAGATACAGCCGGGATCGGGAGATGGAACCCCCGCTTGGCGCCGGGGCGAAGAACATTATGCAAATGTTGTTGGGGATGGGTTCGGGATTTCCGGGCGAAGAGTTTCCGGAAGGACCGACCATTGCGGTTCTTTACGCCGTCGGGCCGATTGTGCGGGATGATCCGAACAATATGCGTATAGGAGATTGGGTTGTTAATGCCGAGCGGTTGGTGGCCTATATACGGCAGCTGCGGAAACGGGAGAATGTGCGTGCTCTGGTGGTTCGTATTGATAGTGCCGGGGGGAGCGCCGAGGCCAGTGACATGATATGGCGGGCACTTGAGAGGACCAATGAAGAAAAACCGGTTGTGGCTTCTATGTCGGATGTGGCCGCGTCGGGCGGCTACTATATCGCTTCTGGCGGAAGATATATCCTGGCGGATGCCGGCACATTGACCGGGTCCATAGGCGTGGTGGGTGGGAAAATTGTGTACCGGAAGTTACTTGATAAATTGGGAGTAACGATCGATGTGTTTCAGCGGGGGGAAAATGCCGGGTTGTTGTCTCCTGTTGAAACGTTTTCCAGGTCAGAAGAGGAAAGATTTCGGGGGTTGCTGGAAGAGACCTATCGCATCTTTTTGAAACGCGTGTCGCAATCGCGGCAGATGGAGCTTGAAAAACTGCGACCGTGGGCCCAGGGGAGGCCTCTTACGGGGAAACAGGCCGTGAAAGCGGGCCTGGTCGATGAAATTGGTGGGCTCCAGAAAGCTATACAAAAAGCCAGGTCGGAGGCGGGGATACCGGAAGATACTGACGTGTCAGTTGTGCGGGTGCCTCGATCGGAGAGTATTTTGAAAGTGCTTTTTACAGGGCGCAATCCCGGGGTGGAATGGAACGGTTTGAATGCGTTGTCACCATCAATGCTGCCGGGAAATGCTCAATCGATTATTACTTACCTGCAAGTGGCGAAGAAACTCATGGAAAATCATACGGCGGCCGCCCTTTTGCCGATGCACATCAAGATACGTTGAGGCTGTAGCTTGCAAGTTTTCCGGTGTTTTCGTGTTGTTTGTATGCGTTCAGAGCAGCTCTTAGCTGTTATCGCAGTGTGTGTTCTACCATCAGGGGGGGCATGTCTTTAAGGAGGCCACGCGGATGATATGCATACCCACCCGGATGAAGCACGACGTGTCTTTCACCACGCTATTCACGCGGAAACCTGCAACTCCGGTGCGAGCAACGGGTTTTTGTATAGCGCCGG
>CAZXYF010000006.1:0-37086 GCA_964644705.1 uncultured candidatus Brocadiaceae bacterium | reverse complement strand
CGCCCCGCTGGGGCTCAAGGAAACAGAAACCGGAACAAACTTTATTCTTGCCGCTATGCCCGGCAAGTAGGGCATCACAAAACGCACGTGGTTCACCGAAACCTTACCCCAAACCTCGAATCGATGCGTGCAATTACCTGCTGAATGAGCGATTCGACGATTGAACGCAGGAAATGACATGGGAAACGGCGTCATCGTGCGTTTTCCGCTTGAACAACTACCATGAAAGTCGATTGAATCGCATCATTCGATTCTGTGAGCTGACAGCAGAAACGGAAAGGAACGAAATGGACTCCGACATCAAACACATGTGGAACTGCCCCAGTCCCCAACCCGATCAGCCCGGTGCGGGTTTCCCAATCCTGGAAGATGCAGAACACACACTGATCTTCGCGCCCGACCGTGAGGCCGGGGCCTACAATCATCACAGCCAGCTGGCCCACCACAAAGGCACGTTCCACGCCATCTGGAGCAATCACAGGTTCGGGGAAGATGGCCCCGGACAGCGCGTTCTGTATGCAACGAGCCAGAACACCGGGGACTGGACGGAGCCGGCCCCCCTGTTCCCCGCACCGCAACCGATGATCGAAAGCGAGAAGATGGGCGTAGCCCTCACCGCGTTCCAGTGGGTCGCTCTGGAGGACCGCCTGTTCGCCGTCGCCGGATGCCACGAAAACGTGGGATTCTGTAACTTTGACGAAACCGATTTCTCCCCCGTACGCGACGATGAACACCCGTCCCGTGCCCGTGAAGGCTACAGCACCCTGGCCCGGGAGGTCTCCTGTGACGGCGCACACGGTCCGATTTTTGCCATCTATGAGGACCTGAATCCAAACATCGAATTCGATGTCCTCCCGTGCGACACGCCGACAATTGCCGACGAGGCGGCACAACTTCGCGATATTCTCACATCGCCGCTGGGAATGCCGCCGTGGGACTTCCGGGGTCATCTTGGTTTCCCCAGCGCCGAGGACGGTCACAACCTGTGCGAGCCGACCGTCTATCGCACCCGGAACGGTGAATACGTGATGTTGCTGCGGGACACGGTTTATTCCCATCGCATGTATTGCAGCACGTTGCAGGATAACGGGAGCTGGGCGCCGGCCCGTCCCACCGACATTCCGGATTCCCCGAGCCTGAGCGACACGGTCATGCTGGATGATGGCACGGTTTTACTGGTGGGCAACCAGATGGCCCCGAAGTTCGACAACCCGGACGAAACCGGCCACTACAGCCGCGATCCCCTCACGGTCTCGGTGAGCCCGGACGGCAAAACCTTCGAACGGGCGTTCGCCCTGCGCTGCGGGACTCAGGATTACCGGGTGCCCCAGAGCGAAGTGCGTGGGCGAGGCGGTGGCGGACAGTATCCGTCTGCCCTCACACATGACGAGGACCTGTATGTGCTCCACTCGATCGGGAAGGAAGACATCGCGATCTCGTCGCTCGCTCTGGCTGATCTGGGACTGTAGCCAGGACTCAGACCTCAGCACACCAAAACATAGGGCCATTTCAGGCCCTCGCGCAACCGTGGCCGGAATTGAGCTTTCAACAACGGCACGGCTAACGACAACGAGATAACAACCTTACTGGGTACCACCAAGGGCACGAAGAGCACGAAGAAACAAAACAATCATATTATGCCGTTTTTAAACTTCATGGGCTTCGTGTCCTTCGTGGTGATATTTGTCTGATTTTGTGTTCTGCTTGTCCACTCAGTCTTCGGCTTTTTGGAACTTCTCCGGGACCTTAAACGGTTGTAGCTGCTTGACTTTTTTTTCCTCTTCTGCCGCCTTCTCAAGAATTTCAACCGTTTTGTCGGGAAGTCGCTGTTTCAACCCCTCAAATATCCGCGGGGGCATGCCTATCTTTTTCCTGAAGATATCCAGCAGCACCGACCGGCGTATCTTTTTGAAATCAACCAGCTGCGACATCCGAGTCTCATTTGCGCTTCCGCTTTTGGCATTCCACAGCTTCGCAATCCGTTTCGCCCGCCGATGCAACGCGTCCGCACGCTCCGCCGCGTCCGCTCCCAGATTCATGTAGGATCGCATCAATAAACCTCTGATCAGATTCCGCGCCTGGCTGGGTCCGGCACCCTCAACGTAACTGACCATCTCCTTCTGGATGAACTTTTCATAGGAGGCGGGATATTTTTCCGTGGAAAACTCCTCGCGCAACTTCTCGTAATACCGCTGCGAATCCTTTTTGTCGCCCATGTAATAGAATTCCACGGTGGCCCGTTTCAGGAAGTTTTCATAGGCACTGGTGACACCCGACGAGTAGCGCCCTTCTTCCCCGTATTTCTCCAGCATTTTCTCATAATATTTGATCATGGGATCCGTAAAACGGTAATCCGGCCCGAACAGGGGCATCACCCGCCCCTCGCTGTCATACAGCAGCCGACCGTTGGAGACCAGTTTCTGCAGCGCCCCGTAAATGACCCGGTCATAGTCGATATCTCCGTATTCATACTGAGGATAATCGGAGCTCCAATCAATTTTAGCCGGATCCTTGCCCTGCCGTATAAGCCGCTGGGCCACCCGGTCACGATAATTCTCGGCGACCCGCTTGCCCAGCGTCGCCCAGTACATTGCGTGGGGAAAGGGACTGCGCCAGTCCAGAGGACCGAACTGATCCATCAGATCAATCATCAATTTCGGATCCAGGCGGAGCTTCTCGCGCAGGTACCGCGCGCGGACAAAATCCTTAATTTTTTGAACAACTTCCGCATTCTTCTCCGCCTCCCATATCTCCCGCGCCTTTGGGGGGATGCTTTCCGGACGGCGAAGATACTGGAAGAAACCGGGGACTCCGTCCTTCTTGCGGATGGGGTCGAAGCCGTGGTCCACCAACCGATCGTAGAATTCCCGCACCTCCTTATCCTGGAGAAAATCGCGGCGGGTTCGCGGCGCTTCGGCGAACCGCCCCAACACTTCCCTGGATCCCCCGCCCCCCAGCACTTCGTGCATCTGCATGCCCAGTTCCTGCTTGTACCAGAAATGGGCATCGTCCAGTTGATCCCCAATCTTGTGCATGTAGATCCAGGCGAGGGAGAAATACAGTTCCGGTTCATTGGGGTTGTTGGGGATCCCCTCGTCCCGCAACAGTTCAATACCCGCCCTGACCCAGGGCCATCGTTCGGAATACTCCGGGATCTGCACCGAGACGTTGTAGGCCATGTTCCACGCGTTGAAATCCCAGACACTGGGAAAACGCGGGGCCAGACGGCACGCCAGGTCGGCCAGCTGCACGATCTCGAAAAACTTCCCCTCCTGTTTCAGATTCTCCATGCGGATCCATATCACATCGACCAGCACTCCACGGAAGGCGCCCAGCGCCGTCGTCGCCAGCACCATGCCCGGCCCCACTCCTTTTACCGGTTCGCTGGTCAGATCGTACCGGATTTGCTGGCGGTTCAATGGTCGTACAAACATACCGGCCACCGCAAACAGCGCCACCGCCGTGGCCAGAAACATCAATCTGCGCATCTTATTCAGCATGTCACACACTCTTTGTATTTGTGTACGAAGATCAGGCGATGATACGTGCGAGTTCGCGACGCCAGTAGAAATAGGATCCCAGGAGCATGGCGAGTCCGCCTTTAACCACACACATCACAGAAATGGCCTGGCCCACGAATCCCCAGCTCACCAGACGCCCGTTGGCAAGATCGCCCATCGGGCTGAACCGGCCGAACTGAGGCAGGACGAAAAAGATCGCCCGGAGGCAAAAATAGATGGTCGCCTTTACATAAATACCGATCATCACCCCGATTCCCGCTCCCGGAGGAATCGATGGCATGGAGAGGGCCGTTCCGGTCACCCAGCGTCCCAGTAATCCAACCACCAATATTGCACCCACTGTAAAGCTCGCCACGGGGAACGTCAGCGCCGCCGACAGCATGAGCGCAACAGCCGTCAGTACCACGATATGACACAGAATCACCACAAGTGAGCGGTAGAAGTTCGGGAAAAACCCCCCCACCTTCTGGAGCACTTCGACACCACTCTGCGGATCAAATTGCACTCCGGTGTCCCGCTGAAAATTCCAGAAAACCGCATGGACCGTTCCACGCGGGGTCACAACCTGCGGGGGCACCTTTATCTCCTGATAAGCTCCCGGCACCCATTTCCCCGAGCGACGAAACGCGGGAACCAACTTGCCGCCCCTGCTTTTGCCGTCCTTTCCCTTCTCCCGCTTCAACGCATAAAAAACCCATGTGCCCCGCACTAAATTCGGAGCTTTGGGATTTGTTTTCGACGGTTTGAAACGCAGGTAGAGTGGCGACTGTGTGCCCGGGCGCACGCCGGGGAAAAGCATTCGGAGCGCCTGTCCGGACGAGGCCGTAAAATACTGTTTCCGCAACCTTTTCTTTATCTCCTCCCGTTGTTGCGACCGTCGCTTCAGTTGACCCGTTTTGTCCAGCTCCTCCAGCTTCTGTTCCACCTGGGCCGTGACATCCGGGAGCGCCGGATGACGGGAGATCCGTGAAACCATCACCTCCTCGCGCACCTTACGCAACATCTTTTTGTGTTTTTCGGCCTCCCATTCATGCATTTCCGTGAATGCCCGAGGCCGGGCAAGATGGTTGACCAGCCCGTACACCGTTCCGCCCATCAGAAACAGCAGTGCAGCACTCATCACAATCACGCCCATCAATTTCCCGGCCAGAAGCCTCCACCGAGCGAGTGGTTTGCTATCCACCAGAAACACGTGTTTCTGTTCAATTTCCCCGCATAAACTGGCCGTGGATAGGAAAACGGCAATCAGACTGAGCAGAATCTGAGCGAGGGTCAGGGAATAGGTGAGGACGATCTGGACCTGGCTTTTTAAACTCCCTTCGGTCTCAAGAATGAACCGCAGGGAAGGCATCAGAACCATGAAGAATATCAGCAGCCCCACAATAACCTTGCGGTTCAGTGCCTCCAGTATCATCTTGCGCGCCACAGCCCACAACTGTTTCCAGGTAAACACCAGCAACCACACGACCCCGCCGACGGCCGCCAGCGTCGCCACCCACGCAACCGTCGTCCAGGGCGACGACTGAATCATGGTCCAGAACAACCCCGGACGCTGAAACAGCATGGTCCCCATGTTTATCCCGATACGCCCCAGATAATACACGAGGGGCAGAAGTGATACGGCGAAAACCACCAGCAGGGCTTCAGGTATCCACCGCCTCACTCGTCGGAATGCTCCCCGAATCATTTTTTTAATCGTTTCCACCATTATCCGTCCGTTCCTCGTCTTCCCGGTCAGTGTCCTCCTCTTCGTCAGTTTCTCCCGTCAGGTCCTCAATGACCTCACGACGCACACTCTCTCCTTCGGGAGCTTCCTCCACTTCCGCGGTTTCTTCCTTTTCTGTTTCCTCCCCTTCCCCACCTGTCTCCCCGGGTTGCATCAGATCCTCGATAAGTTCCCGATCCTCTTCAGCCGCCTCCACTTTGGATTCAGGTTTTTCCTCCGGTTCCTCCTCTTCCTTCTCCTCTTCCCCGGTTTCCCCCGCCCGGACGAGACTCTCAACAAGTCCTTCTTCCTCCTCAGTTTCCTCGGTGAGAAATCTGGCTGCGGGGCCTCCCGCTTCCGCCCCCGCCGTGCTCAGATGCTCCCGGCGCGCCTGTTCTATCACGTCGAGGAAATGGTCCTCCAGCCGCTGGGCAGGCGCCCCCACCTCGACCTCCTCTTCAGTCCCCACCTCGCGCCGAACGATATCGCGGATCTGGTTCACCGTTTCCTCACTCAGCTTCGGTGTGCGGATGTCGAGTTTCTCCTGTTCGGTGAGCAACTCCTCCACCCGACCGACCTCACGCGATTTGCCGCCATACAATATACAGACGCGATCACATATCTGTTCGACATCGGACAGCAGATGGCTGCAGGTGAATATAGTTTTTCCCCGTTCACGGAGGGTACCGATCAGGTCCTTCATCTGCCGGGCGCCCAATGGATCCAAGCCCGACGTGGGCTCGTCCATGATGAGCACATCGGGGTCATTGATCAGCGCTTGAGCCAACCCGATTCTCCGGGCCATGCCCTTGGAAAATTCCCCCACCGGACGTCGGGCGGCCCCCTCCAGTCCCACCATTTCAATCAGGCTGTCGATGCGTCTCTGGCGTTCAGCGCGGGTCAGCCCGAACAACCGCCCGAAGAAATCCAGCGTCTCTTCCGCGTTCAAATACTCATACAGCCGGGACTCCTCGGGCATATATCCAACCCGCTTTTTCGTATCTACATCCCGTGGATCCTCACCAAAAATCCGCACGACTCCCCGGCTGGGAAACAGAAGTCCGAGGATCAGTCGCACGGTGGTCGTCTTCCCGGAACCATTGGGCCCCAGCAGGCCAAAGACCTCGCCCCGGCGCACCTCCAGGTTCAGCCCTTCCAGAGCCTTCACCCGCCCCCGGCCCCAGAAATCTTTATATATCTTGGTCAGTTCGATCGTCTGTATGATTGGTTCAGTATCTGATGCCATAGTTCTCCCATCTCTATGCGGTTGCCGCTTCAATTCGTCCGCGTTCTGGCGCTGATTCGGCGGATTCGGTTTCCGCTTCCTCAAACCGAACAAGGCGCGCGCTGTTGAAGATAACCAGGAACGAGCTCACGTTATGCAGGATGGCTGCAGTGATCGGGCCAAAATACCCCATGCTGGCAAGCGCCGCGCCCCCCACAACGAAGATACCACCGATTGCCAGGTTGGAAACAATGAGCTTCCGCAACTTTCGCGAAAGCCGCATCAACAGGGGCAACCGTCCCAGGTCGTTGCTCAGCAGGGCGATGGACGCGCTGCTGATGGCAACATCACTGCCGGCGGCCCCCATTGCAATACCGAGGTCACCGGCCGCCAGCGCGGGGGCATCGTTGACCCCATCACCAACGACCGCCACATTCTGTCCTTCCTCGCGCATTCGCTCCACCAGCCGGAGTTTCTGTTCCGGCAGACACTCGGCCTGGACGTCCGTGCAACCGAGTTCGCCCGCAACTTTGCTGGCCACCGACCATCGGTCACCGGTCAGCATGGTCAGCCGTCGGACACCCAGATCCTGCAGATCCTCGGTCGCCTGTTTGGCTTCCTCCCGTGTCTTATCTTCCAACCCGATCCAGCCGATGCAGCGTCCGTCCCGGCTCACATAAATCGTGCTGAGTCCCTCGTGTTCCGTGCCGTGCGCCTCCTGCCTCACCTCTTCCACATTTGCGACTCCGTAATCCTCAAGCCATTCTGACCGTCCCACAACAACTTTGCGGTCTTCCAGCATGCCCTCGACACCCTTGCCCGCCGCTTCCTGGGTGTTTTCGGGCTCACCGAGATCCACTTTGGCCTCCCGCGCCACCTGAACGATCGCTTTTGCCACGGGATGACGCGAATGTTGATCCAGGCTCGCGGCCGTGCGGAGCAGTTCCGCACCATCGACACCTTTCACGGGATTCAGACTGGTTACGGTCAGTTCACCGGTCGTCAGCGTGCCGGTCTTGTCAAAAACCATGGCCGTCAATTCACTCGCCAGTTCCAGATGGGAGACGTTTTTTATCAGAATTCCCAGTCGAGCGGCCGCCGTCAGCGCCGCCACCATTGCCGTGGGAGTTGCCAGGACGAAAGCACAGGGACAGGCGATGACGAGCACAGTAATAACGCGCTGGGGATCACGCGTGAAGACGCCGACCACGGCTGCAAGCATAAGAACCACCGGCGTATACCATTCCGCGTATCGGTCGATGAGCTGCATCAGGCGCGTCTTGGTGGTTTCCGCCTCAAGTATCAGATTCTTGACCTTTCCGAGCGTCGTGTCCTCGCCCGATCGCGTGACTCTGATCTCCACCGCTCCCGTCAGGTTATGAGTTCCCGCAAACACCTCATCATGCTCCATTTTGTCCACGGGCATGGATTCACCGGTGACAGTGGCTTCGTTAATGGTCGTTTGGCCACTGATTATCTCACCATCAGCCGGCACCCGATCCCCCGGTCGCAGGCGGATCTCATCACCCGGTTCAAGATCGGCCACGTCCACGACCTCCCCGTTGGTCAATTCGGCCCGGCTGGGTTGAAACTCCATCAGTTTCTCCACCGATTCACGCGCCCCCTCCGCCGTCTGTTCTTCGATCAGGCTGGCCAGCAACATGAAGAACGCGACAATGCCGGCCACCGTATAATCTGCAAGCACAAACGCGGAGAATACCGCGATCGCTACAAGCGTGGACATATGCATGCGGCCCCGTCTCATTTCCTTCAGTCCGCCCACCAGGATGGGCGTGCCCAGAACAATTGCCCCGAGCAGCGCACTGATGGCCGCGATCTCCTGCTGCTGGGGAAACAAAACGTGCTTGGCCAGGAAGGAATTAAGGATCAGAACCCCGCCAAGTAACGTGAGCATCAGACGGGTCTGCAACGACCCCACGTGCTCGTGATCGTGCATGACGGACTCTGAGTCCGCATGTTCGTGTTTGGAATGCGCCACTGTCGTCTCTCCCGATATTAATTAATTATTATGTCATCACTGGAGCGGTTCCCGGCGGTCACGGTCCCGACTCACTCCTCCGGGCCTTCTCCAGATTTTTCTTTTTTCTCTGGTTTCGGCGGCTGGGACATCTGCAACCACAGCTCACGACTGGTCTCATCCTTGGTTTCATGCAGGACGAACGACCCGCGTGCCTCACCCAGCAACTCTTCCAGCATTCTCTGGTAATGCCATTCGCGCAAAATTGACGCTTTCACGGGTGATTCTTTGTACACCCTGGACAACTGTGTCAGCATTTGCGCGTCGGCGCGGGCGATATTTTGTATGCGGGACTTGTATGCTTTCGCCTCGGCGATAATCTCCGCTTTGCGACCCCGCGCGGAAGCTTTGACGGAATTGGCTTTTTCCGTTCCTTCATCGGTGAGTCGTTCCTTCTGGCTTTCCGCCTGTTGAAACATGTCGAAAGCCGGTCGTACGGCCGCCGGAACTTCCGGATCACCGATGCGTTCGATGCCCACCAGATTAATACCGATTGAAAAGCCATTTTTCTGCTCAAACTGCCGGAGTTTTTCCCGGACACGCTTTTCAATCTGATCGAAAAGCTGCAGGGATTTCATCCCTTTGCCCGCGCCCACCGACACCTCTTTCGTCTTGCCACGGACATCCAGAACTCCCCAGGTGGACACCGTTTCAATCGTCGCGTCAATCACCAACCTGCGCAGGAGATCCGCGGGGGCGGGAATTTGCTCTGTGCCCGTTTTGGCTTCCGGGGGACGCATGCGAAAGACGTAGTCCAGTGTCGATCCCTCTTTCGTGCGTGGACGGTATCGCGCCTGCAATTGCATATAGATGATGTTGACGTCACCGGTGAGAAGATAATTGTCCATCTTTGGGCTCAGTCCCTGCTTTCCGCCACCAGACCTCTGGCGGGCGGGGGCAAATGCCCCCTTGATCTCCAGACTCTTCTCCGACAGTGGAACCGTAACGACTTCTTCCCATGGCCACGCATAATGCCAGCCGCTGGCCGCATCGATAACGTACCCATCCGGCCGATTCTGACCTAAACTCACTTTCACCGGACGGCCAAAACGCAACTTGATCTTCACTTCATCCGTATCCGCAAAGAAAAAGCCCTGCACAAGATAAAGGATGATCAACAGACCCATCCCCCACTTGAGGGCTCTAAAACTCACGCTCAATGCATCGGCAAGAGCCTTGTGGCCGACCGGTTCCGATTGAGAGTCGTCTTCTATCTGATGTTCATCCGTGTGATTATGTTCTTCAGCCATGAGTTATTCATCCCCTCTGTCGTCTGTATTCTTCCCGCTCACAGCCTTCTTCCCGGATCCAGCACCGTCTCCGGGCTTCAACGGTTTCAGACCTTCCGCTCCACGGGACAAAACCGAGAAGGGTTCCGTGCTCGGATCCAGCACAAAGGTGATGGGTCGCCCGGCTTCACGGGCTTTCTTCGCGATGGTCCGCAGGGCCTCCAGTCGGCGGAGAAAAATAGCCAGCTCCGGCTGCCGGGCGAACTGATCATAATATTTTGCCTCGGCAGCCTCCCCTTCACTCCGGATCCGTTTTGCTTTCTTTCTGGCATCCGTCAGGATTTTGTTGGCCTCCTCGCGCGCTGAAGCGATGATCGCCGTTTTTTCGCTCTTTCCCTCATCAATGTATGTTTGCGCCACCTTTTTCCGCTCCGCCCGCATCCGCTTAAACACCTCCCGGGTCGTGCTCTGCGGAATGGCGATTCGCCGAACACCAAAATCGTCGATCTGTAAACCATAATCGGTAGCGGATGATTCCACGCCTTCGGTCACGTCTCTTTCCAGTCGGTCAAAATGCTTCCGCACCTTCTTCCCGTCGGTCGATACCAGGTCGTGGAACGTCAGGTCAGAGACCGCTTTGGAGGTTTCATTGAAAATTATCTCCTCAAGACGCTGCCGCGCACGTTTCACACTGCCACCGAGACTTTCCTCAAAATCAACCGGTGACTTTATGTGCCATGCACAATACATGGAAATAATAGCCTGCCAGTCATCTTTGAGCTGAGTCTGAGCGAGGGGGCCGTCAATCACTCGAATGCGCTTATCATATCTCCGCACGTCGTCGATCGGATACGGGAGGCGGAAATAGAGGCCAGGGCCTCCCTTTTCCGGAGCCAATTCCTCTTGTGCGTTGATGACCCGTTTTACCTTACCCGGCGGACGGTAATGGACCGCCACTTCATTGACACGCACCTGAAACATGAAGACGTAGGCCCCCAGCAACAACACCACGCCACAGATAACGGCAAGTGTAAGCTTACTTTCTCTCACAAGTCTCTCTCCTTCTTCTCAGTTATGACTGTATCAAACCGCAAAATAATGCAGATAGATTCGGAACGCGGAGGAACTACTTGATTGTATCCTCCATATTTATGTCAAGTATATCGCTTCCCGTTTGCTTGCCCATATCAATTATTTCAACTTCCTTTTCCGTCACCGGCACCAGTACAATTTTATGTCCCTCCAGCACCCTTTCCACCGCGCTGAAATACTTCCGATGCCGATACACCGATTCGGCCTTTTTAAACGCTTTCATCTGCACTTCAAAACGCTGACTGGCGGCTTCGGACACCTCGGTCAATTCGTAACCGTATGATCGCGCCCCGGAAAGGATCTCGGCCGCTTCGCCTTTCGCTTCCTCCGTGATTTGCACGGACTCTTTGCGCCCCTTCGACAGGAGGGTTTCCTTCTTCTGGAAGGCATTTATCACATTTTCATACGCTTCAGCGGTTTCAGCAGGAGGGTGCACCGCAGGAATACCGGCAAACACAACTTCAACTCCCAGGTTCTGCCTTCCCAAAGCCTTCTCCAGGCGTTTCCGGAATTCCCGGGAGACCTGACCACGGTCCACGTGAATCCACTTCAAAAAGTTCTGGCTGGCCGCTAACCGACACATAATGCGGTATGCGATATCCTCGATCAACCGTTTCGGCCTCCGGTATCTGTAGTAAAACCTGTATGCCGCCCGGGGATCTACCCGGCCATCATCCGTCCGCCGGATACGGAAATGCACAAACGCTATCAGGCGGGCGACATTCAACGCCGGCGCTCCAAAATCTTTCTCCACCTCCGTCTGACTGGGCACGAGAAAGTTGGCCTCAGTCATCTTCTTCGGATCCTTCACGTGCACCTCTTTCCAGAGGATGACGTCTTCATCGGTCATGGTCTGGACTTCGTCTTCCGTTGCCCGTAATCCCTCATCCTGCGTCACCGGCACCTTGCCGATCTCGCGATTAAACACCCGCGCGGTTGGTATGCGCCGCGCCTGATCGATTGGCCATGGATACTTAAGATGATAACCCGGGCCAAAAAGTGTCGCCTTCAAACCGCGCGTCCGATCAACTTCCGTTACCAGTGGATCCCCAAACCTCTCGATAAAGACTCCCTCATCCTTATCCACGACCACGACGGCGGATAAGAGCCACAGCAAAACCAACTGGAGCAAAATGAGAGGCACGATGGCCCGCTCCATGAATCTGTAAAACCAGGTTTCAGATATTTTAAAGCCAAACTGATAATCCAGAGTTGAGGCCACCGTCTCCAGTATGTCCCCGGGCTCGGCCAGCAGATTCAACAGCCGGCTGTCGTAGGCGGGTCGTGCCTCCTGACCGGGGACGCGCGGTCGATAAATCTCCAGTATGAGGTTCAGGGCAATCTCGATCGCCACCAAACCCATAATCCCCGGAATCGCGTAGGCCGCCACCGTTTCGGCCCAATTCACTCCGAAATGGACCAGTGACATGGCCACCAGTACGATGAAACTTCCCGCAACGTTCCCCATCAAATAGGAGCCGCCGGCCCGCAGGAGGCGCCACTCCCGGTTCTGAGCCAGTCCAACGGCATACTTACCGAACAGAAAACCGAAAAAAGTGATGATGGCCATTCCCGCCACCACCGCCAGCGGGTTGCGGGCCGGTCCGCCAACTCCTTCCTGAATTATCCCCTGCAGATTGATGAAACACAAAAATCCCAGAGCCAGCGACAGGAGCACCGATACAGCGGGCACAACGTAGCGTCTAAATATTCTCAGACCGGTATGCGCCCGCATCTGATCAAGCTGCTGCTCCTCAAATATCTCCTCGCTCACCCGTTTTTCCCGCAACTCCTCCATCTCTTCCTTCTCCGCCCGGGCCAACCTCCTCTGACGTCCATGCAACAATACTACCAGCCACACAAACAATCCCGGCACCAGGAACCATACCTCTGCCAGTACCGCTGCGCTCCCTTCGGCTTGTGTCTCAGCGGCGCTCTGCCCATACAGCGCGAACGCGATCGCCAGGAAAACCAGCTGGACCACAATCCCAACCATTGCCATGGTTTCTACTTTTTTCTTCCTCGGCATATCCGTACCTTCCTTCCAAAAAATATTTACATCTATATAATCTCACGTCGTTCGAACAAAAAGGCTCCCAGCGCAATCATCGCAGCACACCAGCTTCCGGCATACAGCAGGGCCTTCCCCACGTAGCTGAGAGGGATATACGGCGCCGGACGCATCAATTGATCCGCGACCCAGAAAAATTGCAGCGACGGAACGATGTGGTAGGCCCCGCGCGCTCCCCACCACCAGACTTTCTGGAGATAATATCCGGTATCAAGCTCGCGCGGATGAGCGGTGAACAGCTGTCGTTTCACATCAGTTTCGACATCCACGTATCTTCTCTGCGCCGGTTCGAAACGATATCCCTCCATCTCGGGATTGATCTGGCCGGATTGCCCTTTTTGCACCCGGGCCGTGAACTGGCCCGAAATTCCGGTGGCTACTTCTCCCGGAGCTCCTTTTATCTCGACTCCTCTCAGCGGATTGCCACCCGCCGAAAGAACTCGCCCACTGATTTTAACAGTCTCTGCTCCGGGCCTCGGTTCCCAGCGGACCCACGCATCATCAACTGTCCAGCCGAAGAGATAATGGGATACCATCCCCGTGAAGAAGACGGCCAGACAGATCAGGACATTCGGCACAACGTCCACTCGGGTGGAAGCCGCTACCGCCACTGCTGAGATCAACCACACACCAAGCGCCACCAGAACCGCCGCCAGAAACACCTGGAAGGCATTGTTGGTCACGAATCCCATGGCAATCCAGGTGAAGTGCCAGTGTTTATTCACGAAAATGAGTGCAACCAGTGAGAGTGGATACAGCACCCCCGCCACCCGCACCGCCGTGGCTGTAAAGCTCCATCGGTAAAAATAGTTGGTGTATAATCCCAGAAAAACTGCAACCACAAAGGGAATGAGCTCCCCCATGAACACCGGCCAATCCAGCGTATAATTGACGGTCATGGGAACGCCCATTCTCAGGCTCATCAACAGGATGACAATGAAGATCATACTGGCCATCCCCATCGCCAGACTCACCCCCACAAACTTACCTATCAGAAACACCACCCGCCCAACCGGCTTACTTATCACAGCCCCTGCCGTTTTCGATTCAATTTCACGACTGATCACCTGCGTTGCACTCAAAACAGCCAGCACTATCCCCACCATGAAAATGGTGCCCAAACCCATATCCACCATCAGTTTTACGTCCTCCATCATCGTGAACATAGTGATGATGGGGCTGAAGGCTATCATCACCATTCCCATGGCAATTAATATGCCATAGATGGGCTGGCGTATTATCTCCGCGAACGAATTGCGGACCAGTGCCAGAAAACGTGAAACCAAGGGTGTGTCCCCCCGGAGAGTTATATGTCTATCGTTCAGGTAGTATTATGAACGAATACAACCTTCACTTGCAAATAACATAAAAATGGCCCGAACACCCCTTCACGGGATGGCTCGGGCCAGAAAGATCCAATTCTTTTATGCGAGGCAGTTCACCGCCGGATAATTTTAGCGCTTGACACGACCTGAACCGCCCTGTTCCATAAGATCTTCCACTTCCTCAACGCTTACCATGTTGGCATCGCCGGGGATCGTATGTTTGAGGCAGCTGGCGGCCACCGCATAATCCAGCGCGTCCTGATTCTCACGCCCATCCAGAAGAGCATATATCAGACCGCCGGCAAAACTGTCCCCGCCACCCACGCGATCCACGATGTGGGTGATATCGTAGGTGGTCGTCGTGTACAGCTCGTCGTCCTCATACAGAACGGCGCTCCAGGTATTGTGCGAGGCGCTGACGCTACCCCTGAGCGTGATTGCCACCTTCTCCATACCGGGGAAACGTTCCGTCAGTTTTTCAGCCACGTACCGATAATCCTGGGCATCAACCTCGCCGGCTTCAACATCCGCATGCGGGGCCTTGATGCCGAAGACTTTATCTGCATCCTCCTCATTGCCGATGGCCACATCCACGTACTGCACGAGATCCTGCATCACTTCCTCTGTTTCCCTGCCGTAATTCCACAGTTTGCTGCGATAGTTCAAATCACAGGAAATTGTCAGGCCCATCTCATCGGCCTTCTCGACTGCTTCCTGACACAGCTCGGCGGCACCGGCACTGATGGCGGGCGTAATCCCCGTCCAATGGAACCAGTCGGCTCCGTCGAAGGCGGCCTCCCAGTCAATATCTCCCGTCTGACCTTCGGCGATGCAGGAATGTGCGCGATCATAGACAACGTTACTCGGACGCTGGACGGCGCCTTTTTCGAGGAAGTAAACCCCGATACGACCATCTTTGCGCACAATATGACTGGTGTCCACGCCAAAACCGCGCAGCTGGCGCACACAGGCGTCACCCAGCGGGTTATCCGGCAACAGGGTAACAAAGCGCGCATCCACACCGTAATTTGCCAGGCTTTCCGCCACATTCGCTTCACCGCCGCCATAAACAGCGTCGAAACTGGACACCTGGGAAAAACGCTTACACCCCGGGGTGGACAGACGAAGCATGATCTCACCAAAAGTCACTGCTGTGGACATCGTTGAACCTCCTTCTCAAAAGTAGTCTGTGAAACATTTCTATCACACATATCCATCTCCGGTCCTTTCAGCCGATCAGTCAGCCAGAACCTTTTTGAAGTCTTGCGGGGAACCCGTCACGCCAAGGTTTGAGAGTTTTCTCCTCGTCATCACATCCGGATACCCGCCCGATCCAATCTCACAGAAAAAATCGTTTTTCGCCGCCACGTCATCACCAAATTCCGCGTCCGCCCAGTCCCCCACATATCCAACCCCTGCGGTCATTTTCAGCAAAGTATGCCCCCAGCTGATGTGGGCTCCCCGACGAAAAGTATCCAGGTGCGGCGCAAGTGCATCACTGTCAAAATTGTCCACCAGTTTCGTGCCCGCTTTGTTCATTTCCGTGCCGGCAAGAACGGGCATATTGAGCTTCCGGGCGGCTTCGATGGCCTCGTTCAATTTGCGCACTTTCATATCCCGCACATCGGACGGGACATTCCAGTTGCGATCCGGGATGATGGTGATGCTCACACACCCTTTCTCTTTCAAAAACTCAAAATGCTCCACCGGATCAGATTCTCCGTCACTGGTGCCATCGAGCCAGCATCCGCTCGGGAGAGCACCCTGCTGGAGCGTCATCTCCACAACCTCTTCAAGTGGCGGGAATGAGCTGCTATCGGGTTTAACATATCCCACTCCGCCGTGTTTCATAAGTTTGGATCGGATCAATCCTTTGAGCTTCACCGGATCGTCCTGAATGGACTTCACCTCCGAGCGTTCCACACCGAGCTTATCGCTCCAGTAGGACGTCAGCTGATTTCCATCGCTGAACTCTCCCCGGGCCCTGGATTCGATCGCTGTAACCATGTGACGTTCGGTGGCATTGCCGGCGGCCGTCAACGGCAGGACATCTTTCTCATAATCCACTTCGAGGGGGGCCAGATGTTCATTCAATCGTTTCAACATGTCAACATTTCGTTCTCTTGCCCGCCGGGCCATCCCGTCGAGCACATCCGCGGCCCCGGATTCTGACTCTGGCTCGGTGACGAAACCCGTTCCCACCAGATAAAAAACCCCGGGTTCTTTCGGGGAGTTGATCACGCGGTCACTGTATTCATCCACGAACACGCGGGTTTCAAAACCCGCGGTGGTTTTAAGGTTCAGCAGGCGGCCCGCCTCGTGAAATTCCTCTGTCCCGTCCAGGCAGTCAAAATCCACGATCCCCGCCGCTTCAAGTCCCTCTTTGTAGGTTTCCCACGCAATGCGGCTTGGGGAATAGCCGTATCCGTTGTAGGAGAAAAACGTATGAGCATGAAGATTAATCCATCCCCTGCTCTCCTCACGCTGGATTTGACCCTCTTTAACTCTGGCGCGTAACTGTCTGAGAGCCCAGCGCCGCTCCGAGATATCGAAGCTGTCCAGTTTGTTGACCAGATGATCGATACTGTTTTTCATAAAAACCTCAATGAATGGGGAGACAGGGGGCGGATCAAGTCAGAGATTTCAACCCTTTTGGACCGGCAAAAAACGCCCCCTGTGCCGGTAAACTGTAAAGTCCAGGGCCAATTTGGTCAAGCGAACCACCCGCGGCCGACTCTGCTACATCCCCGGTTCCACCAATCCAATGGGCAAAAAGGTCTCTTTGAGCATGGTCTCAAGCGATTTATCCGCAATCAGCTGTATGAACTCGCCCCCACAACGCAGTGTTTCCTCCTTGATCTCCCCCACCAGCGCATTCAAACGACGCCGGTATGCTTTCACCCGCGCATCGTCCAGCAGGATGTCCACCCGGTCGCCCACCTCACAATCCTCAAGAACCGCCGGCCCCTCACGTCCCGGATCCGCTTCCCAGGGACCCAGAATCTGGAGCACGTAGAGCTGAGCACAATTCTCCGACAACCGGCGCAGCACGGCGCCCGGATCGGTGGGATCGAGAAAATCACTGAGGATGATGCGAACGGCGGTTCGTCGGAGGCCCGCAACCACCGCGTGGGGGTTGGTAAAAATGGCGGACCGCTCGGCATCGCACCGCAGATAACCGGGTTCGTCGAGCCGTTGCACTTCATCGCCCGCCTGAAAAAGACGGAGGTTCGTTCCCTCCACTCTGGCCGCATGATGCAGATATCCGCACAGTTCTCGCACAAGCGTCCCCTTCCGTCCATCCTGCAGGGCCATGGAGGCCGATCCGTCCACAACGAGATCGACAAAGGGACTCACTTCTTCCCGATACAGGCGGATCATCAGCCGGTCGGTGCGCCCGTAGGCCATCCAGTCGATGTGCCTCGGATCATCACCGGGAACATAATCCCGGAAATCCTGGATCTCCACCGAGGCTCCCGTTTCCTTCCCCGCCTGACGCCCCATACGCCCCCGGGCGGAGGAAACCTCCGGTGAAAATCGGTAGCGCCGCGCCAGCGACTCCAGTTCCGCCTCTGATAGTGAAGGTTTCGATGACATGATGATTTAACCTATCTGCTGCCCGGATATTGACTGTTTAGATCCGTGAGCGTGCACAACCTGATCATATTCCGGATGGCAATGTATAGATGGGGGACTAAGCCGACCACAATGGCCAGAGACAGGCCCTGTATCAGACGGCCTGAAAGAGCTCCAGAATGTTCCACCGTTGATATAAAAGCGAACGGGAACAGCCCCAACAGAGGGTTTTCCAGATACTGCGCTCCCGAGCCATACCGATGCAAATTCATACCGGACCAGAGGGCCGCGCAAAATAGATGCCCCAGGATAAATCCAACGACAATCAGGCGTCGCACAGCCGCATTGCGATGTTTTGCAGGCACGCAACGCCCGACAACCCATGCGCATGAGGAGAAATAGGGAGCATATACGAGCACCGATAGAGCATAGAAATGTCCTGTTTGCCTCCGCAGGGACAATCCGCCCAACGCACAGCACATGGTAATTCCAGTTTCCAACAGTAACAAGGCGAGGAAAAGATATATTGCCGTGCTCCCGGCGCCATCGGTAAACGGATAGAACACAGCACGATACCATCCGCTGCGATCCTCCAATTTTTCCGCCGTATGCGCACGCAACCGCCCTTCACCTGTCATCCAGAATATGGCACTGCCTCCAAGCAAAACACAGGCAAACCGTTCTATTCGGCCCAGCAGATCCGCGTCGCCGTCCGCCAATAACCACGTCACGCCAAACGCAACCAACCCGCTTATAAGAAGCAACAACATGATAAACTTTGTGCGCCCCGAGCTCTTGTTGGCCTGAAAGGTGAGCACGTTGGCGCTGGCGGCGCACAGGAACCAGACGAAGAGCCCACCTTCCAGCGTAAGGACTATGAAATATGCCAGAATGGCCCTCCAGCCCTCCCCGTCCAACTCCATCAGCATCAGGCCGGAGCCGTCAAAAACGCGCGGAGCCCCCGTTATAAACAACGCCACGAGCACGAAAAAGAACACGCCGCGACCGACGGAACCAATGAATTTAATGGATGCCAGAGACGCAAAAAATAACGCCAGCGAAACAATCACGCAGGATGCCACCAGAAGCGTGTACAAACTCAGCACAATTTCCCACAATGCAACCCCTCCGAGCAAATACGCTGTCATCGCAAAAGGACCAATCACGCTATAAAGGAGCACAAGACGGGTGAAAACGGCCAGCAGACGCCCCCGAATCCTGCGGGACGCATTCATGGGCGTGATTTCAATGAGCTCAATGGTTCCGGTTTTGATCTCTCTCCGGAGAGATGTGAACGCCAGATACGGGAAGACCAGCATAGCGACCAGATAGAACAAACCACCAAATACCAGAAACATGGTCCCCCCGGCTGGCGAACCGGCTTCTCTCCCCGCAAATACGACAACATAAGTCACCAGCGCCGCCAGAACCAGGATCCACATTGACGCCAGAAACGTTCGGTTGTGAAGAGATTGATACATCTGGCGCACCAGCATGGGGTTGACCCACCGTTCCAGCCTGTCACGAATGTTCTCTGTCATGTGCCCCCGTTGTATTCTCTCCAGGAAAACGCCCTCCGGGAAATCATACCTTATCCAGTTCGGTATCGCAGTATTGCTGCCGCAGGTCCGAGGCTCTGCAGAACGCGACCAGATCCCGCACACCAACAATCAGGTGGGGCACCAGACCGATTGTAATCGCCACGGATAACCCTCCCACCAGCGACATGCCGAGTTCAATCCGATCGATTGCCGTGGGCATGTAAATGAACGGGAAAAGCCCAAGCAGAGGACTCGCCGCTTGCTCTGCGGCATGGGAATAGGAGTACATATCCGAGGCGAACCACAGGATCGCTATGAAGAGGTGTGCCACGGCAAAACCCAGCACAATCAACCGTCGGACAGCTCCAGTACGGTACTTTGCGGGGAAGAAACGCCCAATAATCCACGCGGACGACGAGAAATAGGGCGCGTAAACAAGCGCCATTATGGTGAAAAAACCTCCGACATCGTCCGATAACGTAATGTCCTCGAACGCACACCAGAATGCGATCCCGGTCGCCAGAACAACGATGGCGAGACCAAGAAATGCCGTCGTTGCCCCGGCACCATCGGTGAATGGATAAAACAGTGAACGGTACCACCCACTCCGGTGCTTCAGCTTCTCCGCCCTGTGCGCTGCAACGCGGCGTTTGCCCGTCAGCCAGAAGATGGCGCTCACACCCAGCGCTATGCACACAAAACACTCTATCACGGCCAGGACCTCACCGTCTCCGCCCACCAGCCCCCAGATCACACCGAACGAGGTTAAACCGCTCAACACGAGAAGAAGCATTATGAACTTCATGCGGCCGGCGCTCTTGTTTGCCTCGAACGTAAGTATGTTGGCGCTCGCCGCACACAGGAACCAGGCTATGAGCCCCCCTTCCAGCGTCAGCACGATAAGATACGCCAGAATGCCCTCCCAACCAGCCCGGCCGACCTCCCGCATTAGAAACCAGGATCCGCCGAATGTGACCGAAAAGCCCATTATGAGCACCGCCACCAGCAACAGAAGATAAATTCCGCGTGCGATGGGACCCAAAAACTTGATCGACGCAAGAGATGCAAAAAACAGAGCGACTGAAACGGAAATGCATGATGCTATGAACAGCGTGTATAAGCTCAGCAGGATCGCCCACAGGGAGATGCCCCCGAACAGAAATGCCACCACCGCAAACGGACCGATCACCGAATACAGCAACAGCAGGCGGCTGAGAGCAGCCTGGAGACGGCCCCGAATCTGACGCTGAGCATTCAGTGGCGTAATTTGGATCAGCTCAATGGTTTTGGTCTTGACCTCCTTGCGCAGAGAACTGAAGGCCATATACGGGAAGACCAGCAGAGCCACGAGATAAAACAGTCCGCCGAACACCATAAACATGGATCCGCCGGCGGGAGAACCGGTATCGCTCCCCACAAATATAACAACATAGGTCATCAGTGCCGCCAGAAGGAGCAACCACATGGCCCCCAGAAACTTGCGGCTGTGGAGAGATTGATACATCTGGCGGACCAGCATTGGATTGGCCAGCCGTTCCAGTCTGTCCCGAATTCTACTCGACATCGGCCGCACCTCCCGTCATTTCCAGAAAAACATCCTCCAGGAGCTTCTTCTCACTCGTTACCGCATACGGAACCTGACCGTTTTGCACCAGCCGCTCCACAAGCTCCCCAATCGCCTCCCGTCCACCACCGATGTGAACCTTGAGTATGTCCGGATCATTGCCCGTTGCGTCCTCCACATGCGGACATTCCAGAGCCGTTCGCACGCCGTCCGCCAGCTCGCCCAGAATTCTCATATCCACCACCACATCCGTCTCTTCGTCTTCGACGCGTCCCGAGGGTTCCCCGGCATAGACCAGCCGACCTTCCTGGATTATTGCCACCTTATCGACCAGTCCTTCCAGTTCGGCCAGGATGTGGGAGCTGATCAGCACTGTCTTGTTCTCGCCGGCCAGCAATTTCAAAAGTTCCCGCAGATCACGCCGTGCCTGGGGATCCAATCCAGCCGCGGGTTCATCCAGCAGCAACAGTTGAGGATCATGCAGGAGGGTCCGCCCCAGGCTGATCCGCTGGCGCATCCCCTTCGATAAATCGGTCACACGTTTGTCCAGCAGGTGATCAATCTCGGTGAAATTGACGATTTCCCGAACACGCTTTTCACGGGTGTGTCCCACCAGATTGTAAGAGCGGGCGAAGAAATCCAGATATTCACTGACCAGAATATCGGGATAGGACCCAAAATAGTCCGGCATGAATCCGATGAGCGGACGCACTTTATCGGCATGTTGCACGACGGAGTGTTCCCCGAGCCAGGCATCGCCACGGGATGGATGCTCCACGGTGGCAAGCATGCGCAGCGTTGTGGTTTTACCGGCGCCGTTGGGACCGATGAATCCCCATATTTCCCCATCGCCCAGCGTGACCTCCAGGGAGTCCACAGCCTTCAGGTCATCATATATTTTTGTGAGCCCATCGATCTTCAGTTGCATCAGAAGACTCCGTAGATCAAGTAGTTAACGTTCTGCGGACGCATCGAGTCCAACCATACCTGTTCGGTCACATCCTCGGGCCGGACCTCCGCCACCCAACCCTGCCCATCTTCGAATTCCTCCTCCCATTTGTGCTGCAGAGGTCTTGACTTGATGAGTTCGGTATCCTTGATGCACCGATCATATTTGTCATCCCATTGCCTGACACGCGTCCGCGTGGTCGTTTGGTCCATTTCCTTCCCCTTTTTTTTCTGCCCTGGTGCCAGTCCTCCAGCAATTTCCACCCGTTTATCTTCGTGGGCAACAAGCACCGATTCCAGATGACATCCCAGGTGATTCTCCACCCATACCTCTCCGTCTTTCTCCCACACCGTGAGACGCCTCCGTTCGACGTCCAGGTTCTGTCGTCCGTACCACACATGACGCCGCGCCGGCATCGCCCCATCATATTGTATCCCTGCATCGGTTGACCGGACATCGAAACTGTCCGGCCGCCACCTTCGTCCGCCCAGAAAATAGGGAAGTTCACCGGGCGCACCAACCAGCTGGGACGTGGTGATAAATGGCAAATAGACGCCGAACTGCGAGAAATCGATCTTCCGCTTGTTGCGCTGGTCAATGAATCGGACTGCCCGGCAACTGACATACGGGAGGAAACCCTCATTCATGACGTCAGTGCCCACAACCACAATCATAACCCCCAAACACAGAGCGGGCGCCAGCACATAATAGAGGAGCCCCCTCTTCTTTTTCGCCACGAGGTACCACCACCCAACCGGTCCCACCGCCAGAGAGAAAGCAGTCAGAGCGGCCAGAACCGGCCAGAACGGGGGTTGAACGTTTTCTTTGACCTTCGGTTTTATTGAACGCCGCCGGTATCGATGATAGAAGCGACTTCGGCTACTGTTTCGTGTCTTCATAAAACCAACCCCCATGGGTACATCTGAGCCAAAATATCGGGTATGGGACTCCCCCAGATTCTCCCTGTCAACAAAAGCAATCCCCCCAACTCCCGTTCGGATACCATCACCATACGATTGCGACATAACCCCGCGTTTCTTCGCCCGGGTCTGGATCCGCCGGCGCTGCCCCGGCTGCGACTCCGACACGAGCAACACTCCCCCCATGGAGGTCCAGTCCAGAATAACGTCCAGGCGGGTCCGTTCATCCAGAAGGTCCCCGGCCGATCCCACGATCACATCAATCCCCGAAAGGCCACACCAGCGCGTGGGGATCCATTTTGGCAGCACATTTTCCGATTCCAACCAGTATCGCTTGTCCAGCTGTGGATCCAGATTCAATCGATTTCCCACCACCAGAGCCGCCAGACTCTGGACTTTCCGGCTTCCTCCCCCGCTGGTTGAGACGGACCGTCTGGAAAGCGTACTGTGATGGCCCAGACGAACATTCCCGAGATGGGTCCCCTCATCACGATCGTAAAACGTGCACCGGCGCACAGCATTCACCCCATTCCAGGGGATAGGGGCATACAGCCATTTCACCACTCGATCATGGGCGGGTATGCGGAACACCTTCGTTCGGTTCACGTCCGGGCCCGTTGTTACAGAAATGACCCTCCCCTCGCCACGATTGTCGAATTCCACAGCAACCGGCAGCATCGCACCACTGCGGATCGCGTCATGGATCCCGCCATACACATGCACCTGCAGACCACGATCCAGCACTTTTGACTTACCGGACGGCATTGCCCGTCCCGGAGACGCCAACAAAACGACACAGCAGATAATCAGCAGTGTATATCTCATGTCTGTACCAACCTCCTTTCACTGCTCTCCACAACCTCGCTGGCCACCTCCGGGCCGCTCAGTCCATCCAGCCGGGCTGCATGCTGGAGTATGAGGCGATGACCCAGAACCGCCGGGGCGGCATCGCGCACGTCCTCAAATCCCACACCCGGACGGCCATCTATAAGCGCAAGAGCCCTCGATATCTGGGCCAGCCATATCGCACCCCGTGGGGACGATCCATACTTCACCGCTTCCTCGACCACGTCTGGGGCTTTCGCGGAATCGGGATGGGTCTGCGAGACGACGCCCGAAATATGATCCGCAACGGCATCAGGGATGAGCACATCTTTCACCATCTCCTGCACCTCGCGGACGTCATTTTCTTTCATCACCTGCGGAGGGGCCTGCGGTTCGCCGCCGGGTCGTTCCGTAATGATGCGTCTCAACACATCACTGTCGCTCCCCTTCACATTCAGTTTCACCGCGAACCTGTCCATCTGCGCTTCGGGGAGAGGGTAGGTGCCTTCCATTTCGATGGGATTCTGGGTGGCCAGCACGCAGAACGGCGGATGCAGTTTGTGCGTCTCCCCCATCTGGGTCACCTGGCTCTCTGACATGGCCTCCAGAAGGGCGCTCTGGGTTTTCGGGCTGGCCCGATTGATCTCGTCGGCCAGCAACAGATTTGTGAAAACCGGGCCCGGGTAGAACTGCATGTCCCGCCCTTCGCTGCCCTCCTCCAGCACGTAACTACCGGTAATATCACTGGGCAACAGATCCGGCGTGAACTGCACGCGACGGAACTTGACGCCCAGCGCCTCCGCGAACGAACGCGCGAGCACCGTTTTACCGAGTCCCGGCAACCCTTCCAGCAGGGCGTGTCCACCGGTCAGAATTGTGGCGAAGGTCAACCGGATCAACTCCGGTTTGCCCAGAATCACCTCATTCATGGCCTCAAGAACATTCGCGCACACCTCGGCGACTTCTTCTACTTCGTCGCGCGGCAACAGGTCGTCAGTTTTCTCCGCCATAATATCCTCAATCTGCTCGGGTACTTTTTCTCTGTTCATTTCGGAGAAACATCCTCTCCGAAATGCTGCCCAACCAAGGGGCTGAATCAAACTCACGTTTGTTCCACGGTCATCTTTCGAATACCGCTGCCCCGGGTGGGGATCTCAGTCCTGAAAATAGTTCTTCAGTGCATCATTGTGTCGGGGAAGCGTTCGGGCATGCCACGTCAGACCCTCTTTGCTATTTTTCACGTCTTTTTTCAGGGATTTCGTGGTTGTGGTTTCACCATCATTTTCATCATCCGGATTTCCCACAGACCATCCCAGACTGGCCTTCAGCTCGTCTTTATGCCCTTTAAACGTTTTTGCTTTGTATGCGCCTCCTTTTTTTTCAGTGTCTCCCAGATATTGCATTTCACTACTGCCCGGCCCCCGGGTCACACCGCCTTTTCCGGCCCCGGACTTTACCATCATAGCCTTTATCTCTTCCTCCGAAAAGCCCGCCGCTTTGAGGGCCTTTTTCCCCTTCTTTCCCTTCCCTTCTATCAGTTTTGCCGCCCTCGCCAGTTTGCTCAGTGCCTTCTTTTCAGCTTTTGACAGGCATGCACCACTCCTGCCGCATTTTTTCAGGATGGATTTCAGCCGTTTCCGGGACATACCGGTTTTTTGCGATGCCGCCTTCATAGCCTTTTGCATTTTGGTCTCAGACAGGTTTTTCAACGTTTTGGACAACTTTTCCCTTTCCTCCCGGGATCGCGCCTGCCCTTTCTCCATCTTGCGAACAGCCGCCTCCCGTTTCCGTTACCGTTCCCCTTCCTTCCGCACCTTTTTCGCCACCTGGCGACGTAAATCCTTTCGTCATTCATCCAACGCCCGCCATTCATCCCTGTCCAACCCTTTTTCCTCATCCTGCTTCAATTTTTCCACCAACTCGCGCGCCTGCTGCAGTTTTTCCTGCTCCGCCAGCTTTTTCTCCTCCAGCACATCTATCAGTTGTTCCGTTCGCTTCAGAGGATTGATGCCTCCGGATGACCGTTTGCGTTCTGGCCGCAGATCCGGCAGGACCAGCACCCCAATCACACAGATAGTCAGAAGCAGCAGCTTCAGGGTTGCCCTGACGGGAAATCCGATCGGTGGGCGGGTCACCTTTTCGCCAAGATCATTCTGCCATTGACGATTGTGCGACTGCTGAACAGCCATGTACATCCCATATTTCCCACTGTGATAATCGACCAGAGCATCAGCAGAAGTGGTGCTGACCTTCCACTGGTCGGTATGCCATAAAATATACACCGCCGCCCCCACCAGCCAGAGTGGTAAAGCATAGGCTGTATAGAAAAGCACGGGCCACAGGACCTTTGACGCCAGCACTGGAGTCATAACCACCACTGTGCCGGGGATCGCGAGTCGAACCCAGGCACTGAAAAAGTTAAAGGCCGAACGCATCATCCGGTAGCTTCGACTGCTCTTCCGGAGGCGTTCGGCCGCTTCTTCGGATGTATTAGTCACTCGTCCTCTCCCTCTCGCAGGTCGGCCTGTAATCTCAACCTATCATCAGCTCAGGCACGGGAGTTCGATCCCCTACTGCCGTGAATAATTCCCGACCAACACGTCTTTCGCGATGATAGCGCCGTCCATCGCGTTCTCCAGTTCGTTTTTCGTGCTTCCCTCTTCCAGATCCAGTTTTGTGTCCAGGGCATAAATTTTGAACCGATACGAGTGGGTTCCGGAGGGTGGACACGGCCCACCATACATGAGGTCACCGAAATCATTTTTCCCCTTCACACCATTCGGTTGTTCTCCCTCAGCAATTTTCTGCGTGCTGGCCGGAATATTCCAGACCACCCAGTGATCAAAGGTGGATCCCGGGGCGTCCGGATCATCCACGACCAGTGCGAGAGAGGCGGTATCTTCTGGTATTCCCTCAATTTCCAGGGGAGGTGAGATGTTATCACCGTCACACGTGTACTTCGCCGGAATACTGCCTTCATCCTTGAACACTGCACTCGTTAATTCCATGCCATTCTCCCTTTCTTGAATAGTTTTCCGACCCGATTCACCCTTCAGCTTGCTCGCTCTGCCCTCATCATCTTCCCGTCCGCAACCGGACACAATTATCCCAAAACACAATACTGCAATCACAAGAATAGCTGACTTTCCCATACAACCTCCCGCTTTAAAAACACAGCAAGTGGGGATTTTGCATATTAACGCAATCCATCCCGGCCGTAAAACCGATTGATTCACCTTTCGACTGCGAGCAGCACATTATCCATCAGCACTATTATTGAGGTCCCTGCCGTCTCCCGTCAGCTTCTCCAGGACCGCAAACACCTCGTCGGGTTTTTCTCCATCCATGCACGATGGAAACGCAGTGATCTGAATTATCTCCACAGTATGCCTGTCCTGAGCCACTTCCACACAAGAACTGGGCGACCCGCTTTTCAATGTTTTATGAATCGGACAGCTCGGGCATTCCAGATTGAGATCACCCCCGTTCAAAATATCACAACAACTGATGTCTTCAGCGGACTTCACGTCGGATGCCCGGGAACGCATGAGCTCATTCATCTCTTCCACAACAAAATTCTGATCAATTTGTGCCAGTCCGATCCCCGCCTCATCAAAAGCGTTACTCAGATACTGACAACGTTGTTCCAGCCGGCCGTTCTCCCGCTTCCATCGCGTAATATCCACGTACGTGGCAAGGACACACGGTTCACCCTTACATTCAATTCGAGCTGCGTGGAGCTGTACCCACCGAACCGAGCCGTCGGACGCAATCAACCTGGTCTCCGTGATTGGATCGAGATCCTCGCCGGCGAGACGCCTTCGATACCGATCAAAAATCCTTTCGCGATCTGCAGGATGAATCAAATCGCGGCATTCAGAGGAGGATAAATGCATTAATTCCTCGGGCGTGTATCCCAGGATACCGCTGAACCCGGGGTTCGTGTAGCGAATCTCCGGGGGATCTCCCTGAAATATAACCATTCCCTGGATTGAATTCTCGGCCAGTTTTCGATACCGTTCCTCGGCGGTTCGGAGTGCCTTTTCCGCCCTCTTTTTTTCGGTGATATCACGACTGAGTCCCACCAGCCCCTTCATATCTCCGTTTTCCCCCATCACCGGTGCTTTCACGGTCTCCAACCACCGCTGTTCACCATCGACTTCGCACTTTTCCTCCACGCGCACCGTTCGTTTTTCTTCCAGCGCCCGGGCATCACTTTCACGACACTGTTCGGCCAGTTCTTGCGGGACCACTTCCTCATCAGTCTTGCCCACGATTTCAGAGCTGGAAACATCAAATAACTCTTCGTATGCCTTATTCACCAGAAGGTTTCGGCCCTCCAGATCTTTGAAATACAGACAATCCGGAATGGCCTCAATGAGAGTATTGAGACGTCGGCTGGTCTGTCGCAGCTCGGCCTGGGCTTCACGGCGTTCTTTCACCTCCCGAGAGAGTAGCTCGTTGGTTTCTTTCAGCTCCCGCGTCCGTTCCTCCACTCGTTTTTTCAGTTCCTTGTGCGCCCTTCGAAGCTGCTGGCATGCGTTCTCGCGGGTCGATATGTCTCGATCAACCCCCCAGAATCCTACCAGCTCATCGCCCTCATACATCGGCACGCCACTGCTTTCCATCGCGATACGATGCCCATCTTTATGCCATTTATGGTGTTCATAACCGGTAAAAACACGTTCTTCCTCCAGAAATTCCATGAAAGCTTCCGCGGCCAATTGGGATTCTTTGGCGGGCATGAAATCAAACGGCTTCCTCCCCTCAATTTCTTCGGGCGCATAACCCAGTAGATCCTTCACCTGAGGGCTTACGTATATGAATTCCCAATCCGCGTTCACCTTCCAGGCCCAATCGTGTGTACTTTCGGCAAGCGCTTGTAAGCGCCGCTGGCTATCGCGCAATCCCTCGATGGTTGCCTTCCGGTCAGCAGCAACCTCCTCCAGGGTGCTGACTTCCTCCTGGAGGGTCTCGCACTTCTCACGCAACTGGGATCTGGACATCTGTTCGTCGTATTCCACGTATACGGCCTCAGGTAAAGCTTTCCTCGTTCACGGTGACAAGCAAGATGACTTTCGTGTCAAAGTCCTATTCCAGGGGGACCCTTTCAGCCTTCATCGGATCCCGCTTCGTCTTCCTGTTCGGAACCCCCGGCCTGTCCGTACTCTTTCAATACCTTACCCATTTCCCTCATGCGATCATCCACCATGCCAAACACGGTATCTTCCGGGAAATCCCCATCTTCATCCCGCTCCCCCGCCGGGACACCCGTCAGTATTTCAATTCCTTCTTTCACGGTATTCACCGCGTATACGTGGAAATCACCGTTCTCCACGGCCTCGAGCACTTCTTCCTTCAGCATAAGGCGCTGCACGTTCCGTTCGGGAATCATCACGCCCTGTTCCCCCGTTAAACCACTTTCACGGCAAACCTCAAAGAATCCTTCGATTTTCTCATTGACTGCACCAATCGGCTGGACCTGCCCTCGCTGATTAACCGATCCCGTCACGGCGATATCCTGTCTCAACGGCAGATCCGCCATGCTGGACAGCAGGGCGTAGAGTTCGGCACAGGAGGCGCTATCGCCGTCCACCTCCCCATAGGACTGCTCAAACGTCAGGCTTGCCGAGAGCGAAAGCGGTTTATCCTGCCCGAACCGACTGGCCAGATACCCGTTCATGATCATGACGCCCTTGTTGTGGATGTTGCCACTCAGGTCCGCTTCTCGCTCAATGTTCACAACGCCGGACCGCCCGATTGACGTGACGCAGGTGATGCGTGACGGTTTACCGAAGCGATAGTCACCAATATCGAGGGCGGCCAGACCATTGACCTGCCCCGGCAGGGCATCTTCGGTGTCGATCAGGAGCGTTCCCTCCTCAATTGCCCGCTGGATTTTATCCTGGATCATCCGGTTTCTGTAGCGCCTATCCTCAATCGCCTGAGCCACATGTTCCTCGCTGACCTGATCCGCATCCTCCGATTTTGCAATTTGACCGGATTCAACAATGATATCAGTGACGCGCTGGAATTGAGTGGATATGCGCTCCTGATGCCCGGCCAGACGCGACCCGTGCTCCGCCAGTTTCGCGACCGCTGTCCTCTCGAAATCGGGAAGTTCGGCTTCCTCGCACTGTTTGCCGATAAACGCCGCATATCGGGTCAGGTGTTGCTCCGTACGATCCATTTCCACGTCAAAATCAGCCTTTATTTTGAACAATCGGCGGAAGTCCTCATCCAGGGCGTAAAGCAACTGATAGATGAAGGGATTTCCAACAAGCACGACCTTTGTGTCCACCGGCACCGCTTCGGGTTCGAGCGTGGCGGCCGGGATGGGCCTGTACTGTTCCCACATGTTTTCGATTTTGACTTCCTGAGTCCGAATCGCCCGTTTGAGCCCTTCCCAGGCGAATGGATTGCGCAGCACATCCATCACCTGGAGCACAATGTATCCGCCGCTGGCCTGGACGAAGGATCCGGCCTTTATCATCGTGAAATCCGTCGTCATCCCGCCGAACTGCGACCGATACTCGAGCTGGCCAAACAGGTTGTAATAGGTTGGATTACGCTCGTCTATGACGGGTGCTCCATCGGTCTCAGAATGATCGACGGCCACATTCACGCGATATTTGTTGAAGGCCTGTTCCTTCATGGCCGACTGCATGCCCATAATGTCCGGCTGGCCGTTGCCCTCATCCCGACGGAACATGTCGAGGTTTTCAATTATGTCGTCTTTGACGTTGTTCAGGTACTCGACAACTTTGTCGTTATCCTCATATTTCTCAATCAATTCATCCACCAGGTGGCCAACCGCAAACAGCGCCACCTGCTCGTTCAGATCGCCCACCCGTTCTTTCATCTTCTTTTCGATCTGGCGTGCCTGCGAGACCGTCTCGGCAATCAATTGCTGAACATCCTCGTTCTTTTCCCGCAGCTCCTCCTGTTTTTCCTCCGGCAGTTCGTTGAACTCTTCCTGGGAGATCGGCTCGCCATCCACCAGAGGCGCGGCCGCGATTCCCGAGGGGCTCACCTGAACGGCGTGGTCCAGTTCCCGCGCTTCTTCCCGCAGATCCGCAATCAGTTCCTGCCGCTCTTCCTGAAGCTCCTGAAGAACCTCGCTTTTCTGCTTCTCGTATTCCTCTTCTTCAAAAGCTTTCGGGATTTCCTCCTTGCACTCCTCAATCAATCGTTCCATATCTTCCGACAGTTCCCGTCCCTGACCCGGTTGTAGTTCCAGCACCACGGGCTGGTCGGATTTGTCAAAATTGTACACGTAACACCAGTCGTTGGGGGTCGGTCGTTCTTCGGCTTTTTTCTCGATCAGAGTCTTCACAGTGGTGTTCCGGCCGGTTCCCACGGGCCCACATGCATAGATATTGAAGCCCTGGGCATCCATCTCCAGGCCGCGGTTAATAGCATCGAGAGCTCGCTGTTGACCAACGGTATCCTCCAGCGGTTCTATATCCGCGGTCGTATCAAAATCAAAAGTCCCCTCTTCAATACGCCGCCGCAGGTCCTCAACGGGTACTTCCATCTTCTCATGCAGTTCAGTCTTTTCCATGTTCATTTCCTTTCAGGAAATACTTCTATAGCAAAATAATCTATTGTGGTCGTTTTTCTAACACCTTGATTTCCATCCCTCCATCTCTCATCTCCCACCTCCGTCCACTACCTGTGATGATAAGAACCCACCGGTTCGTTGTGCACGACATGCAGGACATCCTCCAATTTGGCCCGTGCAAGACAAATCGAGGAATCTGCTGCTCCGTAGTAACACCAGAGCACACCGTCGCGAACAAAGCCCCCACAGGTGAAAATCACGTTTGGTGCATCCCCCGTCCGTTCATATTCAGTTCGTGGTCCAATCAACCATCGCCGGACGCGACTTTTGAGCCGATGCGGCTCCTCAAGGTCAAGCAAGGCCGCCCCCAGTCTGTAAAGTGGGCTCCCCACCAACCGTTTCACGCCGTGATAGATGATCAGCCAACCGTCGTCGGTTCGAATAGGACTCATTCCCGCCCCCACTCGCGCACCATCCCACCACGGGCCTGAACGCGGAGGAATAACCACTCGGGATTTTCCCCAGAACTGCAAATCCGGTGAATACGACAGCCATATTCCTCCGCCTCCCACCGACGGACGGTGCAACATGGCATACAGACCATCGAATTTGCCCGGGAACAAAGCCGCATTCTTATCGTCCGGCGGTATGGCGAGACCCAATCGCGATACGTTTTCAAAATCTTTCGTCTTCGCCAGTGCGATGCCCGGTCCCTGATCCGAATAAGCCGTGTAGGCCAGCACATAACAGTCAAGGTCTTCCATCCAGGTTATCCGACAGTCCTCCACGCCATTGGTCTCATTGGGGAAATTGTCAGCCGGGTGTAACAGCGCCCTTTCCTCAAACTCCCAGTCGGTCACTCCATCGTCGCTGCGAGCAACAATCAGATGGGACCGGCCGGACGCGCTTTCAACCCGACTCAACAACAACACTTCATCGCCCAGATCTGCGGCACCGGCATTAAAGACTGTGTTGGCCAGATACGGAACATCCTCACGCGTGATGAGGGGATTCTCATCACATCGCACAAATATCTCTTCTCGTCCGTCTTCCTCTGCACCAGAAAATGAACGCGGACCCATGTTTCAATAATCCCTTATTATCAGATTGCTGGAGCTCGATCGTACAAGTACACCACATCTTTCCTGCGAGGATGGTCGTACATAAATACCCGGTGTTCAACGCGGTATTCATTAGCTGCGCAACATCTCGGGTAAGGCGTTAATAGTGTACGTCATCTGAGATTTGACGCAATCAAAAAGCCTTCACCATTTTTTTGTTTTTTCGAGGATCCACTCGGCATGTTCTTCGTCTTCTATGTCCCCTACCTGCATCCAGACTCCCTCCGGACACAGTTCTTCCATGAACGTGTCCAACTCGTCCGCGCCGATGCCGACCTGTATCCCTTTTCCGGCATCCTGACATTTTTTATACACCTCCATCCACTCCGAAGCCGGGCCGTTGCCCGCCCCATACACCCACTGGATAGCGTTCAGATCCTCAATCTGGAGCAAACTATCCAGGTGCTGGAGAGCATTCGGGCCGTCGAGATGATAGATCGCCGCTTCCAGGTGGGCACATTCTTCGGCGATACCCGGTAGAAACACATCCTCAAACATCTGATTGGAAACCATGCACGAGAAATCGTTGCTGGGTACATACCAGCGCCTGGTTGAGACGATACCCGTCCAGGTGGAGAGCGCCTGCCCGGCATTCTGAAGTTTGTCGGCGAAATAGTCATAGGTCTCAAAAAACGCACCGGTCACTCGGTCCAGAAGGGCTTTGATTTCCTCCGGGTGTTCGATCATATCCATGGCCAGAGCCGCCGGATCACGGAACGCCGCAATCGCATCTCCACCGGGATGAAGATCCGTAAGCCCCGTATAAAATTTATTTTCACCAATTTCTAACAAGGCGTCGGTCATCTCTTCCAGTTTGGACCAGTAGACGTTATCCCGACTGAACTGTAAATCATCCACATCGTCCCAGTCTTCCAGCACGGGCTCGGACCAGCTGGTGCGCTCGCCGTATTCCATCTCCAGTCCGAAGAAGGCGCTGAACACCTCCGGCCCCAGGTTCGGATACGCTTTCGGTAAGGCATCCCCCATGTGTCGGGTGTTCATTGCGCCCGCAAGCGCCTGTTCCGCAACGTACTCGGTATCAAACCACTTTTCGCGTAAACTACCCCAGTCCTTTTCTTCCGGAAAGGGATAGTCCTCATTCTCCTGCGGCAAAGTTATGTGCACGACCGGTCGGTCCAGCACCTCGTTATGCCAGAAGGCGTCCTGACGCTCCAGTCTTTTCTCCCAATCCGGGATACGTTCAATTGGCATCACGTCCATCATCGTTCTCCATGAGTCGAATTGTCACGAATAAAATCCGCTGCATTTGACGTCTCAACTCCAGCACCGTCGGGAAATCCTACACCTGGCCGCCCGTTCGGCGGGCAAGAACCGCAGGGGATGTGGCCTCTGCAGAATACGGCACCAGACACACCGAGTAGTCAAATTCCGTCGCCTCCAGCTCGTATTTCGGCCGCGGCCCGGGACCACAGCTGGCGGTGCCCAGCGGACGCTGCCGGTAGTCCAGATTCAGATTGATTTCCGACCGCGGTTCCAGATCGACCGTGTGCTCGGCCCGCGCAAAATCTTCGGTCCTGAACCGGTGGGCACTGAAATTAATCTCTGGCCGTCCCACCGCCAGCAACCCCATTCCACGGCAGTCCGTCATCGAAACCCAGCGCACATCCGTCCGGTTACCATTTTCCTGCGGATAAACGTAAGGCGTGTACAGATCATCAACAACGGCACAATGCTGGGCCACCTTCCCCGCCTGCTTGCTGTCGATATACGATTCGCCGGGACCACGCCCGTACCATGCCACGCGATCGAATTGGCTGCGCAAACGCATGTGTAATCCGATCCTGGGCAGGACGGGGAACTCTCCTTCCGGCACGCCGTGCACGTTCAACACCACCACGCCGTTTCGGCTGATCCTGTAGGTATAGTCACATGAATAAGCACGCTCATACATGGGGGGAGCGACGCGGGAATGTACCGTGATCTCGGCGGCGTCATCCTCCTCACCTATCCCATACTCACAGCTGATCGTCCGGTGCTCCAACGCATTCAGCCCCGCACCCCTCCACTCATTGGCCACATCCACATCGTTGTCCGTCGGGGCCCGCCAGAAATTCACGCGCGGCCCCGCCAGCAGCAGCTCCGTTCCCTCATACGACCAGGATTTGATGCGACCGTATGTGGAATCGAAGACAAGAGCGAAATCTTCTCCCGTCACCTGTAGTTCCCGCCCTTCCTCTCCGACCCTGATCGGTGCATTGGATACCGTCCTCCGCACGGATACCTCATCCGACTCCCACGGCATCAACACCTGCGCCCACGCCACCTCATGGCCGGCTCGGGCCCAGCGCGTGCTCTCGGCGAGCTGGAAACTCAGGTTCAGATGACACTCCGCGCCCGCAGGCAGAGGTGGCCGGTCACCAACGGGGATCTCCACCACTGCTGTTCCGCCGGGACGAACCAGCGGGAGATCAGCGCCCCCACTTCGGACAACCTCTCCATCCACGGCTAACTCCCAGCTGCAGGCCAGGTGGTCCAGCGACAGAAAATCGTACCGGTTGTGCAGCCGCACGCGACCATCTTCCAGATCCACCGGTTCCACCTTCACCGGTTCAATGACCTTTTTGTACTCCACCAGCCCCGGCGAGGGGGTGCGGTCCGGGAAAACGAGTCCATCAATGATGAAATTGCCGTCGTTTGGCTCATCACCGAAGTCTCCGCCGTAGGCCCAATATGTCTCTCCACCTTCGCTCACCTTCGGGAAACCATGATCGATCCATTCCCATACGCAACCACCCTGAATCCGGTTGTACCGATAAAATTCATCCCAGTAGTCCTGCAATCCACCGGGACCATTTCCCATGGCGTGGCAGTATTCGCAGAAAAATATGGGTTTGTCAACGCGTCGCACCTTACGCGGGAAGTTGTCGATGGAAGGATACATTTCGCTGTGCACGTCGGCCACGTCGGTCTCAGTATCGCCCTCGTAGTGAATCATGCGCGTGCCGTCGATACTCCGCGCACATTCCGCCATCGACTCGTGATTGCAACCGAACCCCGACTCATTGCCCAGCGACCACATGATCACGCTCGGTCGGTTTTTGTCCCGTTCCACCATCCGCTCCATCCGGTCCACGTAGGCGGTCTCCCACTCGGGATCTTTGCTGATCTTCCCCACATCCCCGAACATGCCAAACCCATGGGTTTCCAGATCCGTCTCGTCGATCACATACAGCCCATACTCATCGCAGAGTTGAAGGAACCGCGGATCATTCGGATAATGCGACGTCCGGACGGCGTTGATGTTGTGCCGTTTCATCAGAAGCAGATCATGCACCATTTTGCCGTGCGGAACAGTTTTCCCCAGTTCGGGATCAAAATCATGCCGGTTCACGCCCTTGATCATGACCGGCACACCGTTGACCAGGAAGTTTTCGTCGGTGATCTCGACTTCTCTGAATCCCACTCGTTCCGGAATCGTCTCCACCGTGTTACCCTCGGAGTCGCACAGGGAAATGAACAAACTGTACAGCTCGGGGCTTTCGGCGGACCATTTTCGCGGTTCCTCCACCGAGACTTCCATCGATACGCTGGCGCCCTCCCCCGCCTCAACTGAAACGGGCGAGCTTTTCATTCTCGCCACAACCTCGCCGGTCTCCCCCACGAGCTTCCCTTCCACCTTCACGCCGTCTCCGCTGGGTCCGGTCTCCCGACAATTTCGGATCTCACATTCAACGCTCAGAACCGCGTCGCGATAATCGTCATCGAAAGTGGTTGTCACGGCGTAATCGAACACATGCACCGGCGGGGTGGCCACCAGATACACGTCGCGGAAGATGCCGCTGAGCCACCAGTGATCCTGCGCCTCCAGATAACTCCCGTCGGACCACTTATACACCTGCACGCCGACGACGTTCTGACCGGGCTGGAGGTGTTCGGTAATGTCGAACTCGGAGGGCAGACGGCTGCCCTTGCTGAAACCGACGTCGTGTCCGTTCACAAAAACCTGAAAGGCCGAATCAACACCCTCAAACCGCAGGAACACCTCCCGTCCACCCCAATCTTCCGGCAGGTCAAACGTCCGCCGGTATGTGCCCACCGGATTTTCGGTTGGCACGTGGGGCGGATCGACGGGGAATGGATATGGCATGTTGGTGTAATGCGGTCGTCCGTATCCCTCCACCTGCCAGCTGCAGGGAACCTGGATATCATCCCATCCTGAGACATCATATTCGGGGTCGGCGAAATTCGACGGCCGATCAGCGGGTGTTTCCACGTAATTAAATCTCCACGTGCCATTGAGCAACTTGAAACACGCGGATTCTCCACGTTGTCCGGTCACGGCCGTTGTCTCGTCCAGATGAGGGACGAAGTAGGCTCGCGAGTCCGTCCGATTCCTGCCAATACTTGTGTAATCTTCCCATTCAACAGTCATGTCAGGTTCCTGAAAAAGGTGTCGGGACTCAAAAACGCCCCCCAACCAGGTGCCCGATAAGATACGAAAAAGGCCTGCATGGAACAAACACACACAATGCCCCTCTTGAGAGTCCTGAGCTCTAAGCGGCCCTTCATAAGTATCCTGAGGTTTCAGACAAGCTTCTACGGATCCCCTTTCTCACGCTATCCTGCCGGGAAAATGCGACATACCCGGATGTAAGGTAAGTATTCAGTAAACCACGGTGCATTTTGAGGAAAAGTCGCTGCGGTTGGCCCCTCCGGGCCTGCCCCTATGATACCGAAATGTACTTGCTTTGGACCTTGAAAGTCGCTCAAAACTGCCGCATTGCGCTCTCCGAAACGGGGTTTATTTCCCCACAGGGCATGTCCCTGTGGAAATTATGACTGACTACAAGATACAGTGA
>CAZXYF010000005.1:0-38218 GCA_964644705.1 uncultured candidatus Brocadiaceae bacterium | reverse complement strand
AACAAATTCCCAGGAGGTGTTATAAACCTTAGGTTAATAATCATAATCCGCTTAGCTTTCGCCGCAATCCGACGTCACTCCGGAGACCGTTCACGCTGGGCAGCCTGCCGGGCTTCTCGCGAACGCTCGGCAACCAATTTATCATGCAGTTTCTTTATCCGCCGTTCCATCCGTTCAAACGCTTCGTCAATAGAGGCGTAAAGATCGTGTCCGCTGGATGTGGTAACAAGAACATTTTTGTGACACTTAGCGATTATTTCGACCTCGTCCCCGGCTGCATTATCGTCCAACGTAACCGTTATGCTGTGCAACTTTTCATCCAACCTGGGTAATTTATCGACCCACTTCCGAATGTGATCGTGCATTGCATCGGTAATATCCATATGCCGTGCGCTGATAGTAACATCCACCGGTCTTACCTCACTTTCGTCTTTCACGCCACTCTTTACGTCCGCGATTACGATCCATCATTCCTCTACCGTTTCTTCCTCTTCGTTTCCCCCCTCATCCACAAGATCTTCCATCGACTCATCAACCACATCCTTGGCTTTGACCCCTTCGGCCTGTTTTTCCCACTTTCCCGTATCAGAGGCGGTTACCATACCGGCCGTTACGGTATATCGGATGGCTTCCTCCACACCCATCTCCAGTTCCATAACATCACCAACGGGAACGAGAATCACAAATCCTGTCATCGGCGCCGGAGATGTCGGGATGAACACGGACACCAGATTCTGACCGCTTTGATCCTGAACATCCTTCACACCATCCCCGGTCAAAAAGCCTACTGTATAGATTCCTCTCCGGGGATACTGCACGGCCACGACCCGTCGGAAACCAAGCCGGTTATGGGTACCAAACAGAAAATCAGCAACCTGCCTGGCATGCGGGTAAATTGACTTGATGACGGGAAAGCGTTCGAAAAACCGGTCAACCCTGCTCACCAGTCGGGACCCGACATATCCACGTACCACCAGACCGATGAAATATACGAACAACAGGACTCCGACGATGCCAATACTCACCCCGAGAAAACTCGGAAAATTCTCATCGGCATATGCCTGACGACGTTGCGGCGAGTTGACGACCTCGCTCCCGGCCGCGGGGAACACGTCCTCGAATAAATCCGGACGTGAGACCAGAACCTCTTTGCAAACGGTGTTCACTCGCTGTCCGATGGTGCGATCCAGTTGCCCGTATAGCCAGCTCAGAAGAAATACAGTTATCAATATCGGAAAAAGCGCAGCCAAACCCGTCAGAAACGTACGTCTGAATCTACTCATAACCGTGGTTGATTTTGTAAGACGGGACCCAAAAATCCAACCCCTCCATCATGTAAGTAAATGAGTTCAGTGCATGGACATTCTACGCCAGACGCAGACGCCCGTCAAGCTCGCCGCGGGATCCCCTTCCGCCCCTCCTCAATGGCGCTTCCTGCCACTTCTACCACTCCTCACGCCCTTCCGGGCCAGAGCATATAGCACCTGCGAAGCCGTTCTTATCCGGCTCCCCGCACATTTTCCACCGCGGTATAAATGGCCGGTATAACCAGAATAGACAGGCTGGCAGCAGCAAAGACCCCGCCCATCTCCACCACCGCAATTGGTTGAAATATTTCTCCGGCGAACCCCAACCCGAGTGACAGCGGTACCATTGCCAGAACCGTCGTCAGGTTGGCCATGATGACAACTCTGAACCGCACTTTGCAGGCCTGCACAACCCGTTCTGCCGGCGGCATGTCCATCCGCTCCTCGCGCATGGCGTAATCAAGAATAACAATCGCATTATTCACCACCATACCCACCAGCATAACCATGGCCATGAGGGAAAATATATTCAGGGAGACGCCTCCGATGAGCATGGCAATACACACCCCAATCGCGCAAATTGGAATGGAAATCAAGATGAGAGTGCCATACAAAAACGATTCAATAATCCCCGCCACACACAGGAAGGTGAGCACCCCGGCGGTAATCATGGCCTGATAGATCTCAGGGAAATTTTTTCTCATCATCTCCGCTTCACCGCCGTACGTTATATCCACTCCCTCCGGCAGAGTCAGTTCCCGGCCAATCTTTCGGTCAATTTCCTTTTTGATGGGCCCGACCTTCCGCTCCCCCGTCAACTGAGCCGTCACCGTGATCAGTCGGCGACGGTCCTTGCGGGTAATAACGGTCGGACCGGCCTGAAAATCCCAGTCAGCCACCTGACCCATCTGTAACATCTGTTCAGTCTCCGGTGAATAGGCAAACATCGCATGGATGTCATCGCTCCACCGTCTGTACCGTTCCTGCAATTTCATCCGGATATCATAGTCCTCCCCACGATCACGAAACTGGGTGACTTCTCGTCCTTCAATGTACGTTCTGACCGTACCACCCAGCTGCTCGATCGTTAACTGATGCCGGCCCACCTCCTGCATGATCGGGTCCAGCTGAATTTCCGGTTTTCCGGTCCGGTACGATTGGCCCACGTCGGATGTTCCATCCGTCTTTTCCACGATATCAATCACCTCACCAGTTACATCCTGCAGCACCTGCATATCGTTGCCCCGCACTTCAACCTGGATTGGCGCCCCCTCTCCCCCAGCGCCCCCCTCACTGGTTGCCGTCAGTTTCACGGACGGGACCTCCGCAAGCTCAGGTCGGAGGTCGTTGAGAATCTGGCGCACGGTGAGGCTACGCTCTCCTTTAGCCACGAGGCTGCCGCCAATTTCAGCCAGATGAGTACCCTGCGAAGAACTTCCCATGAACCCGCTGACCTGACCGATACGGGAATAGTAATGTTTGAGGTAGTCTTCCGAGATATTCTCAGCGATAACTTCTTCCACTTCCTTAACCCGATCCGACGTGAAATCGAGGGAACTCCCCACCTTTGTTTCAACGGAGACTTCAAAGCGACCCTCATCGGACGCCGGAAACATCTCCGCCCCTATCACAACCCCGATTCCAGCAAGCGATAGAGCCACAAGTCCACCGGTCACGAGCATAGTTGTTTTGCGCCACCGCACGCACCAACCAACCAGTTCAACATACCTGTCCTGTATCCAACCGAAAAACCTGATCCACAACCAATAAGGAGCCAAAACCACACTGCGGCACAGCCCCCACCACGAGTCATCTCCCCCGTCCCCCTCGTCTGCCTTCAACAGAGCCCCGCACATCATCGGAGTGAGCGTAAAAGATACAAAAAGGGACACCGTCGTCACATAGACAATGGTAAGACCAAATTCCCGGAAAAATCGCCCGATGATTTCCCCCATAAAAGCAATCGGGAGGAAGACAACCAGATTGGTGGCTGTGGAGCTAATAATCGCCAGGCCGATATCGGCCGTCCCGCGAATGGCGGCATCCACGGGCTCAAATCCACGTTCCACAAATCGATGTGCATTCTCCAGGATGAGAATGGCATTGTTCACCACGATTCCCATTGAGAGGGCAAGAGCGGTCAGGGTGAGAATGTTCAGAGTAATATCGCTGAACAACATCATACACAGGGTGATAATCAGGGCCGACGGCATCACCACCACAGCAATCAGGGTTCCACGCAATGAGCCCAAAAACAGGTAAAGGACAAAAACCGTAATCACTATTCCCAGCACGATATTCTGGCGCACGTTGGACAACGCCCCGCGGACAAAATTCGAGGTGTCCTGCATCACCTCCATCCGCGCTCCGACCGGCAACATCTCACGGAGTTCGGGGAGGGCATTTTTCACGCCCTCCGATATTTCCACGTCATTGGCGTCACTCTGTTTCAAGACACTCAGGATGATACTTCGCCTGCCATCCGCCCGCGACCTCGTTCGCTCCACCTCATAGGTATCTTTCACGGTACCCAGATGCCGGACGTAAACGGTCCCATCGTTCCGTTTCACCACGGGCACATTCTTCATCTGCTCAACCGTCTGGAATCGTCCCTTCGTTCGAACGGTATACTCCATAGCTGGCTGTATGATCTGCCCGGCCGGAACGTCCTCATTTGCCCCCCGAATAGCGGCCGCCACCTGATTGACCGAAATACCGTAGCTCCTGAGTTTCACTGGATTGAGCAGGACATGAATTTCCCGTTCTCTTCCACCGGTCAGCTGAACCTCCGCCACGCCCGAAACCTGAGCCAGTCGATCCTGCAGCCGTTCATCGGCCAGACGGTAGAGTTCATCCACCGATTGCGGCCCGGTGAGCGCAATCGTAACTACGGGACGCTGGGAAAAATCAAATTTCCCCACGACGGGATCCTCAGCTCCATCGGGCAGCTGGCGTCGGATCTGGTCGATGTTGTCCCGGATGTCCATCGCCTTGATGTCAATGTCGTTCTCCAGGTCAAACATCACCATCACCAGCGACATCCCCTGCTGGGAATAGGACCGTATCTCGTCGATGCCCGAGATGGAACTGACAGCATCCTCAATTGGCTTGCTGATCTCCGTCTCAATTTCCTCGGGGCTACCGCCTGAATACACGGTTGTGACCGTGGCCATTGGGAACTCAACGTCGGGAAACTTGCGCACCGGTAATGAAACATAAGACAGCAGTCCAAGGATGATCGCGATCAGGACGATCACCGTCGTCGTCACCCGCCGCCTCACTATAATCTCGAGCATCCCCATCTTCAGTCCCCCTCCCCGCCATGCTCCGCCTTCCCGCAGCTTTCATCCCGAACCCACACCCGCGCCCCATCTTCCAGATCAACTCGCGGACTGCAGACGATTTGGTCCTTCTGGCCTATGACGTCCCCGGCCACCTGAACGTATCCTTTTCCCCGCAGCCCAGTTTTTATCCGCCGCCTTCGGACCACATGGATATCATCCTCCGTTTTCCTCTCGCCCTCTCCCCCTGCAGCCCCCGTATGACTGTTCGCTGAGGATCGTCTTTCTTCGATAATATACACATACTGCCGTTCCCCAACCCAATCTACACTGCTGGCTTGAATGGCCAGTGCCTCAGACACCCTTTCCTGAGGGATTCGAGCTTCTACGAACATCCCCGGGCGCATAACCCACGCTCCGTCGCGGCGTTCATTATCCGTACGAACAAAAACATCGAAAAAGCGATTCTGGGTTGTGCTGGTGGGCTGGATCCGCGCAACTTTCCCTTCCTCCCATTGCTCCGCACCGTTCACCCTGTATTCCAGCATCGTCCCGGGCGACAGTCCCGAGACGGCACTTTCTGGCACCTGCACGCGGACTTCCACCTCAGAGAGATCCGCCAGGGTCAATAAAGGGTCACCTAACCGCTTAAATTCTCCTGGATCCACAAACCGTTCTGCCACATACAGGCTGTCGTCCCCGTCCCCTCCTCCGGCAGGAGACACCACGCGGGCGTACTTCATCTGAGTGCGCGCCCTCCGCAATGCTGATGCTGCCCTTTTCCGCATCGTCCGTCGATTGTCAAGCACCTGAGCCGACACAACGCCCTTCTCGAACAACTTCTTATATCGTTTGTAGTTTTTCTTTGCCTCCTCATACGCGCTTTTTTGCGCCTCCAGCTCAGCCACAAGATCTTCCATGCGAAAACGCACAAGCAGCTCGCCCTCCCGCACGATATCTCCAACATCCACAGTAACCTGCTCGGCTATTGCACCAACGGTTCCCACACGCGAGCGGAGATAATAGCGTTTGGCCCCCTGCACTTCCCCATCACAAAACAGGTACCGGACAAAATCGCGCCGTACCGGTTGCTCCACCGTAACGGCCATTCCCCTATTACGTTCGACCTCTTCCATACTCGTGGCTGTAATGCCCTTCTGCGTCGCGCGCCAGTAGGTCAGCGTCGTCAGAGCAGCCACCACAAACGTCACAAAAAGGACCCACAGTATGGCCTTTTTTCGGTGCATTCTTCGTTTCTCCTCAATCACTCCGACATCTCAACAGCGATCCTGCCACGACACCGCAAAAGAAACAATTCTGTATGCGCCCAACCATCCATACAGTACAGCGTGGACATAATAACCATGACCATCCGAAGAGAAACGTACATAGGAAAACCCATCAAGAGATCTGGGTTTCAGAACCAAACGGGGCGGGAAAATAAAAAATGGTGGAGAAGAGGGGGCTCGAACCCCCGACCTCGGCAATGCGAATGCCGCGCTCTCCCAACTGAGCTACTTCCCCACCTAATCTCTTTCAGAATGGTTATTATAGAGGACCGCCTTCCAACGCTCAAGAACAAAAAACTCCCGGGCGCCAAAACCGCACCTTAAACTTACGCGCTCCGTGCCCGCGTTCGTCTTCGGCCAGGGCCATGATTGTCAGCACACCATGCGATCATCCATCGTAAACATTCGGTAAAGTGCGTTGCAGATGCGCAAAATGTTATAAACCGTGCTCTTCGTCTTTACCATAATCTTTACCTTTGTCTGCCGTTCCTGTTTCGGGCTACAAACATAGCTAAACGACAGACAAAGGTAAAGATGAAGGCAAAGACAAAGATGCAGCAACGTGGTTCACTGAATGCTTACCATCCATCAGAGGGGGATCTATCACTTTCGAGCGGCAACACTTTCAGCCACCAGCGTGACCAATCCAACCCAGAGAAGTAAACGCCATATCCCGTCTCCCCCTGTGCCTCCGGCGCCCGCCCGTTTTTCAGACGCACGGGATATTCTCCGTCGCATTTGAATTTCCCTGTCATCCCAACGTCGAATATCCGAAGCACGCACGGGTATATTGACCACAAAACGACTCATCACATCCGTCCCCCCCCGGTCACGGGCAACCGTGTACACACCGGGCCGATCCGTCGCACTATAAGCGATTGCAGAACCATCGGCGCTCTTTATCACTTCAACCCGGTCCGTTCCTTCGTCTCCGGGCGGTTGAACATATAATTGGTCCGGATCGCCGGGCAGTTGCAATCGATACGTGTCCCCCACCCGTAACTGAGTTTCCTCACTTGAGGCCAAACGTCCGGCCATAAATCGCACCACACGTTGCACAAATGGTACAAACACGGGTTGAAGGGCAAAATCATTCCATTCTCTGTCCAGGGAAGACCCCGTCGCGTAGACGCGCCCTCCCGACCGCCGCCACCCAACAAACAACGGCTGCTTATTGCTCAGTTCCATCATTATGTTGGCTTCTGGCTTCGGCTTCATCAACCACCACTGGCGAAAAGTGGCCTGCTTGAATTTTCTTGCCCACGATGCCCCAAAAGCCTCAAATATCGGATGTGTGAGTCCGCTGGGACGTATCCCCGGGGGATTGTCGCCCGCTTCCTGTATATTTTGGAGAACAACGGGAACATATCTCGCCAGATTGCTGGCGGTGTCAGGGTGATGCCGCGAATGATCTCCAAAAACGAACCAAAGGCTCCCCCCCTTTTCCAAATACCCGTTTATTCTATCTGAGGACGGATAATCAGACGGGCGGACGTTGGCCAGCACGACACAGTCGAATCCCGACATCTTCACTTTTCCCAGCCGGACGGGCGTTATTACCCTTGTTGTGATCCCACTGTCCCCGGCCGTGAGGGCAAGATTTATGTGATACGTCTCGTTTCGATACAGAGTTTCATGAGGATCCCCCTCCACCAACAGCACCCGCACCGAGCTTCTTGAGCGTCCGGCCAGATAATACAAATTATCCGGTCGCAATGGGTCATCGGAAAGCTGGAGCCGGCCCGTATATTTACGCCCATCAACCCGTGCGTTCAACTGCGTCTCTCTGGTTTTGTTCGCCCCCTCCAACCGCTTCTGATCGCGTAACACTTCCTGAACAAACAGTTTCACTGTGAACGCGGGGTCGGGGAAAGAACCCACGGTTTGGATCGACGTCCGGGACCGTATGCCCTCTTCGGACAATTCTGTGGTGACGTCCTTGAAAAAGCGATTCGCCGTTCCGCTGCCGGCGTCCAGTAATGGGGGGACGGATATATCGGCTTCCGCAGCGGTCAACAAAGCGAAATCATTCCGCGACCAGCTGCTTCGGGTCATATCGGACAGCACAACAAGTTTCTTTTCACCTAATGTCGATTTTTGCAGCAGTTGCCGCGCACGACGTATAGCGTCATCTGCCGCGCAGACGCCGTATGCGGGCTCCAGCGATTCCAACGCTTTAATCCGACTCCCGTGCCCCTGTCCCGGCTCAACAGGACCAACATTCCGGCCGCTGAAGGTGACAATTGCTGATCGATCAAAATCACGCAGTCTCCGCAACGTGGCTTCGGCGCGGTTTTTAGCATCCTCGAACAACATTGTTTGCCCGGCATTCCGACGGTACCGCATCGACAGCGAATCATCCAGCAGAACCACACAAGCCGTCGGTTCATCGCTGAGACTGAACTGTCTCACCTGCCGGATGAATGGGCGGGCAAAAGCACAGGCGAGGAGGATGATAAACAGGGCCCGAAGCAGCATGACCAGAAAATGTCTCAGGCGAATCTGGCGGCTGACCTGCTGACGAGCATCTTCCAGCAGCTCAGCAGGGGGGAAAACATGCTCGGGAGCACGTTTGCGCTGAATCAGGTGTATGATTACCGGTAGCGACGCAGCAGCTGCGCCCATCAGCATAGCGGGGTTCAAAAATTCCATGATTTCAGGGACAGCCCTCCCTCGGGAACGAACAACTGGACTCTCTGATCACAGAACTAACCAAGCATTCCCCGGCTCACACCACAATTCTGTTCGCCGGGATTCCGCCTGCCGGCACCGTCCTGTGTTATTTGTGCAGAAATGTGCGCATCACATCGTGTCCTTTTTCCCACACCACATCGGTCTCCCCTGCATGCGCTTCATCGAACCTGCCTCCGGCGCCTGAATGGATGCCGGTACCCCACATAGCTATCGGCACCATTCCCCGACTGTGTCGTCCCTGTTCCACGGAGGTGATGTGGTCGGGCAGCACCATCACTTTCAATTCGTCCAGGCTCTCATGAGCTGCCATTACCGGACCGACAATGTTTTGATCAATCTGTTCAATCGCCCGCACCTTTGCTCGTGGATCCTGTTCATGCGAGGCTTCATCAGGGGCTTCCACATGCACAAGGACAATATCATAATCGTTCAAAGCATCAATGGCGTAACGCCCCTTTGCCCCGTAATCGGTGTCCGTGAATCCCGTAATCCCGGGCACTTCAATAATGTCCCAGCCGATCAGGCGCGCAATCCCTTTGACCAGATTCACGGCACTGATCGCCCCCCCATCAACGCCGAATTTTTCCGCGAATGTCTCCATATTGGGACGTCTGCCCTGGCCCCACAACCATATCATGTTTGCCGGGTTCTGCCCCAGGTCCCGTCGCACATCGTTGACCTCATGATTCTCAAGCACATGCTGTGAGGCGCGCATCATTTCCACCAGTTGTTCGCTCCCCCTCCCGGTGGGGAAGATATCAATCAACTCTTCCCCCATCACCTGATGCGGCGGATTCGTCTCCACATCGAGTGGCGAGGTGGGTTTATACACCAGAAGGTTCCGATAGCCCGTACCTGTATGAAATGTCGCCCGTTCGCTGCCCATTTCCTCATTCAGGCTTTCGATCAGAGCATCGGATTCTTCGGTGGATATGTGCCCCGCCGAAAAGTCCTCAAGCCGGGAATTATTCACGGTTATAAAATTGCATCGTATCCCCCACCGATCAGCCGGAATATCCACCCCCATGTCCGCCGCTTCGAGAGGAGCGCGGCCCGTATAATACTCCTGGGGGTTATAGCCCAGAATGCTCATTATAGCGACCGAACTTCCGGCTGCCATTCGCTTCGGAACCGTATTGATCTGCCCCAGCAGACCTTCTTCAGCCGCCCGGTCCATATTGGGTATCCGCGCTGTCTCGAGAGGGGTTCGTTCGCCCAATTCATCAACGGGGTAATCCGCTGCACCGTCAGGGATGATAATGCAATATTTCACCGGTCTACTCCATACAAATTTAAATATCTTGCACCCGTAACATGCGTGTCTCTTCACCGTCCACAGCATCAAGACCGTTTATTTCCTCAAGCGCACGATCCATAGCGCCCTCCGATGCCACGTGCGTCATAAACACAACCGGCACCCGGCCCTCACTGTCTGCGGTCTTGTCCTGTTGCATGCAATTGGCAATACTGATTTGATAATTGCCGAGAATACCGGCGATCTGGGCCAACACTCCCGGCCGATCATCACAGTTCAATCGGAAATAATATCGCGCCTGGATTTCATCACATGATCGCATTTGAGCCTCCGGGACCTCGCCGAACTGGCTGAGACTGGCAAACTCTTTCTGATAGGTCCCAAGGGCCATCTGGCATATATCCCCCACAACTGCGCTTGCCGTGGGCCAGCGCCCTGCCCCCAGCCCCGTCAACACGACCTCGCCCACGGAATCTCCATGGACGCAGACCGCGTTATACGCGCCACCAACTGCGGCCAGGGGATGGTCATGGTTGAGCAAAGCGGGGTGGACACTCAACTGAAGTTCCCCTTCCCGGCGAATTCCGATCGCCAGAAGTTTTACCGTATAACCCATGGATTGTGCATAGCATATATCTCTCGCATCAATTTCACTCACTCCCTCACGGTAGATTTCCGCCTCATCCACCTCCACCCCGAAAGCAAGTCGGGCAAGAACGGCCAGTTTATGCGCAGAATCGTCCCCTTCCACATCCAGCGTTGGATCCGCTTCAGCGTATCCTTTCTCCTGGGCTTCCTTCAGTGCCTGTTCATAGCTCATGCCTTCGTCCGACATGCGAGTGAGAATGTAGTTGCATGTTCCGTTGACAATTCCGTAGATGCTGTCGATATCCTCCGATACCAGCGCCCCCCTGACGGAATTGATTATCGGAATGCCACCAGCAACGCTGGCTTCAAACGCGATGCTGCCGCCTTCCCTTCGGGCCAACCGATACAGCTCGTCTCCGTGCGCGGCCAGAAGCGCCTTATTGGCGGTAACAACGTCCTTACCATGCTGAAGAGCTTTTTTAACCATCCGCCTCGCAACATCCGTCCCTCCGAACAGCTCCACCACAACGTCAACATCTTCATCCTCCAGCGGTTCGGTCAGATCATCCGTGATTGCGGTGGATTCCGGCGGCTCCAGCCCGGCACGTATCTGGCGCTTTCTTTTATCGACGATATACGCCAGCTCAACCCCCTCGCCCAGACGATCCTCTACTACTCCCCGGCGTCCAAGCAAAATACTGGCCACCCCCATTCCTACAGTGCCGCATCCATAAAGAGCAACTTTGCAGTCAGACATCTTTCCACCTCGCATATTCAATATGAGACCGGTTCAGACCATCCAAATATATAAAGCAGCCCCCGCATCTGTCAATCCTTGGCCTTATATCATGTCCCCGGTCCCGCCAATTTCATCCGGCGCGGATTTGAACACTATCAGTCGCCCCGAAACATTCTGTAATCGATCTCCGGGAATATGTTGTCCTTTTTTTCGATGGCGCGCAGGCGCGATTCCCGCACCGACCCACTGCGTAAGCTTTCCAGAAGATTCCAGAAACGTTTCAGGTGCGTCCGCAACCGTTTTTCTGCGTAATCCGGCGCTCCCTCGGTGCTTATCAAAAACGGCCAATCGCTACTCTGAGCCAACAACACTTCCCGGGTACACTGATCCAGTGCCCGCTTCTGCACCCCATGATCTTCATCAAACTCCGCAGCCAGGGCAACCATCTCCTCCTCCGCCTTTTGCAACTCCCGATACGCCCAGTCATTCGAATCATTCACCCACACATGGAAGTATCCCTTGTATCCCCAGGTTGACATGGCAGGGGTCGCACGCTGCTGAACTGAGTTCTCCGCCAAATACTCCGTGGGAGTGACGGGTTTCAATTCCGTCTGTGTCGCCATGGTCCGAAAAACATATTCGATAAAATGCGGGCCCTCATACCACCAGTGACCGAACAACTCTGCGTCATAGGGAGCGGTAACAAGAGGTTTTCGCCCAATCTCTTCGGCCACATCCCCTACCTGATCGCATCGTTCGTCCACAAAGTGGCGGGCATGTTCCTCAGCTTTATCAAGGGCCGCCTCCGGATCGTAGGCTTCCTTCTCATCCATTGGGACATCACCGGTCACCCTGTGATATTTCACTCCGAGTTCATGGCGTTCTCCCCAGGGATCCAGGTAGGGCTCAACGCGTTCATACGGAGCATCATAGCCGATGTCCCGGTGGAATTCCCGGTACTTGAAATCACCTGGATATCCCTCATCGGAACTCCATACCTGCTTGGAACTCTCCACATCACGACCAAAAGCAACAAGCCCCTCCGGCGTGACAACAGGCGCAAATACTCCGTGCGCGGGACGGGGGTCCGCCAGTAAGATCCCGTGGCTCTCCAGAAAACAGTATTTAATTCCGCATTGCTTCAGAGGTTCACCCAGTTCCCCGGACCAGGCGCATTCAGGAAGCCACATACCTTCGGGACGCTGTCCGAAATGCCGTTCAAAACATCGACACCCCTGTTCAATTTGAGCATATACGCCTTCAGAACTTTTCAGTAAAGGCAGTAATGCGTGAGTGGCCGCGCTTGTGATGAGCTCAATGTGCCCCTGCTTCCATAGCTGCCTGAGACCGGCAAGGAACACATGACCGCTGTTACTGCCATACAGCTTTTTCTGATGCCTGAAGCGCTCGAGATACATCCGCGCAGCTGCCTCAAATTCTGTCCCTTTCTGATGTTTGATCTCCTGTTTCATCAATTCCAGCCGGCTCCGCACGTACTCTCCCCACCTTTTCTGCAACAAATCATCTGTCAGCATCTCAAGCAGCGGCGGGCTCACAGATATCGTGGCTTTCACCGGCACGTCGTTCTCCACCAGACCCTGCAGGGTCTCCAGCAGGGGTAAATAGGTCTCGGTAGTCGCCTCATACAACCAGTTCTCTTCGAGAAACTGATCATGCTCGGGATGCCGCACGTATGGAAGATGGCAGTGCAGGACCAGACTCAAGTAGCCTACTGTATCTGATTCAGACAACGGTCTTTTCCTCTAATTGCATTTTTTGTTCAACAGCGAATCGCCCCCCCCCTCCACCAACACATTTTTGCTTTCTCCGGGCTCCCTGTCGGGTCAGGTGCGCGGACAGTTCACTTATCCTCCTCTTCAGGATCGCCCATTCCCCCCGCACCACTCTCCTGTTCGCCATTCCCGCCTGCATGAACGCCGGAAGAGCTTAATTCCCCGGAAGCTCCCTGCTCCAGCAGTTCTTCATCCCATTCAAGGCCGGCCCGTTGCTTTTGTTTCAGCTCGGAAGCAACAGCTTCCTCCCCCTCCACGTTGCCGGCAGTCTTGAGATCAACCCACTCGGCTTCGTCCGCCTCCGCCGGAGAGTCCGAGGGCATAACGACCTCCATCGGACCGCATATGGTGTGGAACTCTCCCGCAGCGTGCCAACCGAGCTCGACCCGGCAACGCCCCTCCGGGTGAAGATCCAGATAGTAATTCCCTGCTTCTGCTTCGATATCGACCAGTCTTTCCTCATCAAGGTCCCGATCCGTGACACGCAGGCACCATTTGACGGATGCCCCCATGTTGTTTTCAATTTCGGCCCGTTTACTTGCCGGTAACTCCCACCAAACGAAGAGTGAATCAGGGCTGTTGACAGCCGTCCCCATATTCGGTTCCGACTCCATACGTTCGATATCGACATGCAGGGCGTTATTCATAGTATTTTTCCGCAGAAGCAACTGATGAGCTGGAATGGGAGCGCTTTCACGTTTCTCTGAACAGCGGCATTTCTTTAGGCACGACAACCACTCCACCGTCGGTTAACGTGAAATACCGTTCGTCATGTTCGTGATTGCGCCCCAATTCAAACCCCGACGGAATTCGATTATTTTTATCAACTATCGCCTTCTTCACTACTGCATCGGGGCCAACCTCGCAGTTCCCAAGTATAATGGAATCCTCCACCACGGTTCCAGAATGAATCCGAACGCCCGCCCCCACTACGGATCTGGTTATCCGTGCATCGCCCACAATAGTGCCATTACAGAGCAGCGAATCACGTATGTGACCCCTGTTTTCAGAATTTGCCCCTTGCCCCTCAGAAATGCTCTTCACCGGCGGGGATGGCTCCACGTGAGATCGGACGGGCCAGGTTGAGTCGTGCAGATCGATCGAGGGATCCTCCGAAAGCAACTCCATATGCGACTCCCAGTAGGCATCCAGGGTTCCGACATCTCGCCAGTACGGGGTGTCTTCCCCTTTCTTCACGCCACGAAAACGGTAGGCATACACCTCATCTCCCCGGTCAATCATCATCGGAATCACATCACGCCCAAAATCGTGAGTCGTATTCTTCTTTGAATCTTCCACAACCCGTCGCACCAGCGTCTCCGTGTCAAAAAGGTACACCCCCATTGAGCACAAGGATTTTGATGGTTCTTCCTCTGCCCCGCAGCCCGGCGCCGCCGCGGGGTTTTCCGGTTTTTCCGCCACCCCACGTACCCGCATTCTGTCATCTACATCCAGGACTCCCAGACGTCTTGCTTCCTCCCGGGGCACCTCCTGGCAGGCGATGGTCAGGTCCGCACCGGTTTCTACATGCTGACGGATCAGCAGAGTATAATCCATGCGGTAAACATGATCACCGCTCAATACCAGAACATACTCCGGCCTTTCTCGCTCCAGTGTGTAAATATTCTGATGAATGGCGTCCGCGGTTCCAAGATACCAGTGGGAGGTCAGTCGCATCTGGGGAGGATTGACTTCCACGTATTCCCCGAGCTCCGGATTATACACGTCCCACCCGAGTCGTATGTGCCGATTCAGAGAATCACTTTTGTACTGGGTGAGTACGTGTACGCGCCGCAAACCACTGTTTAAACAGTTGCTGAGAGTGAAATCAATTAACCGGTAATTCCCCGCAAACGGAACTGCCGGTTTCGCGCGGTCGCGTGTCAGCGGATACAATCGTTCTCCCTGCCCCCCGGCCATGACCATGCTGACCGTTTTCCGCAGAGCCGAAAAGCCGCTATGGCAAGTTCTATCCCGCACGTCAAGGGGGCGCATTACGCCATCCTCCCTCGTTGCCGATCTTCTCCTCGTTTCTCGCTTTCCTGTTTTTCACCAGCCGACTCATCAAGGGACAATACCCGGTCGATGGCGTCTTTCAAAGGTTGAATGTTGCCCGATTTGACGATGTATTCGTCCGCCGCCCAGGATAAAAAATTGTCACGGTACTGCTCATACGCGGTGTGGAGAATTACATGAATGCTGCTGTCCCGTCCCAGAATCCGCGACATTGATTCGAGACCGTCCATCTTTTCGGGCAGACTGATGTCCATAATCACCAGGTCAGGATGCTCATCGAGAGCCCTTTTCAACCCCGATTTCCCATCGTGCTCTACCAGAACCTGGAAACCTTCACTTTCCAACTCAGATCGATAGAGCGTACATAAATTCTCGTTGTCTTCTACAAGCAGCACACTTTCCATATTCACTCCTCCCGTTTGTCCGCCGTTTATGCCCAAACCCCAAACTTTCACCGAGCACTTTGCCATTTTCAGATGAAAGAAATTTGTTCGAGCCCGAGTTCCTGCCAGAAAACAAACGATCAAATTGTCGGGAAAACCGGACAATACTAATTATCCATTAAACATCGACGCCTTCCACTCACAAAGGCAGTTTAACCCCAAAAGTCGTTCCCTTCCCCCGCCGAGTTCGGCACCACAATTCGCCGTCATGTTTGCGGACGATTCGTCGGGCAATAGCCAATCCCAATCCGGTCCCCCCTTTCTTTGTGGTGAAAAATGGGGCAAATATTTTTTCGCGCGTCTCTCCATCCATACCCTCTCCCGTATCACTGATCAGCAGTTCCACGTAATCACGGCTGCAACGCGTTCGCACTCTAATTCGTTGCTTGGGCTGATCTTGCACCGCCTGCCTCGCATTTTCCAACAAATTATTGATCACCTGCTGGATAAGAGCTGAATCCACCGCAACATCCGGAACCCCTTCATCGAGACTCACGGATAACTGCATTTCCTGTCTTGCACCGTCGCAGAAAAACCGGTCCACGGTCTCTCGCACCAGCTTATTGAAGTCCGTTACACTGCGATTGGGTTTTATGGGACGGGACAGTTCCAGGGTTTCGTTGACTTCCGCTTCCAAATTTTGCTCTTCCTCGTAAATGATCTTCGCATTGCGATAGATCGTGCTCTCTTCGGGCGCCGAGCGCATAATCGCTCGGGAATACCCTCCAATGGACGCCAATGGGGTGCGCATCTGATGGGCCATTTGTGCGGCCATCCTTCCCACACTCGCCAGTCGCTCGCTCTCCACAAGTTTACTGCGCGTCTTATGCAGTTGTTCCACCTTTTCCTGCAGTTTTGTGTAAGCACGTGCATTGGCTATTGCCATCGACGCCTGAGTGGCAAACACCTGGAGCTGTTCCACACCCTCCTCATCCACCGGCCGACCCGACACCTTATTGTCGGCAATCATGATCCCCACGGGGGTGTCTCCGCTGACCAGCGGAACAAGCACACATTCATCCAGATCCAGCCTGTTACGTAAATCTTTGTGCAGCACCGGGTTTTTGTCTGCACCCTGCACAACGTAAGGTTTGCGTGATTCCAGCACTCTTTCGCACAGGCCACCCACCGGGATATCCAGGTCACGGACTTTTTTCGTCAGTCCCGTTTCAATTCCCCCATTCAGGGCTGTTTCCTTTTCCCACTCTCCCCCTTCCTCTTCACCGATGTGCGCCCAGATGCGCTCGGCTGTTTGCTCAGAAATGGGCCCGGCCCCCCGGACGCCCTTCAATCTCCCCGTATCTGATTCGATTAAAAGAATGAAGGCACGACTGAATCCCAGGGCATGGCCCGCCGTGACGCACATCAGGGTGAGATAGAGAATCCGATCCAGATTCAAACTGCCCTGGAGACACTCGCTCAGGCGATCAACCAGCTGCACCTGTTCCTTCTGCCTGCGCTGATGAGTGATATCGGTAGTCAGAACGAGGTATCGGTGATGTCCGATGTCCGCTTCCGTCACCACGTGAAGAAAGCACCGCCACTGCCCCTTTTCGTCCACATGTTCAGTGGTCGTGTTGAATGGGACATTTTCCCCATCAATACGTTTGAGAGGGCATACGGTGGAGCCCGCTCCCTCCCGCGCAAAAACCTCACAACAGCCCTGGCCGTATATCCGTTCAACATCAAACCAGGAACGCAGGCGCTCGTTGGCCCATTGCAGTTTCATGTCGGCGTCGAAGAGCGCCAGCCCGCCCCCCATTGCTTCCACCAGAGCGTCCAGACGATTTCGCTCTCGACACAGATCCTCTTCCCTCCGTTTGGCAGGGGTAACATCAACTATGCAGTAAACATAAGCGCTGGTGCCCCGCTCCCCTGCAGGCATGTGCAAAATCGACTCATGCCCGAGAAAAGGCTCACCCTCCCCATTCAAAACCATCACTTCCCGGTGTACCCGCCCCTCACGCTTCGCCGCATCCAAAAAATCATTGAGTTCATACGATTCAACCGCGAGGTTCTCGGGGGTGAAGTTTCCCACCATTTCATCCGCGCAGCGGCCAAACATCTCTTCGCAGTCCTTCCCCCAGCGTGTAAATACCCCCTCTTTATTCAGCATGGCCACCGCTGCCCTATTGACCTCGCTTTCCGGACGGCAGTGGTCCGAAGTTCCCGTGTCTGGTTTCCCCATGGGCACAACGCTCCCTCTCCACGCTGTCTGTGGTTCCACGTATGACCGCCGACGACCTTTTTTTTCACCGGCCGAACGCACCCTGCCGGGACTTGACGCGGATCTTATTGTTTTCTCATGGCCTCTTCATACACATCCACATACTCCTCGGCGCTCCGGTCCCAGGACCAATCCTGATTCATACCGGCCATGACAACATCGTCCCAGTCTTTCGGTTCGTTTTTGTATAGCCTGATAGCCCGATCTATCGCCTCCACCATCTGCGCCACACCATGAGGGCGGAACAGGAATCCCGTAGCTCCACTTTCCGAACCCGCTGCCTGCTGATAATTCACAACGGTGTCCACCAGCCCACCCGTGGCGCTGACGATCGGAACTGTACCGTAACGCATGCTGTAGAGCTGATTCAGACCGCAGGGCTCAAACCTGCTGGGCATCAGGAACATATCCGCCCCCGCCTCAATGCGATGTGCCAGGGCTTCATCGAATCCGAGATACACGCCCACATTTTCTGGATATTTCTCGGCCGTTCTCTCCAGCATCTCATGGTATCGTTCCTGTCCGGTCCCCAGAATCACCACCTGCATCCCCCGGCGAACTATATCATTCATACCATCAACTACCAGGTCTATGCCCTTCTGTTCAACCAGGCGCCCGATCATTCCCATCAGGGGTATATCCTCTCGCTGAGCCAGATCGAACTCCTCCTGGAGCGCTGTTTTACAGATTTTTTTGCCCTCCAGGTCCTCCGGCCCATAATTTTCGGGAATGTGCTCATCAACTCTGGGATCCCACACGCCGTAATCCACGCCGTTGACGATTCCATACAAATCCTTGGCGCGTTCCTGAAAAACACCGTGCATCCCCATCCCGTATTCTTCCGTCTGGATCTCCCGGGCATACTGCTCACTCACCGTCGTCAGCACATCCGCCCCGACCAATCCTCCTTTCAGAAAAGAAAGTTTGCCGTAATATTCCAGCATCTTCCAGTTAAACAGATCCCAGGAGAGACCCGTAAGTTTCATGTCGCGGTGCCAGAAAAGCCCCTGGTACGCCAGATTGTGGACAGTGAAAACCGAAGCTGTATCCCGAAAATCCTCACGATATTTATGTTCAAGATACACGGGTACAAGGCCGGTCTGCCAGTCGTGTCCGTGCAGGATGTCAGGTTGATATTCCAGCTCTTTCAACAGTTCCATCGTGCCGCGGCACAGGAACACAAATCGTTCACTGTTGTCCTGATAATCGTTTCCGTCGTCGGGATTGGTATAAAGGCCCGGCCGATCGTAGTATCGGTCGTTTTTCAGGAAATACACCGTAACATCCGAGTCGGGCAAATGCCCCCGAACCGGAACCGCTTCCTGTTCGAAGTCACCGACGGGAACGCGCACCGTGGCGTTCTCCATAGGTTCAAGCTCCAGTCCCTGTTTATCGGCGTTCTCGCGCACCTCCCGATAAAACGGGCTGATAACGTTCACATCGTGGCCCTTCTCATCCAGGGCCATCGGCAGAGAACCAACAACGTCAGCGAGCCCACCGGTTTTTGAAAAGGGTACCACTTCCGATCCAACAATCGTTATCTTCATGTCTTTCTGCCCTCACTGATGTTACTTTCCAATACGATTAGCAAGATGGCACACTCAAAGCATACCATACAATTCTGCTACAGTCGCACTTCCGTGTTACCCGCCATTTCACGCACATCCCCACCGGACTGAATCTCCCGAAGCGATTCCGCTGCATCAGCCGGTCTGACCGGATTGATATAAAATCCGGTACCCCATTCAAAGCCAGCCACGTGCGTCACACGCGGTATGATTTCCAGATGCCAGTGGAAATGATCCACGTTGCCTATCGTAAAAGGCGTCGTGTGCAGCACATAGTTGTACGGGGGTTTTTCCATCGCCAGATCAAGACGGCTGACCGCTTCGTGGAGGATCCGCGCAAATTCCCTCAACAACTTCTCCGACATATCCTCATAGTGGCACATATGCTGGCGCGGCACAACCCACATTTCAAACGGGAATCGCGACGCATAAGGAGTAAGTGCAACAAAATGGTCGTTTTCCACAACTATTCGCGACCCTTCTTTCAGTTCCTCCTCCACGGTGCTGCACATAAGACACTCGCCCTGGAACTGATAAAACTCCTCACACCGGTCCATCTCCTCCCCCACGCGTTTGGGGACAACCGGAGTGCAAATCAGTTGGGAATGGCTGTGTTCGAGAGATGCCCCCGCCCGTCGTCCCACATTCTTAAAAATCAGCGCATAGACCATCCGCTGATCACTTTTGTGAACCAACATGCGCTCCCGATATGCCGCCACCACCTCCTCCACCGTGTCAAGGGGCAGTTCACTCAGGCTCAGATGATGCTCCGCCCCCTCTATGAAGACCTCGTGCTGGCCAAGGCCACTCATCGTGTGGAAAACACCGCTCTCTTTTTCCTCCTCCAGCATCCCCTCCGCTTTGAGCGCTGGATACTTGTTGGGGACGACACGCACTCGCCATCCGGTCTCATCGGCTTCCGTTTCCGGATCCCTGTAGGATAGGACTTCCGGGGGGGTGCTTTCCTCGTTCCCCTCACAGAATGGACAATAACCTCCGGTACATTCCTGCCCTCCTTCCGCTAAATCACCGGGACGGGCGGCACGTTCAGTGGAGATAATCACCCATCGTCCGCCCACAGGATCTCTGCGCAGCTGAGGCATCTTTTTTTCCTTCACCAATCTCACGTTTTAAGAAGGCAATTCCGTCGCCAGCCCTTCTGAGGTTTTTAGGCCCAGCATGCATGGCGCGCTCGTCGCTGACGTGATTATAACTTCTGCCCCAGCTTAACAAAACCTGAAACATCGGCGCCCAGGCCACCTCCACCCTGGAGTATTTCTTGTATGCTCCCGCCCCACCGTTTAAGATGGGTTATATGTAACGCGTTTACTGAAAACAGCCGTGCTGCCCAAAACATTCAAAAATAAACCCATTCAGGGCGTTTCGGGGCTGGGGAGCACCGCACCGCCTTGCTGAATCCCCTGCAACCATGAACATTATAGACACCCACGCACATCTTGAACAAAAATGTTTCGCCGACCAAATACCGGAAGTTCTGGCACGCGCCAGAGAAGCTGGCGTACGCCGGCTTCTCTGCGTTGGCACTTCGCTCGCTACCTCGCGTCGGTGCGCCAAACTCAGCCGGCAATACCCGGGAATGCTTGCCGCCACGGCCGGAATTCACCCGACCCGTTGCGCAACAGCTGACTCCAACTGGACCCTCCAGTTGCGCGATATGCTGACCGATGACTCCGTTGTGGCTGTCGGCGAAAGCGGACTGGATTTTCACCATGATTGTTCCTCTCAGGACACACAGAAGTCCTTTTTCCGCCAGCACGTTCAGTTGTCGCTGGATAACAATCTACCCCTCATAGTCCACGCAAGAAAGGCCGACCCGGAAACCCTGGCCGTCATCAGGGACGAAACATCGGATTTACGGGGCGTTCGGCATTGTTTCGACAGCAGCAAGCAGATTGCTGAACAATACGTGGACATCGGAATGTATATTGCTTTTGGAGGGATTCTCACCCGGACGGGCCACAAAAAGCTTAAACGGGCCGCCCAATGGGTCCCGGACGACAGGCTCCTGGTGGAAACCGACTGTCCCTACATGACTCCCGATGGGATCAACAGTGATAACAATGAGCCCGCTCACATCACCCACACGATCCGCGCCCTGGCCTCTCTGCGCAATCAGTCGCCCGATGAAATAGCTGCCCTCACCACCCACAATGCTCGAATGCTGTTTTTCCCTCAAGAATAACAGGAACGACCATCATGGCCACCCTCGAAGTAAAAACAGGACCCGCCGCCGGACAAACCCTGGAGTTGTCGGATGAAAAGACGATCGGCCGCGGACAACAGGTTGATTACCGACTCGATGATCCCGCCCTTTCCCGTCTCCACGCCCGAGTCCAGGAAACCAAACCCGGGCACTATGTGGTTGAGGACCTCAACAGTCATAACGGCACGTTTTTGAATCGACGTCGGGTTCACCGCCAGGCCCTCCGCGAGGGTGACGTAATACAAACCGGTAAAACGCAATTCGTATTCCGTGAGGATACAACTGATGACTCAGTGGCCCAGGCAGAAAACACCGAATTGGACCTGTTGGGAGTCGAGTCAACCACGCTGGTGGATAGCATCTCCATCGATACCTCACACGAAACCAGTTCAGAGGGAGCAGTTGTTTCCGGTGAATCGGGGCCGGCCACACATGAACAGTTCAGCATGGTCATGGAATTCTTCGAGTCCATCGATATCGGAATGGATGAGGATAAACTCCTCTCACAGGTGCTCGAAACTCTGTTTGAGGCGTTCCCGGATACCGACCGGGGATTCATCGTTCTGCGTAACCCCGACACCGGGAAGCTCTATCCTGCAGCGGTCAAAGGCAAAAATTCGAACAAACCCGATCGCGTTTCTCTTAGCCAAACACTCATCGAACAGGTCATTGACAAAAAACAATCCGTCCTGACCCGTGATGCTCTGCACGATGGACGATTCGAAACCAGCCAGACTGTTCGGGATCTGCGACTGCGTTCGGTGATGTGCGCGCCGTTGAAACATGACAATGAGATACTCGGGTTCATATCCCTCGACACCCGCCAGGTGACTCCCACCTACAATAAGGACTCCCTGAGCATGCTGTCTGCTCTGGCTAACTTTGCCAGCCTCGCGATCGGAAATGCCCGGATGCACAAAAATCTCGTGGAGCAGGAGCGGATGGAACGCGATCTTCGAAATGCTCAACGGATTCAACACAGTTTCCTGCCCCAGTCTCCTCCCGACATCGCTGGCTACCAGTTTGCCGATTGGTATAACGCCGCCCATGAAGTGGGGGGAGATTTCTATGACTTCATTCGCCTGCCCGACGAACGGATGGCCGTGCTCATCGGGGACGTCAGCGGCAAAGGCATAACCGCGGCTCTCCTGATGGCAAAACTCACCACCAATATTCGTTCCTCAGCAGCCGCGGGGAAACCGCCAACAGAGTTGATCACCGAAATCAATGAAAGCCTCGTGGCCTCCACAACGGACCGGTATGTCACTCTGATCTATATGCTGCTGAATCCGGATGACCACATCGTGGAGTTTGTCAATGCGGGACACTGGCCCCCGTTGCTTCGCCGAGACAACGGATCGATCATCCAGGTCAGTAAGGCAAGACACATGCCCGTAGGTGTCCGAAGTTCCCAAAATTATCAGTCCGCTAAATTCCAGCTTTCAGATTCCGAACGGATTTGTCTCTTCACCGACGGCGTTATAGATGCTATGGACGAGGATAAAAATCCGTTTGGGCTGGAACGACTCGTGCGGGTTCTTCACCAGTCCGGCGATGGCCCCCACTCCATTCTTGAAAACGTCCAAACATCCGTCTGGGACTACATGGGTAGCGCCGACCAGCACGACGACACAACGTTCATTTGCTTTGGCCCCGGATAATCTCCCCGGCCGTTCGGTCATTCCCCGGGCGGAAGAACATTCACACACCGCCCCTCGACCTTCAGCCGCTCCCGCGCAAAAAGATTAATAGCTTCCGGATATGCCTCTTTTTCCTTTTCAAACACCCTGTCTGCCAGTTCATGTGCATCGTCCGTCTCGGCTACCTCCACCGCTTTTTGCACGATGATGGGCCCATGATCATAGATGTTATCGGCAAAATGCACGGTACAACCGGTTACTTTGCATCCATGTTCCAGAACCGCCCGGTGGACGCGTTCGCCATAATACCCCTTACCCCCAAAAGCGGGCAGGAGAGCCGGGTGAATGTTCATCACACGAAGATGATAACGCTCCGGAATCCGGTAAAAACACATGAAACCCGCCATCGTAACCAGATCCGGATCACATGTGTCCAGTTCCGCACTGATATCCTCGCTGAAACTCTCGGTAGTGTCGTAGTCCTTGCGCTGTACAACGGCGGTGTCCACCCCCGCATTTTCCGCTCGTGTCAGACCGTAAGCATCGGGCAAACTGCTGATAACTTTCACCACATCAGCATCAAGCTTTCCATCTGCGGATAAATCCAAAAAATTCTGCAGCGTCCGCCCACTTCCGGACAGCAGAACAGCCATCTTTATGTTATCCGACATGTTGCGCTCCTTTCGCATTTCTATGAGGCCTCAACCAGCTATTCTTTTACGGACGTGCTGGCCGGCGTATCTCCGCCGGGCAAACTCACATGCCCGGAGCCGCGGTCAACGATGATATTCTCCCCATCCATCTGCATCTTTCCTTTTTCCAACTCAGCAGGGTCACCCTTCAATCGGTATTTGTCCGATTCCGCGTCCCAATCCAACCGGTCACAGCTGGCCCGAAGTTTTTCCTCCCCCTCGTCCTCCCCTTGATATCGCACGCGAACATTCCGGCGCGCAAGAGCACGCTTCAGAGATTGTCCTTGTCCTTTTCCGCCGGATTGTTCCTGGAAAAAGAGGATTAAAAACTCCGATTTCAACCGCCTATTTTTATCCCGCACCACAACGTTATCGCGGGCAATAATCTGACTGAGCACGCTGCCGGGAGCAAAAATAGCCTCCGCGAATTCTGCTTTCATCTTCCACGCCTGCTTACCGGTGGAAACGAATCGCACTTTCCCTTTGGCATTGAGATGTCGCAGCTCCCGCCTGGCATTGAAATCCAGTCGCAACTTCTCCGAGTCCAGTTTCGCACCACCGAAGCTGGATCGAACTTTTCCGTAAAACTCAGCATAAGACTTGCCGAAATTCGCCCGCATCCGGTCTTTCCATTTTATCCAATCACCGTCTGACTTCGTTCGTTTGATAAACAGTTTTCCCGGTCCCGCAGCTTTGACTCGGTCTTCCTGCAAATACCCTTCAATACGGTCGGACGTCAGATGCCAGTTTTCTATGTTCTCCCCCTTTTCTTTTTTCTCCCCCGCTTTATCCGTTTCTCTCCCGACCTCCGGCGCTCCTTCCACTTGCAACCTTGCCTCTCCACTGGCAATAACCTGCACGGGTTCCTGTTTGGCATTGAACATTACGCGCAGAAACCGCGCCGAAAGATCGCGTCCGGTTTGTTCCACATGCACATCTCCCTGAAATACCGCCTGGGATCCCGTGGACCGCTCATACAACATAAAGGATTTCCACGTTACAACCATTGGACTGCGCTCTTTGTTCTCCTCTTCCCGCTCCAACAATATAATCTTGCCTGCCACCGGACATTCCAGCCGGTCCGAACCGGGAAGGTAGGAGACCGTCGAGGAGTACAGCTTTTCTCGGGCGGATTTCACTTCTACCTGTTCCCCTTCCTTTGCCTTCAGGATCACGGCACGCTCGTCGCCTTTCCATATGGCTCTGTGGCATCGGGCATGCCGTTTTTTGGATCCCTTCCCACCGGTGATTTCTACGGATCCCGTGGACGTTATTTTTTGAACTTTGTTCCCCGAATCATCGAAAAGCATATCCATGCTGTCACACTTGATTTTTGTCTGTTCCTGCTGGACCAGAACATTCTTCCGGAAACTCGCCTCACGGGCCCCCGAATCGTATGTCATTCCCTCTTTCCACGTCACCGTAATTGGCGAGCCTTCCGAAAACTGCATTCCCTCGGGATCTTCTGCGGCTTCCCTGGCCTGCTTCTCGCCTGGCTTCCGCACGAGCTTGCCCGCCCCCTTGACCTGAAAACGATTATCCAATCGTACGAACGTCAGCTCCTTCCCCTCAACGGTAAATCGTGGTGTATCCAGCTGCGCGGGTTTACCATTCAACACTCCAGCCTGCGTGACATTTTTCCAGACCAGCGTGTCTCCGGTTGCTTCCTTATTCTCAAAGCTCAGCTTCACTTTTTCATGGGCCGTCAAACCCTCCACCTTCATTCCCCCCTTGTCCTTTTTGACCAACTGGATCACAACTTTTTCTGCTCGAAGTCTCTTCCCTTCCGATGTTAACCGCACATTCTTCTTAAACGTCACCTGGCGGGCTCCGTCCTCGTAGATCATCGGTCCCTCTGAGCGAATCACAATGGTTCGTTTCCCCGCTTCTTTCCCCGTCTCCGCCGTCTCCTCCGAACTTCCCGACGCCATGAATTCCTGCGAAACGTTCATCAACACAGCTTTAACATCTTTTTGCAGCTGCACCGAGCTCACCACAAGATCCCCGCGCAGTCCCGTACCCGTTACAACCATCGTCTGTTCCTTCTCACCGTCTTCGGTCTTACGATACCGCTCCAGACGGACGGGACGCGACCCATGTGCTTTTTGTTCATCCGCTTCATAGGTCACGCTTTCGGTGGTGATGACGAAATCGTCGCCGGTCGCGCGGACCGAGTTTTTCAACTCGATACGCGATTCATCTTCATCAAAAATAGCATGGTCGGCGGTAAGCCGTACATTATTCATCTCGACATCAACGTCCCCCTCTTCCGCTAATTCTTTCGCCAGGGATACGATGACGGGAGAAAAAATCCGATACAGATTATCTTTCCGCAGAACCGCTTTTTCCCCGCTGATGCTTGTTTCAGTTTTACCACTGTCCTCCCCGCGCACCTTACGACTGAATTCTTTCACGGTCAGCCGCACATTTTCATCGCCAGATCTGCCCTGAGACGACGCGTTCTGGGGGGCACCATCCTCCGTGGCCCTCTCCTTGCCACCCTTCTGTCCATCCTTTCCACCGGTAAGCCATTCCCCCAGACCGGAGGAATAGAGAGAATACCCCATGGCGAGGACAAGGGTTATGACAGCCAGAACTTTACCTATTTTTTTCAGTAACATCCGAATAATCTCCGTCGGTTATAGTTCTCGAGGATCAGCATCATATGTTTTCATGCGTTGCATGATTTCGTTCCGCTCTGGCATCGCCTTCTGAGCGCCCGGTGATTCCGTCGCCAACGACGCCGCACACACGGCCATTTCCGCGGCTTCTTCCCACGGCCTTCCCTCACCTCGCGCCATGCCAAGGACCGCTGCAAAACAATCACCAGCTCCCACCGCATCAACGGATTCTGCGTGGGCCGCAGGAAACAGTGTGGCGCGGTCCGCAGTGCTCAAAAGCACGCCATCGCTCCCCAGCGTCACGGCGACGGCCTCCGGCCCCCGTTCCCGCAGTTTCGACGCCGCGTCCACCGGTTCGCAATCGGGGTTCATCCCGGCCAGCTTTGCCGCTTCTGCCTGGTTCGGAGTGAGGATGCTGACGTTTTTCAGAACCCGATTGGGGATTTCGCCTTCCGGCACGGGCGCGGGATCAAGAACGGTTATCACCCCGTTGTCCCGCGCAACCGACAGGGCTGCATCAACCACCTCCATCGGCAGCTCGAGCTGGCTGGCCAGCACATCAGAGCTTGATATAATGTCCCTGCATGCTTCCACCTGTTCAGGCGTAATGGCATGATTCGCGCCTGGCGCCACGCCGATTAAATTCTCCCCGTCCGCATCCACGAGAATCAGGGCGACACCGCTGGCGTTATCCGCATCGATGGTCACAGCGTTTGTGTTGATGCCCTCCTCACGGAGACGTTCTATGGTGGCACGGCCAAAGCGGTCATCGCCCACCCGCCCGACGAACTGAACTTCACTCCCGGCCCGATGTGCCGCCACGGCCTGATTGGCTCCTTTGCCTCCGCCGGATTCGTAAAAGCGCCCGTTTGTCACCGTTTCGCCCGGTTCAGGCAACCGGTCGGTTACGACCGTAAGGTCAGTATTCGAACTACCAACAATCACCACGTGGGCTTTTCCCATCTGTGACTCCATTTCCAAATCATCCTTGAATCAACATTGATATTGAGATCGTGCAAAATCACTTTTTCTCTTTCTTTTTCCCGTCACCGCGAAATGGACTGGTAATCAGGCCAAACAGGCTGGTGATCGGGCGCGTCACATTCTGCAAAGGTTTGGGGCTGTATTTCGGGTCCGACAACGTTCCGGTCACTTCGACACGAATCAGCTGTCGCTCGATGGGACGTAACACCACCCGCAGGGCCTGCCCGATCACCGGCAGTCCCCCCGTGGGCAGAGTGGCCGCCACCATCTTCAGGTCCAGCTCCCCATTCTCAAGCCCCACCGTTCCCTGTCCGGTCAACTCCGCCGCGGGACTGGTGAGCCGCAGAGATTGGATCTGCACGGATTCTGAATCGAACGTACACCGCATCTTCCCCTCATCAAAACGGCCGTACTGCCCGGGAGAGGAAAGATGAAGCACATCGATCAAACCGAGCAACACCGGAGCTTTCCACACTTTACCATCTGCAAGTTCCATCGTTCCCGTTCCGGCTATCCGTTTTGTATCACCCACCCGCCCCCCCATTTCAATCAAGCCGGAAATCCGGCCCTGAGTATTTCGTTCCTCGCCGGTCACTTCGTAGAGCAAGCGCCGTAAATTCACCCGCCGATATTCCAGGGTGCCATTGTATCGAATTGTTCCTTTCGAGCTGCGTGTCACGAAACCGGACGCATCAAAGGGGCCACTTGCAATTACGCCCTGAACATGCGGAATAAGCACATTGGTATCGCTTACGATCACCGTGCCCGTCATCGAACTCATCGTCACTTTCAACCGATTCCAGGTGGCACGCGCGTTTCTCAGGCCCAGACGAATCAGGTAGGACACCGGATCTTCATCATCCAAGTCATAGGCAATCCGGCCATTCAGCGCCACCAATCCCTGCGGCTGAAGCTGCTCCCAGAGGGCATCCCCGACGCCGGGAACCGCTCGCACAAGAGCCCTGTGGAGGTCACAGGTGGGAACCCGGAGAGATATGGTGCCGGAACGGCAGTCGGGTTCAAGCTGACCGGTAAGCTCAACGTGTTCTTTTTCTTCATCTTCCCCAGAAACCACCTTCATATCCCCAACCAGCCGACTGATCTGTACACCATTATCATCGAAATGCACCGTTGCCGTGACGCCGTGCAACGTGAGCGGCACAAATTCCGGGCGTAGTGTTGCGTCGGACAGGTGAATGGAGCCCGCCACCTGGAGTTTCTCACCGTTATCTCTCAATGTAATAGTTCCCTCCACCGTCCCATCCGGTCGAAATGCCTCCCAGAAATCTTCCCCAAAATCCGGGATGGCGCGCACCGTTTTTTCACTCAGCCGGAAATTGGACATCTGAACGGTCAGGTCCCGCGGATGCCCTTTAGTGTCAAATGTGCCATTCAGGATAAGTCTGGCGGTCCGGTTGCCCTGTTTTACAACTCCGCGGACATCCCGCAGTTTGACCCGTTTCTCCGTCACATCCACCTCGCCCACCAGTTTGCTGGGATTGAACGGTAGTTCATTAACCGTGAGATTGACCTCTTTCAGATCCGCCCGAACACCAAAACGCGTTTTTTTGTCCGGTGCGTCCTCCACCTTAATGGAGACATCCGTAAACCCATCTGGCTGCAATTCTTTCCATATTTCGGGCCCGACTTCCGGAATTTCCTTTACGCTCTCCCGCGTCAAAGGCATATCCGCCGCCTCAATTCGCACCCATGAGTTCTTAGATTTAATGTCATATTCGCCGTTTATCCGCACCTTCGCGGGTTGACACTCTTCCGCCTTCAACCCGAGTTCGTCGGGTGGTAAGCGGCCACTTATGTCCCGGAAAATAACTTTGCCCCCCACGATCAGCACCTGACCGGCCATCTCATACATCCGGGCACCGTAGAATTTTGTTCGGCTGTTCAAGCCGCGCAAATCGATCCGCGCATTATATCTGGCTCCCGACTGATCCGAGGGAACGTGAATGCCGATATCCCCCCGAACCCGCCCACGGGGATGGAACAGTTCCTCCAGATCTTTCCCCACCGGAATACGCTTGAGAAGAGCTTTGTTTACGATTAAATCCTCAATAACGCAATCCAGCCAGAAGCCCTGATCCGCGAATCGACCGGAAAACACCATCCCCTTCAGCATTCCCCGACTCACGTTTCCTGTCAGATTCCATAAAGGTCCGCCCGGCGACCGGCGAAACAGGCGAAGGTTGACCCCCTCTACCACCCGCGGATCAGGTGACTTAAATATTTTTCTGGAACGGATGCTCACGGAACCATTTTCCACGTATAATCCGTCCTGCAGTAACGATCGCGGCACTTCCTTCCTGCGCTCCTTTTTTTTCCGTCGGCGCAGCAACTCACTCAGATTCCATTCATCAGCCGACACATCGTGAACGATCCGTAGCTCGGGCGAGGACAATTCCACCCGTCTGGGAACCTGTTCGCCATGCAGGAATCGCTCGGGATCGAAGCGCACGTGCGTTCTCGGGATGGCTATTACGGACCGCTTGCCGGAGGGGAGAAAAACCTTTATTCCTTCCACGTTTAGCCGTAAAGACGGGGACAGCTCCGCCCAGCGCACCTGGACTCTCCCCGCAAACTGCTTTTGTAGATCCTGTCGCACCCGTTTTTGAACACGTTCCGGTGCGGCCGCGTAACTCCATATCAGCCATCCACCGCCGCATATTATGCCCATCATCCCCCCTAACGCTGCGATGATATATACGGCAGTTTTGGCCAGCCTCTTCAGCATCTTCCGATCCTCGCCTTCCGGCGTTATCCCTCGGACTCTTCTTCTCGATAGACCTTCAACGCACAGTATTCACCGCACATCGAGCACTGGTCGGTTTTGTCCTCCTCCTCCAACATCTCCGTAAACTTCACGGGATCCAGCGCATACCGGGCCATGGTGTCCCAATCCCGCTCCGCGCGGGCCGCACTCATCGCGCGGTCACGTTCGATCGCCGAATCCAACCCCTTGGCCAGATCTCCCACGTGAGCGGCAATTCGGGCAACGACAACTCCCTCCCGCACATCATCGGCGTCGGGGAGTCCAACATGCTCTTTGGGCGTCAGATAGCAGAGGAAATCAGCCCCTTTCGATGTGGCAATCGCTCCGCCGATAGCACCGGCGATATGATCATACCCCGGGGCCGAATCGGTGGGAAGCGGACCGAGCACGTAAAACGGTGCATGGTCACACAGCTGCTTCTCCAACCGCATATTCTCCGCTATTTCCCGCAGCGGCACATGTCCGGGACCTTCAATCATCACCTGCACGCCACGGTCTCGGGCTCGCTTTGCCAGTTCACCCAGATTACGCAGTTCACGCACCTGGGCCTCATCCGTCGCATCCTCAATACAACCCGGCCGCAATCCATCCCCCAGGCTCATCGTCACATCATATTCCCTGGCGATATCCAGGATTTCATCGTAATTTTCATACAGAAAGCTTTCCTGTTCATGGCGCCGCATCCATTTTATCATAAATGATCCCCCCCGACTCACCACTCCCATTTTGCGCGTCTCCAGCAGGGGTATCGTTTCTCGGGTAACCCCCGCGTGAATAGTCGCAAAATCAACCCCATCCTGTGCATGCTTGCGAAACCCCTCCATGAATCCCCGGGCCGTCATGTTTTCCGGGCCACCCTGTTCCAGAGCGCACTGATATATCGGGACCGTGCCCACCGGGCGCTCGCAGTTGCGCAGGACCGTTTTCCTGTTCTGATCGATGTCCCCACCGATACTGAGATCCATCACGGCATCCGCACCGGCATCCACCGCGGCTTCTAACTTATCCATCTCCCCGGAAAGCTCGCAGCGGGACGGGGAGGTGCCAATATTGGCGTTCACTTTGGTCCGTAACCCTTCCCCGATACCGACCGGTTGCAGACACTCATGTTTTTCGTTTGCGGGTATGACGACCCGGCCGGAGCGGACTTTGTCCGCAATCACCGACGGATCGAGATCTTCCTCTCCCGCAACATGCTCCATTTCCGGGGTTATCTCTCCACGTTCTGCAGCTTCCAGTTGAGTCATTATATTCTTCTCGCAATTCTGCGCTTAAGTATGGTTTTCGCTCCACGGCACCGGCAGGTTCCATCACGAAAAACGCCGCAATCCCACCATTCACCGCGGTCCAAAAATAGCTGTCCCGATCCGCACCATATTGGCCCCCTCCTCCACGGCGACCCGAAAAGAGTTGGTCATGCCCATGGACAGAACGTCCAGCTGAAGACCGGGAATGTCCTTCGATCGCAACGAATCATACATTTCTTTCATTCGCCGGAAATAGGGGCGCGCTTTCTCGGGATCATCGAAGTATGGCTCCATGGCCATGAGACCCTTCACACACAAATGATCCATCCGGGCGAGGTCTGTAACCAGTTCTTCGGTCTCATCCTGCATGACACCGTGTTTACTCGATTCTTCGCCGATGTTCACCTGCACGTAAATGGGGAAAACGCCCTCAACGCGTTTATCGATGCCCCGCCCCACCTTCATCCGGCCAACGGTCTGTATGAGGTCGAAATGGCGGAGCGCATTGTTGATTTTATTGGACTGCAAATGGCCAATCATATCCCAGCGGACGGCCTCCGCCGCGTCCCCCAATTTTCGTCGGACATCGCGTCCTTCCTGCACGTAGTTCTCCCCGATCACACACGCCCCGGCTTCGATCACTTCTTGAATTTCCTCAGCACTCCGGGTTTTGGCTGCCGCGACAATGGTCACATGATCCGGCAGTTCTTCTCGTATGCTCTCGTAGTTCTGGCCTATGTTCTCGGCGGTTCCCATGTTAGACTTCCCTCCGCAGCCCGTCTTCAGTGTTCCGCATTTTTTTGAACCCGTTCTCCCGCAGATTGCTGTCGGACAGTACATCGCCTCTGCCCGCGTTGAAGGTCGAGGGAACCCTTCGCATTTCCGCCCCACACCGAGGACATTCGGTCACCGGATCGTCATCTACGCCCTGCAGAACCTCATATCCTTCCCGACATTTTTCGCATCCGTCATCCGCCGATTGATATACGTAAATTGGCATTTTTTACACCTTCGGAAACGTCACAGATTGCGCACAAACTGGTTGTTCTCATCCACAAGAATGCAGGAGGGGTCAATGGCCTCATCGGAAAGTTCAAAACCCATTATAATCACTTCATCGCCCACCTTAATGCGATGGGCGGCGGCTCCGTTCATGCAGACCTCCCCAGAACCGCGTTCCCCCACAATAACGTATGTTTCCACCCGGGCACCATTGGTGTTGTCCACCACCAGCACTTTTTCCCCTTCCATCAGACCAACCTTCTCAGTCAGATTGGGGTCAATGGTTATGCTGCCGATGTACTCCACACAGGCTTCGGTCACCGTGGCATTGTGAATTTTTGATCTTAAAAACCAGCGCATAGGTCTGACCCTGAAATTGGTAAATGGATGTCACCATACGGTCAAAAGACGGGAAAGAACGTCTACGCCCCATCATTTGATTCTATCCGAACAACCCCGGTGGGTCAACTTGCGCTATCAACGGATTACCCCCCGTAGAGCGACAGATTCCCGGGGAATCATCTTGACGCATCCTGACTCAATACGTAGCATACTCCATCGGACATGTCGGGTATCTTTTCTCACTTTTTGAGGGTTTATAGACAGGTATGTGGCTTGAAACCGAACACAAACATATTGACGAACTCGGACACAAGTCCGAACAGACCATTACTGTGAACATGGATCGGGTGCTCACCTACCATGAACGAAAAGATGGCACCACCCGTATTTATTTTGAACTCGGTCACGACATCGAAGATCATCGCTCGGCCAGTTGGATGGATGTGCTCACTCCGAAAAAGAAGATCGATCGCATACTCAGCACAAAACGCGCCTCCTCCAACCGTGATCTTGATACCTAAACCCCCGCGGCCCCGTGGCTGCCCGATAGCCGCGACGGCGTTACACTCTCCCCGCTCTGCCTCATGCTGTTCGTGATCATCGCCCTCGTCACTGGCATCGGAAACACAATTCCGTCCCGCGGGATATTTAGCAATCCACCACCGAAAACACCTCTTCCAGGGGGTTATCGGTGCCCCTCAAAAAGACCGGTATTCGCTCCAGTGGCGCCTCCGCTCCCACCATACCACCGCCGGTATGCTGCCGGCCGGTCCATGGGTTCGTCCATTGTGCCCCCGCGGGCAGGTACACCTCGCGGTCGCGCTCCCCTTCACTGGTCACCGGTGCTACCAGGATATCCGGACCAAACATGAACTGATCTTCCAATTCCCAACAGGTTTCATCATGGGGGAATTCAAAGAAAAGCGGACGCATCACCGGCATACCGTCCTCATGGGCTTCCCGCATTCCTTCCATCACATACGGGCGCAGCCGTTCACGCAGAAACATGTAATCAGTGATAATCTCGTAAGCGTCCTCACCGAAACTCCACACCTCGTTGGGCTGCCCCCCTTTTTTGTGGTCGATCACCGGTTCACGCACGCCATGCAGCCGGAACAGCGGACAGAACACGCCGTACTGAAACCAGCGGACGATGAGCTCACGAAAATACGGCGTGGTGGGATCGCCGCTGTGGAAGCCACCGATATCGGTGGTCCACCACGGAATGCCGCTGACCGCCATGTTCAGACCCGCCCGAACCTGGCCGGTGAGCACCTCGAAGGTGGATTTGATATCGCCTGACCAGACCGCGGTTCCGTAACGCTGGCTGCCGGCCCAGGCACTGCGGCACAGGAAGAAAATATCCTCCTCATCCTCCGCGGTCATACCCTCGTAAAAAGCTTTTTCCTGAAGAAACGGGTACAGACACGCCACCTCGCTGGCCCCGCCGATATCAAAACGCATCTCCTCATAGGTCTCGCGTTCCATCTGCGGTTCACAGCAATCCAGCCAGAACACGCGGAATCCCTGCTCGTAGTAACTTTCCCGGATCTTCTCCCAGAACAACTCCCGCGCCTCCGGCTGAGAGGGATCGTAAAAATGCAGGTACACGTGTCCCTCCTGCTGATTGTCGATAAATCTGTGGATGGCGGGCGTGCCGCTGTCGGTTTCCACGAGGAAATCTTTGTCATCAAACTCCTCAAAATTCCGGCTGTTCATGTTGAACGAGGGCCATATCGAGACCATCGCTTTCACCCCCATATCCTCCAGTTCCTCCAGCATGCCCTCAGGATCGGGCCATTGGTCCTCGTCAAAACAAAAATCACCCATGCGGGGCCAGTGGAAGAAATCGATGACGATCACCGACAGGGGCAGATCCCGCCGCTGGTATTCGCGGGCCACCTCCAGCAATTCATCCTGCGATTTGTAGCGGAGCTTGCTCTGCCAGAAGCCGCTCGCCCATTCGGGCAACATCGGCGCGTGACCGGTGGCATCCGCGTAGTTCGACATGATTTCATCCGGCGTTTCTCCGGCGGTAACCCAGTAGTCAAGCTGATTCGTCTCCTCGGCCGTCCAGCGAGTGAGGGTCTCACCGAATTCGGCGCGTCCAATGGCGGGATTGTGCCACAGGAATCCGTAACCGCGGCTGGACATGGTAAAGGGTATTGAGACCTCGCAGTTTTCCTGCCGCAGATCCAGCACACAACCCTTCTGGTCAAACCGTCCGTGACGATGCTGTCCCATGCCAAAAAACTTTTCGTCATCTTTCGCGAGGAACCGTGCTTCCAGCGACCACAGATTGCCCGACGAATGTTTAAATTCGCGCGCCGGTGGATGAAGTATCTCCACCACCGGTTCCTCCAGCAGCACTTCACCCGTTGTGGAGTTGAAGAAGCGCAGACGCCCCTCATCACTCAAACTCACCGTCAGCTTTCCGTTATGCATTTTGATACCGTCCTCGCCGCGCTCGATCTCCACATTCGCCGTTCCCTCAGGCGAAAGCAGAGCCCCCGGCAGATCTTTGAATTCGGGAGCCGGGGTGGCGCGCACCCGAGCGCTCGAATCGCCCCAGGGCTCCACGCGAAGAGTATGCTTGCCCGATTGCCAGGTGACGACGCGTTGATCACATGAGATATGCTCGTAGGCCATTGGATTCCTCGATAAATAAGCCAATACTGTTCTTCGAATAATAATGCCTGAGGTTTGTGAAATACTCAGGCCAGTATTGGAGCATCGTAATAAGCCCTTTTGCGCAAATCAACCAGAGGAGTCAGTGCACACCATCCCGTACCATACCCGCATTTCAACGTTGCCAGGGGCTCTCAGAAAAACTACGCGGTCACGCATACGTCGTCTCAGGGTTGAGTGCAGTGTCAGTTTGTCGAGAGGGGCAAACGTGATTCCTACAACTTATCGACTTTGACTGGCAGAAGCTGAATTCGATGGATTCTGCTATTGGCTGCACTGAACGCACTCAAATAACACGAAACATGCGCAGAACTTGCAAACCACCGATACACCCAGCAATCGTAAATTTTACCGTGACTTCAAAAAGCACATTTTCAGGTTCGTAGATTCATGAGGGCCCACGGCCCGGCAGATCGTAACCCAGTCAGCAGGGGGCCACCGGTCCCCGGAGGGCTGCAGTGCTGTCCAAAACGGCAGATTTCCCGCATTAGGCTGAAGCATGGGGTTTCCGGCATTTCAAACCCGCTTGAGGACGAAAAACGGCAAAAACGCGAGACAATTAAGCGAGATGATTAGGCGAGACAGGCTGCGCGCGCACGACCTCAGGACATATTTCAAGATGGAAAGCCCGTCATATAATCCTGAAAAATACAACAGTAACATCCACTTAAATCTGACGGCTCAGAATCAGCGTATAAAACACATCGTTCTCAAAACACCGAAATACTGGCACAGAAATATTGATGAACCCCCCTGCGACACGATAGGTTATTTATACAGCTGAATAAAGCCTGCAGAGTGCAACGGGAGAGCTCCGAACATGAGTAAAAAGCTATTGATTCCACTGATCGGCGCCTTAGTGTGCGGAACAGGAGTGATGATCTTTGTCGTGATAGGATATCTCAAGCGATATCATATTCTGACACGTTGGCTGCGAATCACTGCGAAAGTTGTAGATGGGGAGATCACCAACTGCGGGGGAGACGGCAGCAATTATAAACCTATGATCGAATATGAATATCGGGTCGGCTCTCAGTCTTACACGGACAAAGCGAGCCCATGGGGAATCGTGTCAGGCCGGAGAAAAAGTGCAGAAACCGCCCTGTCGGAGTATCCCGCGGGCAGTGAAATTGACGTATACGTAAATGGAAGAACGCCAGAGGAGTCAGTGATAAGTCCGCCTCCGCTATGGACCATATTGGTCGGACTGATTTTCAGTTGCATAATATACTCCGTTCCAGTTCTCGTGTGCTTGAGCAACGGGGGACAGAATTGAGAAATGTGGAACGTTTCTATCACCGCCGAAAATTATAATGAAAAGGACGACCGTGGCCATCGGGTATTGACCTCTTCTGAAACCGTCTCTGATGCCCCACGGCCCCGAAAATGCGACGCATCTCATGATCTCATGGGATCAATCTACACAAGCTATGCTGTCGCAAAGCGAATATAAAATGCTGCATCCCGACTTAGAGACCCTTTTTGACGCCAAGAACTCTAAAGTTAGATTTTACACACGCAAGTATAGTGGCAAATTACATTTTGATCACGACATATGGATCCCGAAGGGAGACACCGCTTCCCTGCTCACCGTAAAGTCATTTCTTACCGCTCTCCAGAGAGAACGAAATCACAAGCCCACCATAGCCACACCATCCTTCTTATGGGACGAATGATGGATCCCGGCAGATAAATCGCAGGCGATCTTTCAGCCAGCCAGAATTACCCCGAAGACGGCAGCAACCACATTCAGACCGGCATGCACGATAATGGCCTTTTCCACCTTTCCGTTGCGTGCAATCCACCCCAGCAACAATCCAACCAGGAAAATTTGGGCGAATTTCACCGAAGGACTGGAAGTGTTGGGTAGATGCAAAATGCCCCAGAGAGCGGCCGTGATAATGATGGCCACAACAAGCGTCGCCCTGCTTTCCCCGAAAACCCGCTTCATGAATCCCATAAGAACGCCCCGAAACGCCAACTCTTCAACCACGGCGGGCATAATCGCAGCGGGCACAGTCAGCGCCATCCGAACAGCCACCGGCGCCTCCAGGGTTCCCGGAAAGGACCGTAGCATGCGTTTCAGGGGCCCACTCATCTCAATCTGCAGGAGCCAGAAAACCCACACACTCACCACTCCCAGCACAATCCCGACGATAAGCAGCGGCAAAAACGCATCCCCAATCCCCGCTCGTTTCTTATCCAGAACAGGAAAGGCATGCTGGTTAATGAGATTCCACTCCGAGACGGCGGTGTGGTAAACAAACCCGTACCATGGAATGCGCAGAGCATTGATAATGATCCCCGCCCCCATCCCGATATACAAAATAAGACGGGCGTTCGGCATGTCCCCGTTGCTCATCTGGCCCACGGCCGCCTCAACATCGAAATGCGCAAGCCGAAAAATCAACAGCGGCACCATGAGGCCGACGCAAACCAGCCCCAGCACCAGGCCCGTTTTCCAGTGTTTTTTCAGCTGTCCAATGTGAATAAAGCCCAGAACAAGCGTGAACACAAACATTCCGATCCAAACACACAGGGCCAACAGGGACATCATGAATTGCAGTATTTGTGGATCCATGAGCATCCTCGAAAACAAACTGTATCAGTGATCGAATGGCTGAATGAATGCTACCGGCCGGAGCGCCCAAGGTCAACACAACCCCCATACACCGTCAGTGCTTAGCCAGAAGGTTGCAACTGAATTGGCGTGATGGAACAAGACAAAACAGATACACTCTAAGCGGGCCGAACTAAAAACTTTCGGGTTTCAAACCCGGTTTGGTGTCGATT
>CAZXYF010000004.1:11385-40865 GCA_964644705.1 uncultured candidatus Brocadiaceae bacterium | reverse complement strand
GGTTTCAGCGCGGGTTCAAAGATGGCTCCAGCGCCCTGCCGGAAGGCCCTGTCGCCTGGCGTGGTACGGCCGCTGTAGTGCACAGGTACGCCCCTACCGGGACAAGCCCGGCAAGTAGGGCATCACAAAACGCACGTGGTTCACCGAAACCTTACGGGCAACGGCCCCCCGGGTTTCGTTCAAATCCTGGCTTTTCGAAGGGATATGACGATATAACCGGCGGCTGGAATACGGCCTTTACCGGGCACCCGGACCTGTGTGGATTCGCCGGGTTCAGCCGCTCCCACCGACATCTCTTTGATACGACCTTTGAACTCTACTCGTTCCCCTTTCCCCAGGTCCCCAGCTTTGTCGTCGTTTGTATGGAGTGCGAAAGAATAGATGATCGGTAGGTCACGGAACTTCTGCTGAGTCATCAGGTTCACCAGGTGGGTTTCGCTCCGTGTTTCGTGACTCACCATCACCCCGTTGCCTTCCAACAGGGACCCTTTCAGGGATTTGATCCATTTTTTCCGTTCCGGTTCCGTGTAATTTGCTATTTCCCTCCACGCCGGAAAATCTCCGATACTGATAGCCCCACTGAACGCATCGGGTGATTGCATCAGGGCCTGGACGGCCGCGTTGATTTTGTTTTGCGTTTGATCGCTAACATCCTGGAATTCGATACCCACGTGGTAATCATGTGTGCCCTGGGAACCGCTTTGCCAGATGACTTTCCCCTTCACACTCAGAGTCGAAACATCCTCACCCAATTTGATACGCAGTCTCAAAAGGGTTCCCGGATCAAGGGCTTCATCGGCTTCAAAGCGCATACCGCTACCGCTGATGTCTTCGGCGGGTAGAAGATCTGAGGTAATTTCTTTTTTGCCGAAAAGTCCCTTGAAAAAACCCGCTTTCCGTTCGTATTTCACCATTGCGCCCGGACAATTGACGCGAGGCATCTGTCGTCTGTCTTTACCGGTGTTCGCCACGATATCCCTTTTGCTGAACTGTCTTTGGCACGTTATCCCACGGGCACATCACTGAAACTCTCTCCCCCCGGGAATGATGTGCAATGCAGCCTTGTGCAGCGTCTTGTTGTACTTTGTCTTTGTGTTTGACCAACGACAAACATGACTGGGCAATTATAGCACACAAAAGTCATTTTTGCACTTCATGCTATCCCGGATTGTACGGGTAATTTGAACCGAGTGGAGTGATTTGCAATGGATACCCCGCAAAGAGCTTCTGCTCTCGCATCCCCTTCTTCCGGCGATATGGCGGATGGTGCTGGCTCAGGGGGGGCGGGTGATCCGGGGGAGAGGTATGTTGGCCACGAAAGAGTGAAAGCATTATAATTAAAAGTAGTTGAGCCGCCGTCAAGAAAGGATGAAACCACGGTTAGATGAAGAAATATAATCACAAAATAAGCCGGTCTCTGCTGTCATGTGGAATGTCCAGTGCACCGGAAGTGTGTGTACCACCTGCAGTGGTGCCCGCCAGACTTCGGAAGCCTCCGCCATGCTCGTTCACCGATGGTACGGTGACGGCAGAATCGCAGGGAATCTTAAAATAGGTTGAAGTTCAGATGACAAGGAGGCAGGACCATGGCAGGACATTCACATTGGGCAGGAATTAAACACAAGAAGAAGAAAGAAGATAAGCGGCGGGCGAAGAAATTCAGTAAAATTTCGAAGAAGATTATGAGCGCCGTCCGCCGGAACGGCAAAGACCCCGATATCAATCTGGAGCTGCAGTATGCCATCGAGGATGCCAAAGACGCCAATATGCCCAAAGAGAACATCGAACGGGCAATACTGAAGGGGGCTGGAGAACTGGAGGGGCAGCAAGTGGAAGGCGTCCGTTACGAGGGCTACGGCAGCGGTGGCGCCGCGGTTATGGTGGATGCCCTGACGGATAACCGCAACCGCACGAGCGCGGATGTTCGGAAGATCTTTGAGAAACATGGCGGAGAAATGGGCACCAGAGGATGCGTGGACTGGATGTTTGAAACCAAAGGGCAAATTATTCTGGACGCCGACAGCATGGGGGAGGAGGAGCTTTTTGAACTGGCGGTTGAAGCTGGAGTCGAGGAATTCGAACGGGCTGGGGGCGTGTACGAACTAACCTGCCCCAAGGATGATTTCCATGACGTCCGGCAGGTGCTCAAAGATAAAGATATTGAGTTCGAGTCCGCGGAGATAACGGAAGTGCCGCTGTCCTATTCCGAGCTGGATGAGTCGGATGGCCGGAAGGTGGTGGCTATGATGGAGGAGCTGGAGGACAACGATGATGTGAGCACCGTTCATTCCAATTTCACGCTACCGGAAGATCTGGCCGACAGGCTCAAATCAGCATGACCGTTTGTGCCGGAGGAAACATAACTTTCCCCGGCGCGAGGCACGGGGGATATCAAAATACATACCGTGGTTCACCGAATGCTGACATCGGGACAGAGGGTACATAAAAAAAGCTCCAGCGGTTTCGCTGGAGCTTTTTTGATGAATGCGGTATGCGTGTTCAGCGTTTGCTGGTCTGCTTTCCGCGACGCGCTTTATGTCGGCCGAATTTCTTACGTTCCACCATTCGGGCATCCCGGGTGAGCAGCTTATTCTCTTTCAGTGCCTCTTCAAAGGAACTATCGGCCTTCAACAGAGCCCGTGCCAAACCCAGACGGATCGCATCCGCCTGGCCGGTCATGCCACCGCCGTCGGCATTCACGTAAACATCATAGTTCCCTTCTGAATCGGTGACTTCAAGCGGCTTCAGGGCCGATCGCTGATGATAAGCACGCGGGAAGTATTCCTCAAGATCACGTTCGTTAACCTTGATCTCACCGGTGCCTGGGCGAATTCTCACCCGGGCAGTTGACGTTTTTCGTCGTCCTGTTCCCCACCAATATTCGTTTTCCATCGTTGTATCAAACCTCGTATTTTCCGGAATAGTCTGAGTGCGTAGTTAGTCTATTTCTAACGTTTCTGGTTGCTGAGAGGTATGTGGATGGTCCGGCCCGGCATAAACCCTCAGCTTTTCCAACATCTTGTCGCCCAGCGTCGTTTTGGGCAACATGCGTTTTATGGCGAGTCTAACGGTCTCCTCGGGATGGTCCTCGAGCATCTCATGTGCCGGTTTCACCTTGCGCCCGCCCGGGTAACCCGAATAACGATCATACTCTTTCTCCGACATCTTCTTCCCGGTCAGACGCACCTTTTCGGCGTTCGTGACGACTACGTACGCGCCAGTGTCAACGTGCGGGGTGTAATCCGGACGATCCTTCCCCATCAGGCGGGTGGCGATTTCCGTGGCCATCCTGCCCAGCACTTTGTCCTCAGCATCGACGTGATACCACGCTCTATTTTCCGGGCCGAAATCTTCTTTTTTAGCGAAATACGTTTTCATTGCTTCTCAAATACTGAAACAGAGTCTAATCACAGAATCGTTCAACAAAGAATTCCCCATATTCAGATCATTTAATGTAGCGGATTGGGTGACGGCTGTCAATGACAACCAATTCGTGGGAAAACCGGTTTTTGACATGATTGATCTGGCCGGATACAGTACAGAGTCCGTCTGTTTGGTGGTTCACTTTACCCCTGCACAGCAATATATGTTATGGCAAAATCGGGCGCTACACCAATGATGCGCCAGTACATGGCGTTTAAGAAGCAACATGAGGATGCCCTGTTACTGTTTCGCATGGGCGATTTCTATGAGTTATTTTATGAAGATGCCAAAATAGCCGCGCGCGTTCTCGGTATCGCTCTGACCAGCCGGGAAAAAGGCGACGAACCGGTGCCAATGGCCGGGTTTCCCTGTCATTCCGCCGATAATTACATGAAGCGACTGATTGAGGATGGTCATCGGGTCGCGGTCTGTGATCAGGTGGAAGACCCATCCGAGTCGTCCGGACTGGTTGAGCGCGATGTAACCCGAGTGATGACGCGCGGGACGTTGACTGAGGAGAATATTCTGGATCGTACGGCCAACAACTATCTTGCGGCCGTGCGCGAGGGTAACGATGGATTTGGACTGGCATGGGTGGACCTGTCGACGGGCAGCTTTGAAGTTGAAGATGTGGACAGCGAGGCGCTGGGGGATAGCCTGCGTCGTATCAATCCGGCGGAGTGTTTGTTGCCGGAATCGGAATCGATGGATGAAGAGGACCATCCCGCGCTGGTGGAACTCAGTGAAGAATGCATGATCACCCGACGTCCACCCTGGGAGTTCTCTCAGGAAGACGGTCGGCGTCGTCTGAACGAACATTTCGGAACGGCCAGTCTGGATGGTTTTGGGTGCAGTGATCTCGAACCTGCTATCGGCGCCGCTGGTGCGGTGTTGAATTACGTGGAAGAGACGCAGGGCGGAACAGCCGACCATATTACGGATATATCGGCTTTTCGCAAAGGGGATTATTTGATCCTGGACCGCATGACACAGCGCTCGCTGGAACTGGTCGATACAATGCGCAACACCAGCACGGACGGCAGCTTGTTGTCGGTGTTGGATGAGACGCTAACGCCGCAGGGGGCCAGAATGTTGCGGCGCCGGATTCTCACCCCGTTGAAGGATAAAGAACGGATTCAGGCGCGCCTGGATGCCGTGCAGGAACTGGTCGATGGGCCGCAGTTGCGTGAGGCCCTCAGCGAGTATCTGCGCAACATTTACGACATCGAACGTCTTACCACAAAGGTGTCGACCGGTCGCGCAAATGCTCGGGATCTGGTCAGCCTGCGAAACAGCTTGAATCAACTCCCTCCGCTTCGCGAAATCCTCGATGAGGGGGCCGCAGACCGGCTGGTGGAACTGAAGGAACAGCTTGATCCCGTACCCGAGGTGACCGGTCTGATCGGCAGCGCAATCGTGGAAGATCCGCCGACAGCGCTGACCGAAGGGGGATTGATCCGCGACGGATACAACGCGGAGTTGGATGAGCTGCGCCAGACCGCGCGCGAGGGGAAGAACTGGATTGCTGAATTCGAGAAGAAAGAGTCTGAACGCTCCGATATCCCGTCGCTTAAAGTCGGATTCAATAAGGTGTTTGGTTACTATATTGAGGTGACCAACGCCCATAAAGACAAGGTTCCGGAGAACTACACTCGCAAACAGACGCTCAAAAACTCCGAGCGATACATTACCCCTGAGCTGAAAGAATGGGAATCAAAAGTCCTGAGTGCTGATGACCGAGCCCAGGAGTTAGAGTACGAGATTTTCCAGGACGTGCGGGATGAAGTGGCCGAACATACGGTCCGACTGCAGAAGACGGCCGAGGCTGTGGCCGCCCTCGATACCCTCCTCTCACTGGCGAAAGTGTCGGCCCGGCGCGCTTACACACGGCCCGAAATCTATGGGGATACCCGTCTGGAGGTGGAGGATGGCCGGCATCCCGTGCTGGAGGTCATCATGGAGGACCAGTTCGTGCCCAACGGCGTCAACATGGATGGCGAATCCAGCCGACTGATGATCGTGACGGGTCCGAATATGGCGGGCAAAAGCGTGTATATCCGCCAGGTCGCACTTCTTGCGCTCATGGCGCAAATGGGGTGTTTTGTGCCCGCCAAAAAGGCCGAAATTGGTGTTGTCGATCGTATATTTACGCGAGTGGGAGCCAGTGACGTGCAGGCGAGAGGGCAGAGCACCTTCATGGTGGAAATGGTGGAGGTCGCCAACATTCTTAACAACGCCACTCCTCGCAGCCTCATCATTCTGGATGAGGTGGGTCGCGGGACCAGCACTTTTGACGGGGTAAGTATTGCATGGGCCACGGCGGAGCACATCCATGACGAAGTGGTCGCGCGCACGCTGTTCGCCACCCACTATCATGAACTTGCGCAACTGGCGGCAACCCAGGACGGAGTCGAGAATCTGAACGTGGCCGTGCGGGAATGGCAGGGCGAGATCATCTTCCTGCACCGTATCGTGGAGGGACACGCTGATCAGAGTTATGGGATCCATGTTGCAAAACTGGCGGGTGTGCCGGAAGGTGTGATTGACCGTGCCCGGGAAATCCTTCAGCACCTGGAGGAAAATGCTATCGGGCCGGATGATCAGCCCACCTTTGCTCCCGACCGGGACGACCTCCCCCAGACCAGGCAGGTACAGATGCCACTGTTCAAGCCGATGGATGCGGAGGTCAGGGAAGAATTGCTTGACCTCAACCCGGATGAAATGACGCCGATGGAGGCTCTGCAGACCCTCAGCGGGGTGGTTGGGCGTTTGAAGGACGATGCGTGACTGCGGTGCCCCGAACATCATGGGCTGGAGTGTGAGTATCTTCACAACCTGCTAATTTTTTGGTAATATGCGTATATACTGTCTGGGCCCTCTGTTGGACGCTGAAAAGGATCAGCGTTGTGTGAAAAGTAGTCAGGGAATCGTTTCCGATCCCGGGAACTGCTCCCGTTCCCTGAAGTGCACCCGCGTTCCTCCGGGATGTTCCTGGTTGCCCGTTAAGGCTGCTACGGGACGTGGCAATACATCTTCCGTATAAAAGATTTGCTTTAAACGAGAAGGAGGGGAATAATGCCATTCCAAATAAAATGCAATTGCGGTAAGGTTCTCCAAGTCCCGGATTCAGCCGGAGGGAAACGAATAAAATGCCCCAGCTGTGAAGAGACAATTGCGGTGCCGGAACCGGAAACGGAAGCGGAACAAGATGATGAGATGAGTTTGTCCCTGGACACTGACGAGGAAGGAGAGAGGGGGGGAGCGGGGCCCCAGCAGTCGGATTCGGTCAGAACGTGTTCGAATTGCGGGGCTGAGCTGGAACCGGATCAGAACGTCTGCTTTGAGTGTGGTTTCAACGACAAAACCGGAGTGATCGTGAAGGCGCATGCGCCGAATGGGGGGGATTCTGACTCCAGTTCCACACCGTCCGTATGGACTGTGGCCGCCATTGCAGGAGGGGGCGGGATTGTTGTGATCGGGATCATCATTTTTCTCCTTTTCTTCGTGTTCGCGGATAGTTCGAAGGTGCAGGATCAGAAGGAGAAAGTGCAGAGTCCCAAGGCGCCGCGAAGAAAGAAGGTGAAAAACGAAAATTTACTGTATTTACCCGCTCGGGCGACGATCATTGGTCGCGTCCGCATGGATAAATTGCTTTCAATCCCGGCAATAAAGGACAGGTTGCAGGGGGCGGAGGACCGCACCGGATATGAACTTTTCAAATCGGCCGGGATGTCCCCGGAGACCGTTCAGGACGTTTACTTTGCCGTGGATGCCATGAAGCAGGAGGCTGGTGCACTGATAGTAACGTCGGGAGAGGTTGATGAAGGGAAATTGCAGAATGCACTGAAGGAGACGGGCGCGGTTCAGGAAAAGACGTCCATAAATGGCTATTCTGCCTATCGGTTGGAAGAAAAAAAGGGCACGGCCCCGGTCCTGGTCATTTTGGACAATCGCCGCCTGGCGCTGGGTACGGAGGCCATGGCGAAGGCGATGATCGAAGCGAAAGATGCAGACGAAAGCGTGGTCGATAAATCTCGCCTCATGGCCATCTGCGAAGAGGGTACCCTGCCCGATTTGGTGTGGGCTGCGATGCGATTGTCCGGCGAGGATATGAAAAAACTGGGGAAAGCAGCGGGGCCCAGTTCACCGGTCAATCCCCGGGATATCGACAGTGCCCTGATCCAGGCCGAGTACGATCAGGAGGAAGGGTTGTTACTGGCGGCAACCGTGGGGTTTGTCTCACGGGCAGCGGCCAAAAAAGCGGCCCCGAAATTCGACAAAACCGCGAAGCGAATGGGGCAGAGTTTCCTCAAAGATAAAAAAGATGCGCTCACGGTGGGCCAGGACGGGGCCCATGTGAAACTTGAACTGCAATTGCCCGGTGAAATTCTGGACAAACTCTCTGAGGACGCCCAAAAACGGGCCAGGCTGGCCATGATGTCCCCCGACCGGCGACGTCGATATATGCGGGAAAATATGGTTGGCCCTCAGATTAGAAGGCTGAGGAGTGGCAGCAAACAGGAAAAAAAGATGGCGCTTCGATATTTTGCCACGCATGATTTCGTGGAACAGGCCCAACTGGGTAAATCAGTTCAGAAGGAGTTGCTGCGGCTTTTCCTCGATGCCAAAACGGATACGGACCTTGCTTCCTGGGCGAGCAAGGCAATCCAGCGCCTGCGGCAATCAGCGGGATTCAAGTTATCTCCAGACACGGTTCAACGTTTCATCGAGGTACAAAAACATCTGAACCTGCTTGAGGGTAAGGCATCTGAACAGAAAAAAGGACTGGCTTTTTTTCTTGACTATGAAAAACCTCTGAAAGAACACAGGGATGAAGTTTTATATACCATTGTTCAGATCGTGAAAGATGTGGGGGATTCCGACGGGGAAAAGGGCGATAATCTCCAATCCCAGGCGGTTAAGACGCTGCGAAAAATAAATCCCAAAACGCTCCAGGCTGCTTTTCCCACGCTTTCCCGGTTCATGGATGAAGTGTATTTGCCGTTTGCCAGTCAGCCGGTGATTCGTGACGGCACGCTTTTTTTCTATTCCCGTAAGAAAAGTGCACTTGTTGCCCTTGATCTGGACACCTGGGCGGAGCTGTGGCGCAACAAATACGCTCCCAGAGGAAAACCCGTTTATCACAACGGGAAGGTGTATTGCGGAGGAGCCTGTGTGGAACCGACGACGGGGAAAGTGCTGTGGCGTTACGATAAATTTGGGCTCGATTCAACGGTCATGGTTCCCCATGGCCGGACGTTGTATTTTGCGGTTTCTAATACCCGTTACGTCTGTGCGTTGGATGCAGAAACCGGGGAAGAACGCTGGCGGTTAGATGTTGGACAAAAAACGACGTGGCGCTGCCCGCCCTTTTTCCACGACGGGACGCTGTACTGTCTGGCCGATGCCAATCAGACGAAAGGTCTGCAAAACAATACGCTTGCCGCGATCGACGCGGACCAAGGAGAGGTCAAATGGGTGTACAGTTTCAAACGTGGCGCCATCGAGACTACCCGGTTCGCTTTTGATGCCCGACGGCTCTTTTTTGATGGTGGGGGGAAACTTCTGGCTATCAATGCGGGAACGGGACGAAGAATTGGCAAGACCAGGGTGATTACTCGTAAACCTATTATTGTTGGCGATGTCATGTTCGGGTATCAGGGAGAGCCGGTTACTAAAGGCGAGGACGAATCCGCTTTGCCCGCTATTGTCGCCCTCAACCTGAGAACAACGACGACGGAATGGCGGACCTCACTGGGAGAAAAGCGGAAAAATCCCAAGGTGGCGAAAACACAGGATCCCGCCATCAAGGTGCCGCCAATTTATCTGGATGGGCGTTTGTATTTCTTCATGCGGGACCCCGAAGAGTTGCTCTGTTTCAAAAGCGAAAGCGGTGAACTCCTCTGGCGGTATGAGGCAAAGGATATTCCGTATCCCCCGCATCATCCCATGACGATTTACAAAAAGCGTATTTATTTTGTTCGGCCGCAAAGGATTTTTGAGATTGACAGAGAAACGGGCGAAGAGGTCCGCCGGCCGCTTCCCTCAGGGATTTTGCGGTACAGGAAGAAGTTGGCGAAAAACAAGTCGGCCCGGCTCAACATTCCTGATCACGTTCCCGATGAAGCAGAGCAGATTATCCGGAATGCTTATCCGGCCTTCTCCCAGAGTGAGATCGATGCGTATGCCGGCATTTATACCCGTGACCGCGAGACACGAAAGAACGCATACGACGATATCACTTCAATTACCCATCCCCGCGCACCGGAACTGATGAAACATCATTTGCAGTGGTTGCGGGAAAACGATCTTCAGGGGAAGGGGGACGTAACCACACCCTGGCGTTATGTGGTCGAGAAGAAAGAGGGCACGGACTATGGTCGGGTCACCGTTCCGGAGCTCATCTCCTATTTAGAGGTGCCGGGTGCATGGAACGGAGCACGGCGGTGTTTGTCGGCCATAAACTGGATAGGATCGGTCCAACCTGCAAAAACTGCGAAAAGTCGTGGAACGTGGTGAATATGCGACGAAGGAATTTATTATCGCTTCCCAGCCAAATGAGGAGGAAGTCAGGGAGAAAATAAAAAGCGGCGAATTCGATTGGAAAAAAGACGCAACCCTGAGAAAACGACTCACTCAGAAGCTGTTAGAACAGCTGAAGACAACTTATGAAAAGAAGATGCAAGAAAAAGTTCAATCCCTGACACTGACGGAGCTGACGATTGAAAACTTGCCGCTCCCCTGGTTTTTGCATGAGGCCGAAGAACCCGTGCCGGTGACGCAAATGACCGGATTGACCGACACCCAGAGGCGTCTCGTTGATCCGTATTTTTCTCGACGAGAGAAGGGGAAACCCGTTCCAGATCACCAATGGCGACTTTTCACGACGGACAAATCCCCCGCTGAAGTGAGAAAAGCTTTCAACTCGCAGGTGTTCATCGGTCCGTTGAAACCCGACGGTGGGATGAAAGGTGGCGTTGACCCGGACAACAACGCCGTCACGGGATTTGCCACCTCCAGCTGTCAGCTCAAAATCGGTGCTGTGCGCCCCAAAGATGCCGATCATACCATCGTTTATGTTTTCTTGCGGCAGAAAGAGGAATGAGTGGGATATACTCACCGATAACGCCGACGGGAGCTTATGTGACCTGATTGGGCTGCAGTGGTGGGGCTGGCCGGATGAGGGTTGTAGAATCATACGATGCAACTTGCACGCAACGGGAGGTCGTGGAAATCGAAATAACCTCCGCTACAACTGCACGACATTCCCTGTCCGGGCCGATTGCTCTTCTGATTTAACGATTTGGACGGATGTTGCGGCCGATTCCGGCATGCAGCGTCGGGGCGGTTCACCGCACTCGATGCAGCGAATAAGGTATTCGATTTCACGATGATATCCGTCGGTATCAGGCGTTTCGGGGTGAGAGATTTGCGATCCTCTGTAGTCGCACAGAACATGTTTTCCGGCTGCAGGCTGTGGGCGATCGCGACCAGCTGAGATGGAGCTCATGTCAAACTGCCCCCATTCTTCTTGAGCGCTCCGGGATTGTTCACTATACGGAGGACGGTGGAGTTGTTCAGATGTGAGGAATGCGGTTTATACGAGGGCCCGGTGATAAGAGCGACAAACTTGTGGGCGTGTCTGCTTTCGGGTTGGTACCGCAGGAGACGGGGCATTGAATATTGACACGACTTCCAGAATAAAATGATTGCTGCCCTTCAATTTTCAACCTTAATCGGGACAAGCTATGGATACTAAGGAGTGGATCTGTCATATCCACCGGCGTCTTACCGACCCGGAGGATCGCAGCGTGGTGGTAATTGTGCTGCGAGTTCTCCTCTGGCCCCTTGCAGCTGTTTATGGCGGTGTGGCGGCGCTCCGCAATGTTTTTTATGAGACGGGGCTGAAAAGAATTGAGGAGGCGGATGTGCCGGTTATCAGCGTGGGAAACATAACGGTCGGAGGAACGGGCAAAACCCCCTTTGTCGTTTTGCTGTGCGAACGCTTGATGGAACAGGACGTTCAACCGGTAGTTTTGAGCCGGGGGTACGGGGCAGACTCTTCTTCGGGAGTGGACGATGAAAATGATATGCTCAAATCGCTTCTTCCCGAGGTCCCCCTGGTTGTCAACCCCGATCGGGCGGAGGGGGCTCGAACCGCCGTCCGGGAACATGATGCTGATGTTCTGGTGATGGACGACGGTTTCCAACACCGGCGCCTGGCGCGGGATTGCGATATCGTGCTTGTGGACGCACTGGATCCATTTGGGAATGGTTTCGCGGTACCGCTCGGAAGCCTTCGCGAGCCAATCTCCGGTCTATCCCGAGCCGACGTAATCGTGCTTACTCATGTCGATCAGGTGCCGGAGGAACGCCTCCAAAGCATTCGTATGCGGGTGAAGCAATACACGGATTCCGTTCCGATCGCCACCGCGCAACACACCCCCGTCAGCTTTTACGAGGTGGGATCTCAGGCCGGTGAGGAGGCAACCGTGGAGGATATGGGGGGGGAGATGGATTTGTGGGGTGCATTCTGTGGTATTGGGAACCCGGAGGCCTTTTTACGAACTTTAGAGAATCTGGAACTCAGGATAAAATTTTTCCGAGCTTTCCCGGATCATCACGCCTATACCGACGGTGATCTGGAGCAATTGGGCGACCGCACGCGGGAGGAAGGCGGCCGGAGACTACTGACCACGGAAAAAGATGCTGCCAAAATCCAGCGATTGACTGATCAGGACCGGGAAGTGCCCATATGGGCGCTACGGGTGCGCATGACGATCGCAACCGGGAAATCTGATTTGTGGGCCGGAGTGGATGACTGCCTGGTGAAGTCCTGAGTTCCGGGTGCGGCAGGGAATGGTGCGAAAGGCGGTTGACCCCGCTGCTGAGTATTTGTGGGGTGAGGAGTGCTTTGCACGGCGGGATAGCGGTACAGGGAGAAAGTGGATTCTGCTGCATGATTGCATGTACACTTGCATATCCCGTAAACTAGCAATCTGAATATGCATCATGAATGCCGTTCCACTTATGGCGCGGAAATTATAAAAATGAAGTTGGAGTAACTGTTCTTGAGTCAGATTCGCGAGTTTTTTCGATCAAGATTTAGCAAACAGGGAGATGTCAGATTCACGTCGCACCATGACCTGATGCGTCTGTACGAGCGTGCTTTCCGCCGGGCGCAGATGCCACTGGCGATGAGCCAGGGGTATAACCCCCGACCGCGGATTAGCTTGCCGGCGCCGTTGAGCGTTGGCTTTACGGGGGAAAATGAAGTGTTGGATTTTGAATTGTGCAGATGGACCAGACCTGCCGAAGTGAAGAACAGGCTTGCGAAGGAGTTGCCGGAAGGAGTTGAGTTGATTTCCTTGCGGACACTGCCCACCAAGCCGGGCCGACGTCCAAGTTATTTTTCGTATCGGGTGCCTCTGCTGGACGGGCATCCGGTAACGACGGAAAGTTTGAACGAGTTGATGAACAGGCCCGAGCTGGTTGTGGAACGCAGGCGCAAAAAAGAGGTTGAAACGAAGGATGTAACCAATATCGTCCGGTCGCTTCGCCTGGACGGCAATGATCTGCACATGTTATTTGCCATGACGGAGAGGGGGACGACGCGACCGGAGGAAATACTCCGGGAACTCCAGTGTGAGCGAGGGCGTCATTACCTCCAGAGTTCGATTGTGCGCACGCACGTGGATCTGTCTTCCTCCCTGTAGGAGAGGAAGATATGAGCAAGTCTTTGATGTTGATCAATGTTGTTGAAGAGGAAGAAGCACGGGTCGCTGTCGTTGAGGATGACCTGTTGCAGGAATTTTATCTGGAACGGACTCGCCGCGAACACATCGTGGGGAGCATATACAAAGGGCGCGTTGTCAATGTTGAACAGAGCATTGAGGCAGCGTTCATTGAGTTTGGTTATGAGCGCCATGGTTTCCTCCATGCTTCCGATGTCAAACCGTCGGTGGCGCGCAGTGGGGGAAAAGGGGGAGGAGGCCGACGCGGTTCAAAAGATATCCGCAAAGCCCTCCAGCCGGGCGATGAAATCCTTGTGCAGGTAACCAAAGAGGGAATAGGCGACAAGGGGCCTGCCCTCACCACCTACCTGAGTTTACCCGGACGTTATCTTGTGTTGATGCCCGGAATGTCCGTTCGCGGTGTCTCCCGTCGGATATCGGACGAGGGGGAACGCAAACGGCTGCGTAAAATTGTGAAGAATCTGGACCCACCCAATAATTCGGGCTTGATCGCTCGAACGGCGGGCGAGGATCGGGATAAGCGCGAATTCGAACGGGATCTGGATTATTTGAGCCGCCTGTGGAACACGATCCAGCGGCGAGCCGACCAAAACGATGCCCCCGCTTCCATTTATCAGGAAAGTGATCAGATAATTCGGGTGATTCGGGATGTGTTCAATGAAGACATCCGGAACATTTACGTCGATAACAAAGACGTGTATGAGCGCGTCAAAAACTTCCTCCGGGAAGTCATGCCCCATCACGTGCGGAAAGTGAAACATTACGATGGTGAAGATCCTCTTTTCCACCATTTTGGAGTGGAGGAGGAACTGGAGAAGATGCATCGGCGTACGGTGGATTTGCCCAGTGGTGGCAGCATCGTTCTGGAACAGACGGAGGCCCTGGTGGCCATTGATGTCAATAGCGGCCAGTTTAAAGGCTCCAAGGACGCCGAGCAGGGCGCCTACAAGATTAATAAAGAAGCGGCCAAAGAAATTGCGCGGCAGGTCCGGTTGCGGGATCTGGGTGGGCTTGTGGTGGTCGATTTCATCGACATGCAGGACCACAACCATAAGAAGAATGTGGAAAATGTCCTCCATGAAAATCTATCCCGCGATAAAGCGCGGTTCCGGATGCTTGAGATGTCGCCGTTCTGCATTGTGGAGATGACGCGACAGCGCCGCCGGAAAAGCCTCCGGCAATCCACCTATGTGGAATGCCCCACCTGCCAGGGGACCGGTCAGATCAAAAGCCCGGAGACACGGGCACTGGAGATCATTCGGCGGCTGCGTATCGGACTCCACAGCAACGAAGTTGCCAAAGTGGATGCTCAGTTGCAGCCGGAAGTTGCGAACTATCTGAATAACACGATGCGGCCCCGGATTCGAGAGCTGGAGAGAGAAACCGGCAAAGAGGTCCGGATCCATGCCGATCCGGATCGAGGCCCGAATGAAGATCAGATCCATTTCCGCCGAAAAAATGGGAAATTGGTGCGCGTCTGAAGCAGGATGAAGAGGGCGCAGCTGATTACACCCCCAGCTCCGCCTGATCCTGTATATGGGGCATCTGGAAAGGCTATCTCCGGAAGTCAGATAAAACGTCATTTGACAGATTTGCGGATCCTGAAGTATACTGATTGACACGGTTGAGGTATGGTGTAATGGCAACACGCCTGATTCTGGTTCAGGTAATCCAGGTTCGAATCCTGGTACCTCAACCATTTTCAATGCCCCCATCGTCTAGCCCGGCCAAGGACGCCGGATTCTCATTCCGGTAACAGGGGTTCGAATCCCCTTGGGGGTACCAAATAAATCAGCTGAATATAGATCGACTTCGCTGGAATAGCGAGGTCGATCTTTTTTTTATGGGCCCGGCGGGGTAAGATTCCTTGAGGCGAATCTAAGAAACCCCAATATTTGACACCATTTGACTGTTACTATTATCATCATAATATGGCGGCGGGGAAGGAACATGACGGCTTTTGTGGAATAAATGTCTCTGAACGAAAAATAGATTTTGATCCGGGCAGCAGCATGCCACTTTGGCTACCAGTTTCTGGGGGGAGCTATCTGCGACAGTGTGGTTGAATTCTCGGATCATGGCGCCTGAGTCGGAACATGCGCCTCTGAATTGCTACCCGTAGCGCAGGGGGTAGCTTTTGTACGATCGAGCAATTGTAAGGGACATGAGGCCGAGAAGAAGGCGGGGGGAACCGTGAAAAATGAAAGAATCACGAACAGAATCTTATGTAAAACTTTCTGCTGGCCGATAAATATCCAGATAAAAGTTGCGATCAAGCATTTACGCCCGTATTGTACAGAGGCGTATCATGCGTCTTAGTAAGATTGCAGGCCTGCCCAAAATAGCGTTTCGAGAGGCATGAGTCTTCCTCTTTATCATCGTCTTTACTATAATCTGCCGTTGTTTTTGGCCGTTTTAGCATTGATAGAAAGGCAGACAGAGGCGAAGATGAAGGTAAAGATGTTAGATACACCTCCCTGAACGTAATTGGGGATGTTTTGCGAGATGGACTGTATCCCCGGCTCAAAGTCACCGGAGGACCCGTTTGAAAACGCATTTTTGAACGTTTTGGGCAGCACTGGGTAAGATCGGGATTCTGGGTATGAATGACACTGCAGAGTTTACTGAAATCGGGAACAGTGCAGCTGGCCCATTCCATGCGGCGTGGGCTCCACAGGCAACCCATCATGGGGATCTTTTTCGAACAGAAAAAGTGTGTGATCGTAGTTGGGACGTGACCGGCAGTGACCGGGCGCGAACATCGCAGCTATCTGCATTTCTACGCGATACTTGATTTTAAAACGGGGTATATATGAAATTACGGACTCGAATTATGATCTACATTCTGGGGGTTGTGATGTTACTCTGGGTGGGGGATGCCGGTGCGGATTACCTGTTTTTTTATGAGGGGACTTTTTGGGATCTTCTGGTGCTGGATGTTCCTTCTCATGAAGTTTACGTGCGGACAATGCAATCAGCGATCGTTCTGGTTTTTGGAATGGTGATTCTGCGGTTGTTCAACCGTCTGGGGCAGTCTCGGGAGAGGATCAGACGATCAGAACGGCAACTGCAATCGACACTGGATGCACTGTCAGCTAATATTGCAGTGCTGGATGAGGAGGGAACTGTTCTGAGTGTTAATAAACAGTGGATACGTTCTGGAGAAAAAGAAGATTGTGGGTGGTCTGGTTATGGCGTGGGGGAGAATTACATAGAGATCATAGAAGAAACGGGGGGCACGTCTTTGCCGAAGGCCGACGCGGTACTGCAGGGCATGGAAGAGGTGGTCAAGGACCGGGCCGAATCTTTTGAAGTTGAGTACCCCTGCCGTGGCCCGGAAACGGAACGGTGGTTTCTGCTGCGGGGACATTCGGTTGAGATAGAAACTGAAAAACGGGTTGTTATTGAACATATGGATGTAACCGAACGCAAAAAGAGGGAGGAGAAACTGTGCTCTCTATCGGAAAAATTCCATCAGCTGGTGGAATTCAACGCGGACGGGATGATGGTGGTGGACGAAGAAGGCGGGATCAAGTTTTGTAATCCTGCCGCGGCGGATTTGTTTCATCAGGACCGAGATGAATTGGTCGGCAGTGAGTTTGACTTCGCGGTCGGGGGCGTTGATCCGGCGGAGATCGAAATACAGGACGAAAAAAGAGGGAAACGGGTGGTAGAGATAAGATCGACTGGAGTCGATTGGGAGGGTCAAAACGCATATCTTATCGCTTTGCGCGACATAACGGAGCGGACGCAAGCACGGCGCCGCATTCTTCGTCTCAACAGCCTGTTAAAGGCAATTCGGGAAGTGAACCAGGCCCTGGTGAAAGAAGATGCCCCGGCGGACCTTTTGCAGCGAAGCTGCGAGATTCTGCATCGGGCGCGACAGTATGAGTATGTTTGGGCGATGACATTTGATGAGAACGGTGAAATTGAGCATGCGGCACGAGCCGGGATTGACGAGGCGTTCGATGAGTTGGTTTCGTTGGTGGGAACCGGTTCTGCACCCGAATGTATTCAGCATGCCCTGCAATCAACGGGGACGATTCGGACGGTCGATTTAGGCGATCACTGTGAGGCATGTCCTCTGCGGCGAGTTGTAGAGGGAGGGAAAAACCTGATTTATTGCTTTCCGGAAACAACGGAGATTAAAGGCCTGCTCAGTATTCGGCTGTCCTCTGATCTCCAGGTCGATGAGGATGAAGAGGATTTGATTGTGGAAGTCGGGACGGAGTTGGGGCACGGCTTACGGCGTGCAGAAGCCGAAAAACAGCTGATGGAAACCCAACGCCAGGTCGTTGATCAGGAGCGGCAGCGTGCTCTCAACACTATGGCCAGCGGAATCGCGCATGATTTCAACAATGCTCTGTCAACGATACGTGGTTTTACCGATCTGCTGCTTCAATCCGATGAAAAACTGGAGGATAAAGATACTCTTGTTCAGTATCTGGAGCATGTTCGGAAGGCGGCAAGCAATGCCGGGGAAACAGTGCAAAGGATGCGTAAATTTTATCGTCCCCGTGAGGAAGATAGTTTTGCATCGGTGCAGCTGAACGATGTTATTGACGAAGCTGTTTCCATGACACGACCGCGCTGGAAAGAACAGGCTCAATCGCGCGGTGCAAACATTGAGCTGGTGAAAGAGCTGGATGATATTCCCAGGGTTAGCGGAAATGAATCGGAATTACATGAGTTGCTAACCAACTTGATTTTTAATGCAGTCGATGCAATGCCACGTGGGGGGACGCTTTCACTCAGTACGCACCGTGATGGGGATAACATTATTCTGGAGGTGGGAGATACGGGCAGGGGGATGACGGACGATGAACGCTGGCATTGTTTTGACCCATTTTATACCACAAAAGGCGAAGAAGGCATGGGACTGGGGTTGTCAATGGTTCAGGGTATTGTTGATCGGCACGAGGGCGAGATCACAGTTGACAGCGAAAAAAACATCGGGACGACGTTCTGTGTCGTTTTGCCTATTGATCCCGAAGCGTCTGCCCAGGAAGCGGAGAGAACTCTATCCAAACAGATCGAACCCAGGAAAATCCTGGTGGTGGAAGATGACGAAAAACAACGGGAGCTATTGCGAGAGTATTTGGAAATTGATGACCATCAGGTGGAGACGGCTGCGGATGGTCGAGAGGGCCTTCAAAAATCCCGAAGAAACGAGTATGATTTAATTATTACAGACCACGCGATGCCTAATATGTCCGGTGAAAGGCTTGCTGGAGAGGTTAAAAACCAATGTGCTGATACCGAGGTGGTGTTGCTGACGGGTTTTGGCGATATGATGGACGCCGCTGGCACTGAAATTAGCAGTGTGGATGTCCTTCTCTCCAAACCCGTGACGTTCCGGGAGCTGCGAAGTGTGGTGGTTCAGGCTGTTGAGGAACAAAAGTAAATGATATAATAGGAATTATTCTCCTGTTTGTATTCATCTGGAGCACTTTATTATGGGCGAAACCAGCAAGATATTGATAGTTGATGATGATGACAGCCACGCCGCTTTACTGGCTGAAATGGTTGGTGAGATGGGGCACGAAAGCGAGCATGTGGACGATGGATTCGGGGCGCTTGCGGAACTGAAGCTTGATTACGATATGGTGCTGCTGGATGCAAAAATGCCGGGAATGGATGGATACGAGGTGACCCGGCGCATTCGGAAGAAGGAAAATGATGAACATCTCCCAGTGGTCATCGTGACGTCTCTGGATAGCGCGGCGGACAGGCGCCGAGCGCGGGAGGCGGGGGCTGACGATTTTATCGGGAAACCGGTGCAGGAGGCGGAACTTCAAACTCGTATCTCCAGCATGCTGGCCTGGAAAGAAAGGGAGAAAGAACTGGAGAACGAACGCGACAGGCTGAAAAAAAAGATGGAAAAACAGTCCTCGGAGCTCCGCCAGACAGTGGAGGAACTGACCGACAGCTATCGTACGGCACATGAAGCGGAGATGGAGACGCTCCAGCGTCTGGCTGTGGCCGCCGAATACAGGGACGAGGACACGGGAGCCCATGTGCAGCGTGTCGGCCGCTATTGCTCGCTTGTTGGTGAGAGATTGAACCTTACGCCCAGTCGGGTGGAGGTGCTGCAACACGCCGCCCCGCTCCATGATCTGGGAAAGATCGGGATCCCCGACTCGATCCTGCTCAAGCCGGGCGATCTGTCGGATGAAGAATGGTCGATAATGCAGGATCATACCACCATTGCCGGTACCATTTTGAATGAGTCGTCATCTCGCTACCTGAAAGCAGGAAAAGAGATCGCCCTTTCCCATCATGAAAAATGGAACGGGAGTGGTTATCCAAATGGGGTGGCGGGCGAGGATATACCACTCAGCGGCCGGATATGTGCTGTGGCTGACGTTTTTGATGCCCTCACGTCGGATCGACCTTATCGCGATGCCCTCAGCATTGAAAAGGCGACGGGAATCATGAAAGAGGGGCGGGGCGAACATTTTGATCCGAACCTGTTGGACCTGTTTTTTGAAGACTTTGATGAGGTCCTGGCCATACGGGAAAAACACAGTGATGATTCCGGTTGAAGAACGAACCGGCCGGAAGTTTGTTGTGAGGCAGGTTGGAGGGGAAAGACGGCCCAATACAGCGTTTTCCGATCTGTTCTGTGGAATGACCACCATCCATATGCCGACCCGTTCCCTCCGGGAATAGCAGTGGGGTTTTGCGTCTCATCAGGAGGCAAGTTATCCTGATGGGCAAGCGAATGACTCCCGGGGAGCCCTTTCCGATGACCCGTCTTCTGCTGGATGCCATTTATTGTGTCCTACTTTTCTGGGCCTGTCCGTACTGGTTCTACAAATTGCCACAGGCCCGCCGGTACCGTGCCGGTTTGCTCCAACGAATGGGATTTGCTCCGCTTCTCTCCCCCGGCCAGAAGCGCCTCTGGATACATTGCGCCAGCGTGGGCGAGGCATCGATCCCGCAGGAGCTGGTGAACCAGCTCCGGGAAAAACACGACGAATTGGATATTGTGTTCTCCACCTTCACGGATACGGGAGCCGAGCGATTGCGGAAGTTGTATCCCGATGCAACGGTGTTTTACTGGCCGCTCGATCTGTCCTGCTGTGTGGATGAAGCTCTCCGTCGGATAAGCCCCGATGCGGTGCTTCTGGTGGAACAGGAGCTCTGGCCCAATTTTCTACTCGGCTGCCGGCGGACGCAGATTCCGGTGGGGATTATCAATGGGCGGATTCGCCCTTCATCGACCCGATTTGTCCGGGGGATAGGGCGGTTGCTCCGGGGCCTGTTCGATCCGATTCAGTTATGTTGTGCCCGCAGTGATGGGGACGCACAACGATATCGCGAAGCGGGGATCCCGGAGTCGAGAATCTGCGTGACCGGATCACTCAAATATGACGCCATGCCGACGCAGGTTGCTTCCGGGAAAGTGGACAGGCTGTCTGCGCTGTTTGGCATTGATAAAAACGCGCCGGTGCTGGTGGGGGGAAGCACGCATCCCGGTGAGGAAAGTGTGTTGTGCAACATCTGGGATCGTCTTCGGAAGCAGCATCCTGCCCTGCGTCTGATACTGGTTCCCCGACACATTGAGCGGGCCGCTGAACTGGAACGCACACTGGAGGCATCCGGTTTTGAAGTGGCCAGAAAAACGGCACTGGAGAAAGGAAAGAATCCGGAGGGCACGGATACTGTGATCCTTGTGGATACAATCGGCGACCTTGTCACCTGTTATGGGATGGCAACCTGTGTGTTTGTGGGACGCAGTCTCCATGAACCGGGGGGAGGGCAGAACATGATGGAACCGGCGGGGTTGGGGATACCTGTTGTGGTCGGCCCACACACGGGCAACTTCCGGCCGGAAATGGCGATGCTGCGAGCCTGGGGAGGCGTGGTCGAGGTTGGGAGCGAAATGGAGCTGGAGCGGGAGGTGGATGAACTGCTGAGCGATGCGGTCCGCCGGCGTAATGTGGGGGAACGGGGGCAGCAGGCGGTACGGAGCAATAAAGGAGCCACCCGAATGACGAGGAACGCTCTGGAGCGGATCCTCTGAAGCAAAGGCACGGGGGGCATTTGACGATTTTTAGGACGGGGGATTAACATTGATTGTGGTATCTTCAGGTCTTTTTTGTAGGAGGAAGCCGGATGGCCGGTATTGACAAATTGCTGAGATTTATGGACGAGCAGGACGCTTCCGATATCCATCTCAAAACGGGCTGTCCGCCGCTTTTACGGATTGATGGTGAGCTTGAGCGGATGAAGATGGATCCCATGAGTGCTCAGAAAGTAAAAGAACTGTGCGTGGAAATCATGCCAGAACGAAACCGCAAGGAATGGGAGGCAACAAACGATACCGACTTCTGTTATGAGCTGGAAGGAGTGGCTCGATTCAGGACCAATATCTATCGCGATCTTCACGGTCCGGCTCTCTGTATGCGGCTGATTCCCTATGAGCTGTTGACTGTTGATGATCTGGGGCTGGATCAGCAGATTCGAGAACTGGCTCTGTTGCCGAAGGGAATTGTGCTGTGCACGGGTCCCACGGGATCGGGGAAATCCACGACATTGGCGGCGCTGGTGAATCACGCTAATAAAAAACGTCGAGATCACATCATCACCATCGAAGACCCCGTTGAATTCGTCCATGAGAACGAAGAATGTGTGGTGAGTCACCGGCAGGTAGGGGAACATACGGAGGGATTTAAAACCGCCCTGCGGTCCGCACTGCGTGAGGACCCAGATATCATTCTGGTTGGTGAGTTGCGGGACCTGGAAACGACTGCCCTGGCCATCGAATGTGCGGAGACCGGTCACCTCGTGTTTGGAACTCTTCACACTACCACGGCCCCGAGCACCGTTGACCGGATTGTGGACCAGTTTCCGCCCGACCAGCAGGAACAGATTCGAGCAATGCTGGCCAATTCCCTCAAGTGTGTCATCTCTCAGACGCTCTGCCAGAGGAAGGGCGGAGGACGCGTGGCCGCGTTTGAAATACTGTATGTGCACAGCGCCGTATCCAACCTGATCCGGGAGAAGAAAACATTCCAGCTCCCGTCCGTGATCCAGACCGGGAAGAAGTATGGTATGTGTACGATGAATGAGTCACTGATGGAACTGATCGAAGATGGTCTGGTGACCCTGGATGAAGGTTATTCCAACAGCACCGATAAGCAGGATATGAATAAACGAGTCAATGAGTACCTGCTGGATGAGGTGGAATACGGCGATATGAGCCCCTTTGAGGCCATTCAAAAGTCCTATTTCCGTCCGGGGATTGAAGAGAAACTGCGCGAGGCGGGATATGCACGTCAGCTCGAAAAAATTGACCTGGATCAGTTTGCAGACGAGAAAACGGCTCTGGAATAAGGGAAGGAAGTGCCATTGAATACTGATGTGAGTTTGACCCGTGATCAGGCCCGTGAAATCGACCGAATGGCGATGGAAGAATACGGAGTGCGGGGATTGATTCTCATGGAAAATGCTGGTCACGAATGCACCCGTGTGGCGGAAAATATGATCGAAAGCGCCGATGATCCTCATGTTTCCATTTTTTGTGGTGGCGGCAACAACGGCGGTGACGGGTTCGTCGTCGCCCGCCATCTGTGGAATCACGGGGGCGAGGTGCAGATCTACCTGGTGGGCGACGCAGAGGATGTGCTGGAAAAGGGGACCGATGCGTCAGTGAATCTGGAGATCGCGCAGAAAATGGACCTGCCCATCGCTGAAATCTCCAACGAGGATGAGGCGCGAGCCTGTGGCCGCCAGGCCGCTGACTCTGATCTGGTGGTGGATGCGTTGCTCGGGACGGGTATTACCGGCGATGTCCGGGGGCCGTTCGCGCCACTCATCGAGACGTTGAATGAACTGCCAACGCCGCTTATGGCCGTGGATATGCCATCCGGTCTGGATTGTGATACCGGCGAGGTGCTGGGGGTGGCAGCCCGTGCCGATGCGACCGTCACCTTCGTCCTGAAAAAACGGGGACAGTGCCGGCCCGGAGCCGACGAATATGTGGGAGAGCTGCACGTGGCAGAGATCAGCGTTCCGCGTCAACTGATCAAGGACAGGCTCGAGGAGTGGAAGCAGAAAGGGCAACTGACGTGAAAATTTATCTCTCGGCTGCGCTCTTCTCACAGGTGGAACGACGATGGAACCGGCTCCTTGCTGAATCGATTGAAGATCGCATCGAAGGAGCTGAGGTGGTATTGCCCCAGGATTTCAAGTTCAGTGCGTCCTTCAACCGGGAGGAGGATTTCCCCAGGCTGTTCGATGCCTGCCTGAAAAACATCGAAGAATGTGATCTGGTCGTGGGGGTGCTGGACGGTGCGGATGTGGACAGTGGAACCGCTTTTGAAATCGGTTACGCCTATTCCCTCGGAATACCCGTGATTGGCATACGCACGGATTATCGGCAGAGTCAGGATCGGGGCCTCAACATCATGCTGGCACAATCCTGCACTGAACTGCTGCGCGCCATGTCTTTCGGTGAGGATATGGACCAGATGGTGAAAGATCTGACCGGGAAAATTGTGGCGGCCTTCAAAAAGATTCAACGTCCTCCGGAGTGACGCTTCCGCCCGGGTCTGATACGCCAGAACGGGGGAGACACCGTTTTACTCTGACTGACCGTACACGCACCATTTGAGTACCGGGCACCTGTTGCACTGTGGATTGCGGGGATTGCACAGGGTGCGCCCGTGTTCGATCATGTTCATGTGGGCGGGGTAAGTGCGGCCCGCCGGCACGATAGCGCTGAGCAGATCATGTGCTTTCTCCCGGCCGCAGTCAGCTGGCACCAGGCGCAATCGCTGGGACACCCTCAGGACGTGCGTATCCACGACAAATGTGGACATTTCGAACCCAAAGAGAAGGATCAGGCGGGCTGTTTTAATGCCGATTCCTTTAATCTCCCGCAGTGCGTTTTCGGCTTCTTCCGCCTCCATGGATCGCATGAAATCAAGGGAGTAATCCCCTCGCTCACCCAACCACTGGAGGGCCGACTGAATAGTCCGGGCCTTACGGTCGGCCAGTCCACCGGATTTGATCGCCCGTTTGACCGCTTCACGGTCGGCTCCGGCCACCTCTTCCCAGGAGGGAAATCTGGATCGTAATTCCTCGTATGCGCGACCGCTGTTGGTGTCGGATGTATTCTGGGAGAGGATGCCGCGTACCAGCACGGCCACGGGATCACGATCCGGTTGCTGGGGGATTCCGTACTCTTCCCGTAGTGCATCGAGAACGGGCATAATCTTGTTTTCAGGAGGCAGTGAATGGGGTTTGCTCATGACTGTCGGAGGAAGAAAGTATGTCTCATGCGAAGTTCTTCTGGCGGCTGTCTCATGCGTGGATTATAACAGGGTCGCGCCTTTGCTCATAAACGGGTAAACCCGTCGTGACCGTAAAACGAAAATAGATGGAACAAAAGTAATCGCGGTGCATCTAACTGAATAGAACAATCACCAGCGTAAATCCGACTCTTTTGTGGAGGAAACAGACATGTTTGCACGGCGCGGAAATAAATGGTTTTTGGTCCTGGCAGTCCTGACCGCATGTGCCGTCGTGGCGGCGCCAACGGTTCGAGCCGATCAGGTCAAACTCAACGTCGCTCTGTCCCATCCTGTGCTGGAAGCTGGTCGGGCGCAGACAGCCTACCTGAAGGTGGGGATGGAGGGTTTTAAAATGGAGACCGAGGAGGAAAGGACACCTATCAACGTCGCTCTGGTCCTGGACAAATCTGGTTCGATGTCCGGCGAGAAAATACGCCGAGCGCGTAAAGCTGCCATTATGGCCGTGAAGCGTTTACACGACGATGACATCGTTTCGGTCATCCTTTACGACGATGATGTGAAGGTGCTGGTTCCCGCGACAAAAGCTCAGGAACGCGACGCGATCATCGAAAAAATTCGCACAGTGGGAGCGGGCGGCTCCACGGCGTTGTACGCGGGAGTGAAAGAGGGCGGACGGCAGGTCAAGAAATTTCTGGACAAAAATCGCATCAACCGTATCGTCTTGATGTCCGACGGTCTGGCCAACGTGGGACCGGATTCGGTCGAGGAAGTGGCCGGCCTGGGCAGCAAACTGCATGAAGGTGGTATTGCTGTGACCACCATCGGGCTGGGGACCGGCTACAATGAGGACATGATGACCCAGCTGGCCGTGCGCAGCGAAGGGAATCATTTCTTCGCCGAAAATGCCCGGGATCTTGAGAAGGGCTTTGATCTTGAATTCAGTATTGGCATGGCTGTGGTGGCACAGAATGTGAAGGTGAACATCAGATGTGCAGAGCAAGTGCGCCCGATGAAACTGCTGAACGGCGACGGCAAAATCGACGGCAATACCGTGTCGCTGGGCATCAATCAGATTTACAGCGGTCGTGAGGCGAAGGTGCTGCTTAAACTGAACGTGCCGGCAACACCTGCGGGGGAGACGCGGAAAATTGCCGATGTGACGGTGAGATATGACAACATGCAGACAAAAACAAAGGATAAGCTCACGAGCGAAATCAGTGCACGTTTCGTGGAGGACCGGGAACTTGTGAAGCGCAAGGTCCGCAAAGACGTGATGGTGCCGGTTATGGAGCAGCGCGCCCGGAGAAACAGCGAGAAAGCCGTTGAGCTGCGCGACAGGGGTAAGGTGAAAAAGGCACAGGAAGTTCTCCGGCAGAATGCCGATATGCTTGCCGCGGGAGCGCGGAAATACAAAAGCGAAAAACTGGGCAAGCGTTCCGCCCAGAACGAAGAAGACGCCAAAAAGATCGAAGAAAAGGCGGAATACGAGAAGCAGCGCAAGAAAATGCGCGATCGTCAGGCTGAAGAAGCGGCACCATCTTTAGCTTACTGATCACCGCAGAAAAGAGCCCCGTGGTATTGCGCCACGGGGCATTTTTTATGTACGCTAAACTGGTGTGCACGTAGCGTAGCGGGGCCGTGAGAGACAGGTGTTCTCGACAGAAGCCCAAATCTGTTATAATTGCCGCCGTTGCCGACGGCAGCATACATCGGGATACCACAAAATTATTATCCAGTAGGAAGACCCACGATGGCAAACAACGATTTTTACCGGATGACGGTCGATGAAGCCATGCAGGAGTTGGATACGTCGGACAGTGGGCTGTCGGCCGATCAGGCCGAACAGCGTCTGGAGGAGTATGGTGAGAACGAGCTGGTGACGGGAGCCCAGACTCCAAAATGGCTGATGTTCCTCCAGCAGTTCAAGGACGTCCTGGTCCTTGTGCTGGTTTTTGCAGGGATTGCCTCATACGGCATCGCGGCGGTGGAGGGCACCTGGGCGAATTTTCGTGATGGTTCGGTGATGTTTTTCATCGTTTTTCTCAACGCCATTATCGGGTTTGTGCAGGAATACAAGGCGAGCCAGATTGTGGAGCAGCTCCGTGAGTTGATTCGCTCGCCCGCCCAGGTCGTGCGGGACGGAGAAACCAGCGAGGTCGCCCAGCGCAATCTGGTGCCCGGGGACATCGTGCGCATTGAGGAAGGAGACAAGATTCCGGCCGACATGCGGCTCATTGAGTCCTTCAACCTGCGCACCAACGAGTTCAGTCTCACCGGGGAATCCATGCCCCAGGGCAAAGAAACCAACGCCATCTCCGAGGACGTGGTTCTGGCGGACAGAGACAACATGGCGTATGTGGGCACGACGGTGGCCACCGGCTCGGGCACGGGGCTGGTGATCCGCACGGGGATGGATACCGAACTGGGTAAGATCGCCAGTATGACCGAGGAGACGGGAGACATCGAATCGCCGCTGCAGGAGGAACTCGATAGTCTGGCCTGGCAGCTGACGGCGGTGGTGCTGGTGATCAGTGCGCTTCTTTTCGGGGTGGCCATCTGGCAGGATATGGGGTGGCTGGTTTCGATCACCTACGCCCTCGGCGTCGCGGTGGCCTGTGTTCCTCAGGCGCTTCCTGCTCAGCTGACCGTGGCAATGTCCACCGCCAGCCGGCGGCTCGCCGGGAAAAATGCGGTCGTGAAGAGCCTGCCGTCGGTGGAAACTCTGGGCTCCACCAACGTCATATGCACGGATAAGACGGGGACGCTGACACGGAACGAAATGACGGTAACACACGCCTGGTTTGATGGCGACGAATACCGGTTCACCGGGATAGGTTACGAGCCTGAAGGTGAGATCCAGAATGAAAACGGTGAACCGCTCGGTCAGGAGCAGATTGACGAGATCGAAGTGATGATGGATGCGGCCACCATGGCGTCAAATGCCGAGATCCATCCGCCCGATGATGACCATGCCAACTGGTATGCAGTTGGTGACCCGACGGAGGCAGCGCTGGTGACCATGTCCACCAAAATCGGAACGCGGTCACCCAGGGAAGACGAGGAAAATCCGGAACTGGAGGAGTTCCCGTTCGAAAGTGAGCGGAAACGGATGAGTTCGGTCCGGCAGTTTGGTGACAGAGAAGTGGTCACCATGAAAGGGGCGACCGATTCGGTGCTTTCGGTCAGCAAATATATTTACCGAGATGGCGAGGCGGAGCCGATTACCGAGGAAGACAAACAAAGAATCCGTGAGATCAATGAGCAGTACAGCTCCGATGCCATGCGCGTGCTGGCCATCGCCCATCGACCGCTGGAGGAATCCGGCGAGGATTATGTGGAGGAAGAAATCGAGAAGGACGTGATCTTCCTCGGCCTGGTGGGGATGATTGATCCGCCCCGGGAAGGTGTCAAAGAAGCCATTGAGGAATGCCATCGGGCCAACATCAATACGTTCATCATGACGGGGGATCACGCCACGACCGCCAAAGCAATCGCGAGGGATATCGGCCTGGCCAGGGAGGACGAGCCCTGTCCCGTTTTCACCGGCAAGGAATTGGAGGACGTGTCGGATGAGGAACTGGTCGAGACGATGGATCAACACCGATCCATTGTTTTCTCACGCGTCAATCCCAGCGATAAGTTGCGGGTTGTAAAGCTGCTGGGGGATGAGCTGGACCAGGTTGTGGCGGTGACCGGTGATGGCGTGAATGATGCGCCGGCGCTCAAACGGGCCCACATCGGTGTCGCTATGGGGCAGACCGGCACGGATGTTGCCAAAGAAGCGTCGGAGGTGGTGCTGCTGGACGACAGCTTTCCCACGCTGGTGCATGCTGTGGAGGAGGGACGCACGATCTACAACAATATCGCGAAAGTCGTCCTGGCTTCGTTGACCACCAACACGGCGGAGCTGGTGGCGGTGCTGCTCGGGCTTATCGGCATCGCTATGGGGAATATTGCGATTCCGATCCTGGCCATTCAGATTCTGGCCATCGACCTGCTGGCGGAGATCATGCCGCTGACGTTCCTGTGTTTTGATCCGCCCGGGCCCGAACTGATGAACCAGCGGCCGCGAGAGCGTGATGAACACATTCTCGATGTGGGAACCGGCAATGAGGTGGCGTTTCTGGGCGTGTTGATCGGGGCGCTGGCTGTGGGTAACTACTTTTTCTACCTCAACCGCCACGGATTGTCATTGACGATGGACGCCATTGGCAGCGCCGATTACATGCGGGCCAGCACGATGACCTGGCTGACGATCGGGTTCTGTCAGTTCATCAACATTCTGTCGCGTCGGTATCACCGGACGTCCATTTTCAACAGGAATATCCTGACGAATAAGATTCTGCTGGGATCAATCTTTGTATCCATCGGACTGATATTGTTCGGCGTGTATGGACCGGGCATCAGCAGTTTTCTGGAGTTCGCCGGGATCACCGTAACGGACTGGCTTTATGTGCTGGGCGCGGCGGGCATATTCCTGGGCGCCTGGGAGACGTTGAAAGTGCGGCGTCGGGCTCTGGGAGAACCTTCATCCAGTTGACAGGAGTTTTAGCGTGCGAACGTGGCTGGCCAACAAGTGGGATCTGTTCAAGGACAATTTTCTGTTCATCCCGCTGACAATGGCGGCCGGATCCATAATCGTGTGTATTGCGCTTTCCCACCTCGACGCGCAGGTGAAACTGCCGGAAAAGGGGATGTTGAGCCTGTTAAGATCCGGTAGCGCCGAAGGTGTGCTATCGCTCCTGACCGCCCTGGTTGGCTCCCTGATGACCGCACTGAGTATCGTCTTCTCCATTACCGTGGTGAGCCTGACCCTGGCGGCGTCGCAGCTGGGCCCCCGGCTGTTGAGAAACTTCATGCGCGACCGCTCGAACCAACTGATTCTGGGCGTATTCGTCGCCACGTTTCTCTACTGCCTGCTGACCCTTCGTCTGGTGGGACGGGCCAGCCAACCGGAGCAAATTCCGCATCTGACCGTGATTGGAGGGTTTGTGCTGGCATGCTGTGCGCTCTGCGTCCTTGTTTATTTTATCCATCA
>CAZXYF010000004.1:0-11285 GCA_964644705.1 uncultured candidatus Brocadiaceae bacterium | reverse complement strand
CACAGATGGTGCATCGGGCCGCTCAAAAACTCCCGGAGCCACTGGATCAAAAAAACGCATCGGAGAGATTCGATGCCATACGGGAGGAACTTCCGGATGCCGCGCGGGGTGGAGGTGGATAAGCTGGGGAGGCGGGAAGAAACTGCGCGCCGGCTGGGAGGTTCCGGCTTACACCTGCTAGTTCCAATTCGCTCCCTGTGGTAATCTCATTTTTTTAGCGTCTCTTTTTGCAAGAAAAAATACGTCAGAATGCAGGGAGTGTGGCGCTCGTTGGGGTGTGGTCATATAACCAGGGGCCCGGGTTGGTAAAAGGCCCGGGGACGGCTATACAATTCTTTATATGTCAGGGTATTTTTCTGCGGTCTGATGCCGCCCGCTCTGGCGGCCAACCGCATGGTTTTGCATCGACGGGCCGGTGATTATGGTGGCCGGAAAAACACAGAAAGAATGGACGCTTCTGGAACTCCTCAACTGGACGACGGAGTATTTCGAAGACAAAGGAATCGACGAAGCTCGTCTGAACGCCGAAGTCCTTTTGAGCGAAGTCATGGGGATGGAACGGGTCATGCTGTATGCGCGGTTTGAGAACACTGTCCCTCCCGAGAAACGTCGGAAATTTCGGAGGATGGTGAGTCGACGAGCCGATCGGGAACCCCTTCAGTATCTTCTGGGCTCCACCGAGTTTTATGGCCGTGAGTTTGAAATCACCCCGGATGTGCTCGTACCCAGGCCGGAAACGGAACTGTTGGTTGAGAGATGTCTGGAGAAGATACCCGAAGATGCCGAGGATTTTGCACTCGTTGATGTCGGCACAGGCAGCGGCGTGATTGCAATAACCCTGGCGTGCGAGCGATCAGGAGTGGATGTGGTGGCGATCGATTCGAGCCAGGATGCGCTTGAGGTGGCTGGCTCCAACGCGCGTTCGCTCGGTGTTGAAGACCGGGTGGACCTTGTTCGGGGCGATTTGTGCGACCCGCTTGAGGGGTCTGCCACGGAAGTCGATTTGATCGCCTCGAATCCGCCATACATTCCCTCAAGTGAGATCGATGATCTCCAGCCGGAAGTGAGCGACTGGGAACCGCGCGAGGCTCTGGACGGAGGCGAGGATGGGCTGGATGCCATTCGGGAGATTATCCATGCGGCCCCCGACGTCCTGACTCCCGGCGGGTGGATCGTGCTGGAGCTGGGTGAAGGTCAGGCCCAGCCCGTGCGTGAGTTGGTTTCCGATGAGGATACTCTGGATGATGCGAGCATAGAAACGGTGACGGACGATAATTGTGTGAGAGTGATGGCAATCTGCAAAGAAACTTCATAGCCGAGTGGACCGGCTGATGAAAGGAATAGAATGGCAAAACTGAGTATCACGGGTGGTAATCCACTCAGCGGTGACATTGCACTTCATGGGGCGAAGAATGCGTCGTTACCGATCATGGCCAGCGCACTGTTGACCGAAGGGCCAACCGAGCTGCAACGTGTTCCCAGGCTGACCGACGTGCGCACATTGCGGATAATTCTCGAGTCGCTCGGTATGCGGGTTCACCGCAGCGATCATCACAGCCTTTCTATGGAAGTTACCGACGAGAGCAACTGCACATGTCCGCATGATCCGGCTATTGCGATGCGGGCCAGCATCTGTGTTCTGGGACCACTGCTTGCTCGGCGGGGGAAAGCGGAGGTGCCATTGCCCGGTGGCTGTGTGATCGGGGAGAGGCCGATTGACCTCCATCTGCGGGGATTGCGGGCCCTGGGAGCTGAGATTGAGCAGAAGAATGGCTACATCCATGCAAGCGCTTCGGGGCTGGAGGGGACGCGTATTTACATGGGGGGACCCCACGGATCCACTGTTCTTGGGACCGCCAACGTGTTGATGGCCGCCACCCTGGCCGAAGGGCGCACCGTTATCGAGCATGCGGCCAGTGAACCGGAAATACAGGGGCTGGCTGACTACCTGAAATCGTGCGGCGCTCACATCGATGGAGCGGGGACCAATACGGTGACCATTGAGGGGGTGAAAAGACTCGAAGGCACGCCTCATCGTGTGATCCCGGATCGCATCGAGGCCGGGACATTTGCCTGCGCCGTGGCCATCACCGGTGGCGAGGTGCTGATGCGAGGAGCGCGTTCGGACCATCTGTCTGCTCTGATCGACGTTATGCGAAAAATGGGGGTGGAGTTTGAGGATTCCGAGGCGGGATTGCGGGTGCGGCGTACCGGCGCACTCCGGGCCGCGGATTTCACAGCGCTGCCCTATCCCGGGATCCCCACTGACATGCAACCTCAGTTGATGGCGGTGCTGACCACCGCGAACGGCACGAGTGTAGTGACTGATTCGGTGCATCCGGAACGGTTTACCCATGTGGGAGAACTGCACAGGCTGGGCGCTGACATCGTGCGACAGGGGCCCCAGGCCGTTGTTCGTGGCCCGTGTGAACTAACCGGTGCCCCGGTAACAGCACGCGATCTGCGCGGGGGAGCAAGTTTGGTCGTGGCCGCGCTGGCAGCGGAAGGCACCACCACAATCGACGGAATGCACCATGTGGACCGAGGATATGAGCGGATTGAAGGGTTGCTGAAAGAAATGGGGGCGGAAGTGAAAAGGTCGGGCGCGCCGCCGTTCGAAGTGGGGCAACTGCAGCTACCGTTCCACCGCGCCGCCTCGTAAACGCAATACCGTTGTTCGCGTTCCAGCCACATAACCAGGGATTTGACTACTTCTCCTGTGGCTTTCCCAATCCGTAGTGGATGAGTCGATGGATGAGTTTTTTGTTTTCGGAGTCGTTCAGGAATGTTGATACGTCCCGGGCCGTTTTGTCGCCGATACCCTGGATCCTCTGGATAGTTTTGTGTTCAGTGTTGAGCAGCGTTTTGAGTGAACCGGTGTGTTGGGCCAGTTCCGCGGCTCGTGCCGGGCCGATTCCCGGAATGCCGAGACCGTGAATGATTCTATTGAGTGGTGCATCGCGTGAGGCGTCGATTGCGCCCACGAGTTTGTTCGCCGAGGTTCGGGCGAAGCCCGGGAGGGGTTGGAGATCATCCGCGGTCAGGTCGTATATGTCCGCGACCGTCTTCACCATGCCGTTTTCCACCAGGCGTTGGGCCGTCTTCTTCCCGAAACCATCGACGTCGAGGGCGTCGTGGGAAACAAAATGGGTGAGGCGTCCGGTCAGTTGAGCCGGGCAGCGGGGCGAGGGACACATCAATCGGCCAGTTTTCTGCCGCACGAGTTTTGTCCCGCAGGAAGGACATTTCGTCGGCGGAACGTATTTTTCCCGGTTGCCGTCGCGCGTGGACGTGACCGCGCGCACGATTTCGGGGATGACCTCGCCTGCCCGGCGGAGGATTACGGTGTCGCCTATGCGGAGGTCTTTGTCCCGTATGAACGACATGTTGTGCAGGTTGGCCCGAGTAACATTTACGCCATCAACAGTAACCGGGTCCAGTTGTGCGACCGGGGTCAGAATGCCGGTTCGGCCGACCTGGAAAAGGATGTTGTGCAGGCGTGTGGCGACGTGGGTGGGGGGAAATTTGAAAGCCAGCGCCCAGTTGGGACTGGTTCGGCTGGCACCGAGTTGTTGTTGATAGTCCAGGCGGTTGACTTTGATAACCACGCCGTCAATATCCAGATTCAGCTCTTCACGTGTTTTGGCGATTTTACGGTGGAAGTGGATGGCTTCCTGTATGTTCGAACATTTTTCCCGACGCGGGTGGACGGGCAAACCCCAGTCGCTGAATTGATCAAGCAGTTCCCACTGGGTTGTAGCCTTCACCGCCCCGGGATCAGCGATGCCGTAGAAATAGATGCCCAGTTTGCGGGCGGCCGTCACTTCTGGATCGTCCTGCAGGAGGGAACCGGCGGCGGCATTGCGTGGGGTGGCGAAGGGATCCTGGTGGTTCGATTTCCGCTTTTTGTTGAGACTGTCGAATGCGTCTCGGGGCATATAGACCTCAGCCCGCAAGGCAACGATGGGTGGGGGCGTGTCGCTGCCGGGAGATTTCAGTTGTGTGGGCAGGAATTGAATCGTTCGCGCCTGCGCGGTGACATTACTCCCGACGGTGCCGTCGCCACGGGTGGAGACGGTTGTGAGACGGCCGTTGTTATAGATCACTTCCACGGCCAGGCCATCGTATTTAAGCTCCACGACGTATTCGAGTTCTTTATCGTCACCTGCGGTTTTACGGCATCGGGTGTCGAAACGGCGGACCCGAGCGGCCTGGATTGCCGAGTCCAGGCTCAGCATTGGAGGGGAGTGCTGGACTTTCGGCAAATTCGATCCGGGTGCTGCTCCGACGGTTTGTGTGGGAGAGGTTGGTGTTTTCAGCGACGGGAAAGCCTTTTCTATGGCTTCTAATCGCCTTTTGAGAGCATCATACTCAGCATCGCTTATCTCCGGATCATTGAGCACGTAGTATCGGTGATCGTGGTATCGGATCTCGGCGCGCAGTTTCTCTGCTTTCGCCCGGGCCTCCTGGCGACTGAGCCGGGAAACATCCTCTCTGGTTTCGTTTCCTGCAGCGGGGCGGATGGGGGAAGCGGGAATGACCATCTCCATCGTGAACAGGACGAGAACGGCAGTGAACATTGAAAGGCTGCGGTTTCGTGCTTGCATAGGCATGATTCTGGTCGATTTGTCGTTTATTTGATTTCGCCTGGCTTGTTGACAGCAGGCTTGCATGAAATGTGACGGGGTGCTATTTTGTATTCAATGGGGACGTGCCCTATCCATATGTAACCTACTTAAATTTAGAGGGAGTCGCAGATTATGCAAGTTGCTTCTACCCGGGATCGGTCTGTTCGATCCGCATGGCGGCTGGTCATTGTGAGTGTTCTGGTGTCATCCATACTTCTCGGAATGGTGGGATGTGCTACTCCGAAACCAGAGAAGAACAAAAAGAGCAAAAAACCGAAGATTGATCCGAAACTAAAAAAATTGGCCGAACGCGCGGAGAAGGCCATGGCTCAGGCGGGCAAGACGCCGGGGCGCGAATACGCCAACATGTTACGCAGCAAACATATGCAGCGATGGTTGAAGTATTTTAAGGGTAAACGCCGAAAACCGTCGTGGCCCAATAAAAAGAAGGCCGTGCGGAACGTGAACGATTTTGTGGACTCAATAGAGGCGGGAGCCACCTGGCCTGCCCCCGGAAAATATGTGGTTCCTTTCACGACGCAACCGCCCGAAATTGACGGGTCCCTTGATGACGAGGGGTGGGATGATGCGTTGACTTTCACCGAAATTTATCCGTTCAATTCCACCGAACAGGGAGGTCCGGAAACCACGATCAAGGTGTTGTGGGACAAGGAATATCTGTATTTCGGCTTTGATTGTGAGGATACAGACGTTGTTGCAAAGGACCGTAAGAGGGATGGACACGTATATTTCGACGATTGCGTGGAGATGTTTCTGCTTCCGGACATGCGTTACAGGGTGTACTGGGAACTGGTGATTGCGCCGAACGGAAGCATATTTGATGCAGTCAACACCAAGAAACCAAACAAATGGGGACCAACCGGCGATCCGACAAAAGACATGCGTGATTTGAAAACGGCCCAGAAGATCCAGGGGACCCTCAATAATTCCGACGATAAGGACGAGGGCTATACTGTGGAAGTTGCCGTTCCGTTCAGTGATCTGCCGGGATTTACTCGGTATCCCCCCCGACCGGGAGACGAAATTAAGGGCATGTTGGTGCGATTGGACAAAACGCAGGGAAAGTTCAAAACCTATGCTTTCCGCCCACTTCAGGCCTGGGGGCACAACATCTGGAACCACGCTGTTTTCGAATTGGAGCGGTAGATCGGTGCTGGCTTGCAGTTATGCCGGGGGGCACTAATCCTCCTATACTCTCGATGGGGTTGGTGCGCCAGCAGAACGAAATGTCTTCGGTGAAACGGTGCATTGTTCGCACGCAGGGGAAGTGTCTTTTGGCAGGGTGCTGGAGCCATCTTTGAAATCACGCAGAGCCCGCTCGACCTCTGGGAGCTTTATTGGGGAACGAACCACAGGATTGTTGTGATGGCTCCAGAACCCCGCCAAAAGACACTCTCCTTACGCAGGATGAAAAGGAGGGAGTGATATATATGAAGAATAAATGGTTGATCCTGTTGTTTCTGGCGATGATCATTGTGCCCGCTGCCGCGATACGTGGTGCACCTGGTGCTTCAGCGAGTGATCAGAAAGTAAGTGCTGACAAGGTGCAGAATACGGCCGGAGCGCAGGTGGACTCTTCGGAGAGTCCGAAGACGGAAAAAGCCACCGGACTGACCGAATCGGCCATGGTCACTCTGATAGTTATCGTTGGAGTGATCATCCTTTTCGCGTGGGAACCGGTTCCACTGTATGTGACGGCACTCGGGATTCCAGTTCTTCTGGCGGCTCTGCAACCGTGGACCAAGCTCGGGGCCTCCGATGCTATCTCGGGTTTTTCCAACAAAGCGACCGTTGCTATTCTGGCTATGTTTATATTGACGGCCGGTGTCCGACGGACCGGATTAATCCAGATTCTGGGAGACAAACTGGCGGATATCGCCAGTTCGAGCGTCCGTAAACAGGTGGGGATTATATCCTGTTTTGCCGGTCCTACCGCCGGATTCATAAATAACACTCCCGTGGTCGCCATTCTCATTCCGATGGTCTCCAACCTGGCGCGTCGGGTCAAAACTTCCCCGTCCAAACTGATGATACCGCTGTCCTTTGCTTCAATGATGGGGGGGACACTGACTCTCATCGGGAGCAGCACCAACCTGCTGGCCAGCGATATATCCGATCGACTTCTCGGTCATCCGTTTTCATTCTTTGAGTTTACCGCGGTCGGGGTGGTGATATTGATGGTGGGTATCATCTATCTGATATTTGCCGCTGATTCTCTCATACCCGAACGTATTGAGACGGACATGGACCTGGCCGAGGAATATGGGATGGAGGAATTTCTGACCGAAGTGGTTCTGGACAAAGGGTCCAGGCACGTGGGATCCACGCCCGAGGAGGTTTTTGGCGATCTGGAGTTCCAGATCGAACTGGTTCGAATTGTGCGCGAAGGACAGAAGATCATGGAGCCTTTTGAGGCGAAAAAGCTCCATGACAAAGACCACTTGATCGTGCAAGCGGCCCGTGAGGATCTGTTGAAACTGTTGGACGTGGAGGGTATCAGTCTGTTCTCCCGTCAACGCGTTTCCGAGGAGCAGCTGGAGGAACCGGAGAAAGGACAGGCGGTGGTTGAGGTTGTGGTGCCGCGTGGATCCTTCATCGAGGGGGAAACATTGGATGATGTCAACTTTCAGGAGCGTTATGACGCTTCGGTGCTGGCCATCCGGCGGGGGGAAGAGCTGTCCCACGCGGATCTTGGGGAGGCCGTTATGAAGGCCGGAGATGTTTTGCTGTTGCTGACCACGGAAACAACGATGCAGCGATTGAAGGCCAACGACAACTTCGTGGTCGCTGAGGCCATCGATCCTGATGAGTACCGGCAAGGAAAAACCCCACTTGTTTTGGGGATTCTTGCCGGCGTGATCCTCCTGGCTGCGTTCAATATAGCTTCCATAGCTATTGCCGCACTGGGCGGTGGATTGTTGATGTGTTTTACGGGGTGCATTAATCCCAAGCAAGTCCCGCAGGCGGTGGACTGGGAAGTCATCTTTCTGCTGGCGGGCCTGATACCGCTGGGAATGGCGATGGAACGTTCGGGCGGGGCGCAATACGTGGCGAATATGACGCTACGGCTGGCCCGATATTTGCCACCGCTTGGGGTCCTTGCACTGTTTTATTTGGTGACCGCTCTACTGACGAATCTCATCCACAAAAATGCCAGCATCGTACTGATGATCCCGGTTGCTGTGCAGGCGGCCGGCGGCCTGGGATTGTCGCCGTTCCCCTTCCTCCTGACGGTCATGATGGCCGGTAGCACGGCTTTCCTTACGCCTGTTGGGAATCATACCAACCTGATGGTGTACGGTCCCGGCGGTTACCGGTTCAGTGACTTCTTCCGGGTGGGGGCTCCCTTACAACTCATTCTGGCTGTAGTTGTGCCATTGACCGTGAACTGGTTCTGGCCCCTGGCGACGTGAGTTCCCGTGCGGGTGGTGGGCGGAAGGATGCGACGCGACGACGCTTTCTGTCTCCCGCCTTTTCGCTCATCCCGAAAAGGCACTATAATACCTCCTACCGGCAGATAGCGGGTCGATTACCTTAGACCGAACATTTCACAATCCTCAAGCCTTAATGTCCGGGTTAGTTCTGAGAAGCCCGGGGGATTTCTGCCGACCTCTTATCTCAAATCAATTACGATGCGGAATTCACTTTGCGAAAGGATATACCAGAACAATGTCCACTGAAACGGTAGCGCTCAGGTTGTACGGGACGGATGATTTGCGGCTGGAGACATTCGATCTGCCGGATCCGGAGGAGGATGAAATTCTGGCGGAAGTTATCTCCAACAGCATATGTATGTCCTCGCACAAAGCTGCCGAACAGGGCGCCGCGCACAAACGCGTACCGGACGAGGTTGATGACCATCCGATAATTATCGGACACGAATTTTCGGGTCGCCTCCTTGCGGTGGGGGAAAAGTGGGAGGGTCAATTCGAGGAAGGACAGAAGTTTGGCATTCAGCCCGCCCTGAATTACAAGGGATCCCTGGATGCTCCCGGGTATTCGTTTCCCTGGCTGGGAGGTAACGCCCAGAAAGTGGTTATCCCCCAGGAAGTGATGACGATGGATTGTCTGTTGCCTTACGATGGGGATGCGTATTTCAAGGCGTCGCTGGCCGAGCCAATGTCATGTATCGTGGGGGCATTCCGCGCTCAGTATCACCACCCCGCACCGGGGAGATATGAACACGAATTCGGAATAAGAAACGACGGGAATTGTGCCCTGCTTGCCGCAGCGGGCCCGATGGGACAGGGAGCGATCGATCTGGCAATTCACGGAGAGAAGACGCCAGGGCGGTTGCTGGTGACGGACATCGACCCGGATCGTCTTGATCGGGCCAGGCAGCTTTTCCCGGAGGAGGAAGCGGCGAAACTGGGCATTGATCTGGAGTATTGTAATCCCGCGGAGCTGGAAGGGGGACAGGAGCAGCTTGAAGATTACGTGCGCGAGTTTACCGGTGGTGAGATGATGGATGATGTTTTCGTCTTCTTCCCCCATCCCGCGGTGGTGGAGCAGGGGGATTCACTTCTGGCGCGCGATGGTTGCCTGAATTTCTTTGCGGGTCCGCAGGACAAAGATTTCAAAGCCTCAATGAATTTCTATGATGTCCACTACGAACGCCATCACATCGTGGGGACCAGCGGTGGCAACACCGAGGACATGCGCATTTCATTGGATCTCATGGGTAAGGAACGGGTGAATCCCGCCAGTATGATCACGCATGTGGGGGGGATGGACAGCGTGGCCGACACGATCCTGGAACTGCCGGACATCCCGGGTGGCAAGAAACTGGCATACACCCATGTCAGTATGCCAATGACTGCAATCGACAATTTCGCGGACGCCGCTGATGAAGCGGATGAGCCCCTGAAAAGCGTTTACCAGGAATTGGATGCCATCTGCGGGCGTAACGGTGGACTGTGGTGCACGGAGGCCGAGCAGTTTTTACTGGAATGCGACGATATCCGGCTGCAGGACGTCTGAGTTCGGTGGCGCCTCGTTGCTCGATGTGACGATACGCCGGACTTCGTGTGGGACCATGGCCCAGATTATCAGCCGCCTTTGTGCCCACGAACTGGTTCGGGGGTCCGTTTACGGGTTCAATTTTTCGGAAGATATCCGTAATGCCTATGAGTGATTCTGACACGATCATGGCCATATCGACGCCGTCGGGCTATGCCCTTCGGGCCGTGATCCGGTTGAGCGGACCGGAGGCGGTTGGAACGGTGGACGGGTGTTTTGAACCGGACCAGGAGGAGGGCCCATGGAAGCGGACCTATCGGACGAGGACGGGCCAGGTGGTGCTGGAAGATGGATTGAAACTCCCCGTTCGGCTGTATGTGATGCGGGCGCCTCGATCTTACACGTGCGAGGATGTGGTCGAAATTCATTTACCTGGATCTCCCGCTGTGCTGGATTTAGCACTGGATCAATTACTGAGCATGGGGGGGCAGGATGTTCGATTGGCCCGGCCGGGTGAGTTCACCGAGAGGGCGTTCCTAAATGGACGGATCGACCTATCTCAGGCTGAAGCCGTGCTGGAGGTCATCAGCGCCCGCAACGAGACGGAGTTACTGGCGGCGCACGCAAAGCTTGAAGGGCGTGTTTCAACCGAATGCAGGGAGATCCAGGATCAACTCGCGAATTTACGGGCTCAGGCAGAAGCATCGCTGGATTTCTCTCAACAGGGCATTGATCTGGTGAATGTGGAGGAGTTTCTGGAGCAGACCCGGCAAATCCGGGAACGATTGGAGTCGGAGGTTGAGCGCGGCAAAGGGGAGATGGCCAGTGACGGGCGCGTGCATGTCGTATTGTGCGGTCCGCCCAACGCCGGGAAATCGAGTTTGTTGAACCGTCTGGCCGGAGAAAATCTGGCGATAGTTCATGAGACCGCGGGCACCACCCGCGATGCCGTTCGCGGTGAAGTGACGCTTGAGGGGGTTTGTTTTGCGATTACGGATACGGCGGGGTTGTGGGAGGCCGAAGAGAGGGTGGAAGGGGACGTCGGTGAAATTGAAGCGTCCGCTGACCAGCGGGCCCGACGCCTTGCTCGTGATGCGCAGCTGGTGATGCTGGTTGTGGATGGAGCACGGGAGCTGCATCCGGAAGAGCTGGATCTTCCCCGAAAGCTGGATCCCGAACGCGTTCTGTGTGTGATCAACAAATGTGACTTGCCGCAGGTTCTGGATGAGAGTCGGATGGAAAATGTTGCGGCCGAGACGGTTCATGTGTCGGCACTTACCGGAGAGGGTATGGAGGATCTCCGACAGGCTCTGGGGCGGACGGTCCTGGAGGGAAGGTTGGATGCGTCGGCAGCTGACTCGTTGTACAACGCCCGTCAGCGGGAAGCGGTGCGAAGATCGTTGTCATACATCAAAAATGCTGAAGAGGCCGTTGAGAACGGGATGGGCTACGAGTTTGCAGCCCTGGACCTGCGGGAGGCCACCGATGCACTGGGCGATGTTACGGGAACGGTGGAAAACCAGGATGTGCTGGATCGGGTGTTCAGCCGATTCTGCATTGGCAAGTAGATGATAACGTTGCCACGCGGATGGGCATTAATATTATCCGGGTGGAACTTTGGGTGAGGAGTGTCCCCGCGGATGGTAAGAACACCCACTCGGATGAGGGAAGGCGGCG
>CAZXYF010000003.1:38737-42355 GCA_964644705.1 uncultured candidatus Brocadiaceae bacterium | reverse complement strand
ATTTGTGTGCGTTCAGCGCAGTAAATGGCAGAATTAATCGAGTTCAGCTTCTGTCAGTCCAAGTCGATAAATTGTAGGAATCACATTTTGTCCGGTTTCAACACACTGAAACTGGCCTGACCGACACAAAGAACCTGCTCCAGCAGCAGACGAAAGAATGACGGGCCGATTAAAGGGGATCGAGCCACAAAATCTCTACGAAAAGCGGGAACGGACATGCCCCCCAATGCGAAAGGTCAACTGGGATGCCAACCAGAGTCGGCGTCTATGATAGCGAATTCTGCGGTTCTTTTTATGTCGAAGTTGCACTGACATGCATGGAGATTCCCCATGCAACGTTCGGCGATGACGACCTCCGGGAAAACGGTTTCGGGGAACGGTACTCAGCACTTGTATTCGGCGCGGGACGTATTTCAGGTGCGCCAACCGCCTTCGGCGGTACCGCAGGCAGGAAACGGATCAGGAATCTGATCCGCGAAGGACGTACTTACATCGGGATCTGTGCCGGCGCCTACCTGGCTCTGTCTGATGAACCAGGAGGACTTGGTCTGGTCAAACAGGAGCTCGAGCACCCGCAGGCAGGCAACATTTTCCAGGGATTCCTGACGGTGGATTACCCTCACGGATCGGGCACGCGATTTCCGTTGTGGTATCAGAACGGCCCCGTGTTCCCGCGGAACGCCGATGGTGTACAGTCAGCATTCACGTCCGAGCAGAATACACAAAGGCGCTCATCCACCAACTCACTCACGCCGCAGGACTTCGCGCAAAGACCGGCTGCGGTCGGCCGAGAATACGGAGATGGCCGATGCATCCTGCTGGCCGGACATCCTGAACTCGGGTCGATTGGCCTGACCCGGTATGGGCAGTTGATAACATCCTGGATGCAACAGGAATTCCCGGAGGATTACCGTGAACATCCGAACCGGCTCCCGACGGGGACGCCGCGCCGCCGATTTCTGAATGCGCTCCAGGAAGTCGGGATCTCTGCGGAGTTGGGCAAACCACAGTGGGCAATGTTCAGGGACCTCATTGCGGGCGGCTGATCAAACCCCTTATACCGCATGCAGGATGGGGGATAACGACGGATCATCGAAGAAACGAAACAACAGACACGACAACGACGGGAACGACAACAACCGATTGCGACCAGGATTTATGCGCCTGGAGCGGCATTACGATTTTTCACGCCGCCGGGCGCTGGCCCCCGGTACATAAAAAGTCGAAGGGATGAAAAAGTTTTCTGATCTCTCAGAAGCTGTTGGAAGAAGATTTTTTCACTATGCTTCTTCCAACCGTTTTCCTTTCCATCCCTCCGACGTTCTTCTTTATACCCCAACCAGCTCATCTGGCAACCACCTTTCGGGGTTTACTCCCGTGAGTTCTTTTTTTTACCCTTAAACCTAACTCCGCCCCACCCTCTTTTCACCCCTGTGCCTGACTTTGCTCAATATTGACAGTCCCGGTATCCAGTCGTAGAATGCCTATGCGTTGCATCAACAGCACGTTTTCCTGATCACAACCACACTGCTACATTCGAACTCACCCCTATTCGCTCAACCGCACCGGAGAACTTTGCTCAGTGCATGGTTCGGCGGACGGGCCCTCAACACCGCATATGCCTCCACCTGCACCTTCGCGACCCCTCCCCGGTACCGAACCATGGTGCGGGCGACTCCGGCGCCGGGGCCGCTTGCAATAATCGGAGCATCAAACCTCAATAAAGCCCCCAACATTTCGGTCGGCCAACCGTGCGTGAGCATCGAGGCGATGCTGTTCGGGGGCGTAGCCTAATACAGGAGCAACGTATGAACTTCCAGACGGAAACCAATCGCGGATTGATTCTGGCGGTCACCTGTTTGGTGGCCCTTGCCTGGGCGTGTGGCTGCCTGCCCTCTCGCCCCGAGTATTTTGGACGGGTGCATGACCGCCGGCTGGATTCATTTCGACGTTGGGAGAACGATGCCCGGGACAACGATCGCGACAAACCGTCACTGAGCGGCGAGCTGAATCTGGAAGAGACCATCCGTCTCACACTCTCCTGCAACACGCAGATTCAGGCCATGCTCCAGGAGAAAAGAAAAGCAGAAGGCCGGGTGATGTCCGCTTACGCGGAGGCCATGCCGAAAGTTGATGCCACCGGCAACTACACGCGACTGGACAAAATCCAGACCATTGATCTGCCGGGTGGCAGCTTCCCCGTCGGCGCCAAGGACAACTATTCATACCGGGTGGAGATCAGCCAACCCCTCTTCAAGGGCGGATCGATGATCATCGCCCAGCGGGCCGCTCGCCTGTTTTCCTACCTCAGCGATGAGAAGATCCGTCAGGAGGCGGAGCGGGCGCTCTACCAGGTCACGAAAGCTTACTTCAAGGCCCGGTTGGCCGGCCACCTCATCAACGTGCAAAAGGCCGCTCTCCAGGCCGCCCGGAAACACCTGAAAGACGTCCGGGCGCGGCAGGAACATGGCACGGCCACGGAGTTCGACGTTCTCCGCGCACGCGTGGATGTATCCAATGTGCGGGCCGACCTCATCGAACAGCGCAACCAACGCGACCAGGCCACCACACGCCTGTTTCGGATCATGGGGGTTTCCCAGCGCAGCAACGTTGAGCTGGTCACCAAAATGAATTATCAGCCGATCCAACCCGATTTTGCACGCTCCGTTCGGCAGGCCTTTGACCGGCGACCGGACATCTACCGGGCCGAACTCAACGTGGCGCTGCAGACGGAGAAACTCCGCGACACCTACAGCCGGTACTGGCCCAATATCAGCGCCTATTTCTGGAAGGAATGGGCCAAACCCAATCCACACGACGCCACCGACATCAACTGGGACAGCCAGTACCAGGGCGGGATTCAGCTTACCTGGCCCATTTTCGACGGGCTCGCCCGCGAAGGAAGCATCATCCAGGACCGGGCCACACTCCGACAGAACAGGATCCTGCTGGACGATACAGAAGAACTGGCCATACAGGAGGTTCGCGATGCGATTCTGGAGCTGCAGAACGCCCGTCAACTGGTCGAGTCACAGCAGCTCAATCTCAAACGCGCCGACCGAGCCCTTGACCTGGTCCAGGCCGGCTACAAGGAAGGCGTCAACACCGAGGTCGAGGTGCTCGATGCCCGCGCCGCCCTGACGGAAGCCCGCGGCCTGTATTTTCAGGCGCTCCACCGGCATATCCAGGCGCGTATCGACCTCCAGAAGGCCAAAGGCATCCTCGGCCCACCTCCCGGCACTCACGAAACACCCGCGGATGCGGTGGACTCCCAGGATGTGTTGCGGAAAATCACCGGCGAAGGAGCCGCCAGCGAGATGGACAGTCCAACCAGCCAGAAGTGAACAAACACGTAATAGCTGCGGAATCGGTGTTCTCCACTCCGATCGGACACGGACACCGCTGATTCACTTGAAGAAAATGACATCCGTGCTACAATTAAAATTGTTGGTTCCTCGGTAGCTCAATGGTAGAGCGGGTGGCTGTTAATTCGCCGTACGGCGAACTGTAGGTTCGAGGCCTACCCGAGGAGCCGGAAGCTTTTTTTGAAAACGATATTGATAGTTGGTTCCTCGGTAGCTCAATGGTAGAGCGGGTGGCTGTTAATTCGCCGTACGG
>CAZXYF010000003.1:0-38637 GCA_964644705.1 uncultured candidatus Brocadiaceae bacterium | reverse complement strand
TCAATGGTAGAGCGGGTGGCTGTTAATTCGCCGTACGGCGAACTGTAGGTTCGAGTCCTACCCGAGGAGCCATTTTTATGTACCCGGGATATGCTATGGCTTTTTACGTGTATGTTCTCGTCAACGAAAACGGCGACACCTACGTGGGGCAAACCGCTGACCTGGAACGGCGCCTCCAGCTGCACAACGATCCCGAATGCGACCTGACTCTCCATACCCAACGCCTGCCCGGACCCTGGGATATCCTCTATTCCGAAAAATGCGCCGACCGCGCGGAGGCCATGAAACGAGAAAAATAGCTCAAAAGCGGCGGAGGACGCTAATCCCTTTCAAAGCGCATAACATCGGTGCCCTTATTGTCGGACACGTTTCGAAACAACGCAGACGCCCGCAGCATCGGGCTAAGTAGCCAACCCGGATCTTCCTTCCATCCGGACCGCAATATTTGTTATTCTATTAATGATTCGCAACACCATATTCCAGGAGGGTACTCATGGAGCAAAAAGACGACCATCAATTTGTGACTCTCGAAGGGCTCGGTTACTGCGGTGCCGTCATGGTGATCGCCAGCATTCTGGGGCACTCGCCCGTTCTCCGATTTTTCTACCTGGGCGGTCTTTCTATTGGCATGATTGTCGTTGTACGCCTTCTCACCGAAATCGCTCAGTCGCAACATGCGACTCCCGAACGGGATCTCCCGGAGGTTGAGGAGGCGCCGACCGAAGCAAAAGCCGAGGAGATCACCCGATAGTGGAACTGCTGCAACTGAGCACTTTCGCCTGGGCGGCCATCGGTATATCCGCGCTGCTGGTGGGACTCAGCAAAGCGGGTTTTGGGGCGGGGGCCGGGATACTGGCGGTGCCTCTGATGACCATTGGTCTGGGGAGCGCTCAGGAAATGCTGCCCCTCCTCCTGCCGGTCCTCATCGCCGGCGACGTATTTTCCCTCATCCATTACCAGGGACAGAAAAACTGGCGCAACCTTTTCATGCTGATGCCAGGCTGCGTCCTGGGTGTCGGCATTGGCTGGTTCATCCTGCGCTGGCTCGACAACCTGGATACGCTCCGTCTGCCCGGCACGGTTCTGACGGGCGAGATGATGCTGCAGAAAATGGTCGGTGGGATCTGCCTACTCTTTATTGGCATCCAGCTGTGGCGTTACTTCCGCTCGGCTCAATCGGCTGACTCAACACAACCGTTCCGACCGGCCCCGTGGCACGGGGTGGGGCTGGGAAGCGCGGCGGGACTGACCTCCACCCTCGCCCATTCAGCTGGCCCGATCGTCGCACTTTTCCTGCTTCCACAAAAAATGGAGAAAGAGGTTTTCGTCGGTACGACCGTGACCTACTTCTTCTTCGGCAATCTCATCAAACTCGTGCCCTTTACGGCCCAGGGATTGTTCACCGCCCCCCGACTGGCGACCAGCCTGGTTCTTGTGCCCGCGGTTATTCTCGGCACGCTTATCGGCGTTTTCCTCAATCGCAAGCTGAATGATCGGGGTTTCACTGTGATTATTTATGCGGTGGCACTGATCGCCGGCCTCAAGCTGCTGATGGGCTGAACCGTCATCTCCCCTTCCCAACGACATCCTCCAGCAGATCGTCGAGCTTCTGCTCCGAAACAGGTGCTCTTTCCAGCACAATTTCCCGGATGGAGCGTCCCGTTTCAGCGGCTTTCCGGGCAATTTTCCCCCGGCGTGGTATCCGATAACGGGATTCAAAACAGTTGCCAGCCCAATCGGCCCATTCCAATTCGTTTCACCGTCGATGAGGAGTGGCTCGATCCCGCCCTGCGGCGCTGTCCAGGCTCCCCGGTCGGTGCTGATTCTAAACAGTCACTCTACAGTTTGCAATCCTTCAGAACTTGACATTCAGTCGTATCCCGCATATATCATCTAACAGTCTCGGTGGGATTCTGTCCGCGGCACCGACAGATCATCCCGTTCCAATCGTACTATAAACGCGCTGTTATCATGAGGAGATCCGCAGTGGAGAAATTGAAAGCCGCAGTTATCGGACTGGGTATCGGTAAACATCATGCTATGGTGTTATCGAACATGGACAATGTGGACCTGGTCGCAGTAGCGGACAAAAAAGAGCACATCGTTTCCCATCTCTCGACGCAGCTCAACGCCGAGGGTTACTGTGAGGGACAGGACCTGTTGAGAAACCACAATCTGGACTTTGTCTGCCTGTGTGTTCCGCCCTCAGCCCATCCGTGTTTCACGGCCGAAGCGGCTGAACGCGGCGTCCATATTTTTTGCGAGAAACCGATGGCTCCCGACCTGGCGGCATGCGATAAGATGATCAACGCCTGTGAGGAGAACGATGTCCAATTGATGGTGGGGCACAAAAAGCGTTTTTCTCCCACTTTTCAGTTCGTCAAACAGCAATCCGAAGGGGAATTCGGAGCCATCCGATGGGCCAACCTGCGCTACGCCTGTGGACGCGTCGATATGGATTGGGTGTGGGAGGAGGAAGATGGTGGCGGGCCGCTGCTGGAGAACAGCGTACACGTCTTCGATATGCTTCGTTATCTTGTTGGCGAGGTGCATCGGGTTACCGCCGAAGGGGGCAATGTATTCAATCCCGCCCGTGAGCCCCAGCTGGACACCGCGGCCGTTAGCCTCAAATTCCAGAGCGGCGCCATGGCCTCCGTGGCCTGCGGTCAGGCATGCGAATGGGGCTTTGCCCACGAGAGCAGCTGCTTCGCGCATGAACATGCGCTGGTGGAATTGCGCGGCACCTTCGACAACCCGGAACACCTGCATTACGTAAAACGATCAAATCCCGACAACACCCATACGGTGGACCGCCCGGAACACGACCTCTTCGCGTATGAACTGGAACATTTCACCCACTGCCTGGAAGACTCCAAGCCCCCTCTGATCGACGGACGGGAAGGTCGCAAGGCCGTGGAAATCAGCCTGGCGGTAAAAGAATCCATTCGCAGCGGTGAAACCGTAGTGCTGAATGAATAGCGCAAAAACGTCCAAAGACCACAGGCGCTATCTCTCCTCTCCCCCCAATGAGCACGGGCGGTTATTCTTCCGCATATTTCCAATCTTTGACCATGCCCTGATCGCTCACCTTCACGGTGATCTTCTTCTTCGCCGGTCCATCGCCCTTCCCCACCAGCACCGTATACTCCGTATCGCTCGTCTGTTGCACCTTCTGCACGCCGTCCTGTGGAGCGGTGATGGTGAGGTACGCACCGAACAGATCCTTGATGTCCTGGGAGTTTTGCACCTCTACTTTTCGTTTGAGGAACCGGGCCTTCAACGCCGGCGCAGGAAGCACCGAGCCGCTCCGTTCAAACACAACCTTTTGGGATTTTTTATCCAGAAGAATCTGCGCCATTGAACGTCCACCGGTTTGTCCGCGTGCCCAAACATAGACGATCTGCAGGGTCGGATAAAAGCGATCCAACTTTTTGGCCGCAACGTTTTCCTTCATAACCTCAAGAACCTCGATGCCGGCATCCTTTTTGATGATGGACAAGGCCTGTTTCTTGCTCAGTGCGGGCAGAGGTTCCTCGTCTGTCGTGTCGGTGCTTTTTTCTTTGGTCGCCTCCTCCTTCGGTTCCTCGGCGCTCCGGCGGCCCGAACGTCTTTTTGAGGTTCTGGTCTCCGGTTTCCCACCGCCCCCGGCCATCATCCCCCCCATTATCTGCTGCATCGCAAACCCCATGGCTTTGCTCACATCCTCGAGCTGGATATTGGCATTGACCTTGAGGCTCTTCCCATCGGCCGCGATTTTAAACGAATCCGTAATGCGGTTGACAGCCTCCGCCATCTCCTTTTGCTTTTCTCCCGCCTCGTCCATTTTCTCCATCATCGACGAGACCTGATCTTTGAGCCCATCCAGTTGTTCATTCGCCACATTGGCTGCGGATTCCGCCGACGCGGCGACGGCAAACTCCATATCCACGTCCAGTTTGATGGCCTTACCACTCAGATCAACTCCCCCGGTGACCGCGTTCATATCCTGCATGAATTTGTAGTTTTCCGGCACCGACTGCAGGGCCTTTTCCCGCATATCCCCCGGCGGCACCGCCGCGAATCTGATCGAGGATCCGGAGACCTGCTCAAGTGCGCTGGTCAGTTTCGACGGCGCTTCTCCCTCGCCGGATTCATAGCGCTCCATCATCGACGACAGCGAGTCAACGCTCTTCGCCATGAGCACCTTATCCTCCACAATAACGCCGTAATATCCTTCGGACTTATACGCCGTACGGTTTTTCACCTTTTCCGTGCCCGTGGATTTCTTCTCCATTAAGTTTTCAAACTTAGATGGGGATACATTCAACGACATGATTCCCGTCGTTATCGGTTCAGCGTCTTGCCCGGCCGGATTCGGCGAGACGAAGAAGACGGCGCGGTCAACCGCATCGGACTCGAGGGACTGCATCTGGGATTGCGCCATATTTTTGAGTTGAGGAGTTGTTTTCCAGGCGTCGCTCGTTGCGAGCTGGGCAACGTTGATGGAGATCAGTGCGAAGGCGTTCTGGGGAGCAAATTGCACCAGATTCATGCTCCCGGTCTCTTTCCCCTTATCCTCCCCGGATGGTGTGGTATCGGGCTCAGGCGCTCCTCCAGTTTCCGGCATCGTGACATCCGCACGATCAACTCCGTGTTTATACTCCTGAATTTCCAGCCACGAGAGGCTTATGGCACAAATAACGAGTCCACACGCCGTCAGCAGAAGGGCCGTCGTCAGAAGATTCTCTTTCATCGTCTTCCCTTTATCTGAGAAAACCGTTTTTGTTGGGATCCACACACGAGCAATTCTAATGCCAGTCACGCACGAGCGCAAATGGTCGCAGGTGCCTTCACGGAATGTCTCAACCGGCTGCGTGCCCGCCTCATCGCCCCTGTATTCTCTCCCACACCACGTCTTCCGCTGCGGCATCGGAGCTACCCTCGGAATAATCACCGTCGCCGGGAGACACGGTTGTCAAAATGGGGCATGAATTGGTATATTGAACCTTTTGAGCTATGTTACTTACAAAACGCACCTGGATGCTAACCCATGTCTGAACGAAGATATACTGTTACCGCCGCTCTACCCTACTCAAATGGCCGCCTCCACGTCGGGCACATTGCCGGATGTTACCTGCCGGCAGACATCTACGTACGCTATCTTCGCAGCGCTGGCGAGGAAGCGATATTCGTCTGTGGCAGTGATGATTACGGTGTACCGGTTGCTCTGACCGCCCAGGAGGAGGACAAGACGCCCCGCGAGGTGAACGAGGAGTATCGTTCACTCCAGAAGGCCGATTTTGACGGTCTCGGCATTGATTTCGACATCTACAGCGGCACCAACTCCCCGACCCACACCGAATTCAGCCAGGACTTTTTCAACAGGGTCCGCGAGAATGGTTACCTGGAGAAAAGGACCATTGAGCAGCTCTATGACCCGGAAGAGGAGATGTTTCTCCCGGACCGTTACGTGGAGGGCGTCTGCCATCACTGCGGGGCCAGCGGTGCACGCGGGGATCAGTGCGAAGCGTGTGGTAAGCCCATCGATCCCACCCTCCTGAAGGAAGCGGAAAGTGTGTTATCGGGGACCTCGCCGGAACTGCGGGAAACCACGCACTGGTATTTCCTGCTCTCCAAATTCGAACAGCAGCTCAGTGAATGGATCGACTCCCACGAAGAGTGGCGCCCCATGGTGAGGAATTTCAGCCAGGGCCTGCTGGAGTCCGGCCTGCCCGACCGCGCCGTTACGCGGGATCTGGACTGGGGCATCCCCGTCCCGATTGAAGATGATCCCGATGCAGAGGGCAAAGTCTTATACGTCTGGTTTGATGCTCCGATTGGATACGTCTCCTTCACCGCAGAACTGTGCGAACAGATGGGAGGCGAGGCGGAGGACTACGAAAAATGGTGGAAGGATCCCGACACGAAAATCGTCCATTTCATTGGCGAAGATAACGTCGTATTTCACGCCCTCATGTGGCCAGCCATGCTGATGGCGGAGGGATCGTTTGAGCTGCCGTCCGACGTGCCGGCAAACTGTTTTCTCAACATCCAGTTTCCGGGCGAAGATGAGACGAAAATGTCCACCAGCCGGGGAACGGCCATCTGGATCAAGGATTATCTGGAAAACTATGATCCCGACCCCCTGCGGTATTACCTCACGATGATTGCCCCGGAGGACCAGCGGACCGCCTTTCAATTCGACGACTTCGTCGCCCGCAACAACGATGAACTGGCGGCCAATGTCGGGAACCTCGTCCATCGGACGATGTCCTTCGCACATAAATATTTCGACGGTGAGGTGCCGGCACGAGGCACGCTCAACGAGGAGGATCGGAAGCTGGTCAACACCCTGGGGGCCCTACCGGACGAGGTCGGTGAGTTGATCGAGCAGTACGAGTTCAAATCGGCACTGGAAACCTTCATGGCCGCCGCCCGCGAATGCAACCGCTACATCGACCAGCGTGAACCGTGGGTGTTGCGCAAGGAAAACCCAACGGAATGCGGCACCGTAATCAACGTCCTGCTGAACGCCCTGAAAACACTCGGCATCGTGATGGAACCTTTCCTCCCCTTCTCGGCCGAGAAAACCGGGACCATGCTCGGATGCGATGAGACCGACATGAAATGGACCAATGCCGGTGAACTGCTCCCCGAGGGCCGTGCCCTGGGAGAGGCCAGAATTCTGTACGAACAGATTGAACTCAGCGAAGAAGACGTCGAATAACTCATAAAATACAGGGACAAAGGAATTTATAATGCGCACTTTCGTCGCCATACAACTGGACGAAGAATGCAGACGCAATCTTGCCACGGCCGTCGAGCAGATGGAGCATGTCGTGGAGACGGTTAAATGGGTGGACCCGGAAAGTGCCCACCTCACCCTTAAATTCATCGGTCAGCTTGATGAGGAGGACGTGCCGCACGCCGTCGATGCCCTCAAGGAGGCCGCCGAGGCAGCTGCCCCCTTCACAATGGATGTTTCGGGGCTCTCCGCTTTTCCCGATGAAGATAACCCGCGCGTGATCTATGCGCCCGTAAACGAGGCGGAGGGGATTTTAGTTAAGCTGGCGCAGAATGTCGATGCCAAACTGGCCGATGAACTCGGGGTTGAGCCGGACGAACGGAAATTCGTTCCTCACGTCACCCTCGGCCGGTTGAAAAAAAACGAGTCCTGTCCGCCCGTCAAAGCCCTGTCACGTGAGGCCGGTCAGTCCAATTTCGGGGAGGTCGAGGCTACGGAGATCGTCTTGATGAAAAGTGATCTCACGCCGCGCGGCGCCGTTTACACCCCGCTGGAGCGGATCCCTCTGGGCAACTGAACGGCCCGCTCCTCCGGTGTCCCTTCGTGGACCGGGCCCCCGGCAAGTGGGATAACACCCGGTACAGAGCTCGTTTCAACAGATTGCTTCGATTCCAAACAACGAGTCCGGTTGAGGATACACATTCGTTATGTCAAAGGCCATGCGATCCAACGTTATTTTTTCGGCAACGCTGTACGGCCGGCGTGAAGGCATGTGGGAAGTAGTTATCACCGATGACGAATCCGTGGTGTACACCCACCGCCCTCCGGGAACAACACATCATCGCACCGAACAGCTCGACCTCCCCTGGCGCGACGTGAGCGATCTGCTCTGGGAGCTGGAAGATAACGTCCTTTCTCAGTGGGAAAAGCGGAGATACGGGACGGGCGACGTGGGAGAACCCGGTTACTGGATGATCATGCTGGAGCGAGACCGCTCCCTGTATAAATGGGAAGGCTTCACGCAATATCCCCCAAAGTGGGATACGTTCATTCGCAAGCTGGAGGAAACGATGGATCGCCCTTTCGGGGTGGACAACACGGTCTCATGGTAACCATGTCCTGTCATATACACGGAGGGGTGACCGGTCGTGAAACTTCGAGTTAATAGCGCTGAGGGTTCCGTGGAGCTCTCAATACAGGGTAAGCTGGATGAAGGCCTTTTGCAGCATGTGCCCGATCTGCTGGAGGATTATGATCCATCCCTTTCCTGGAACGTTGATCTGTCGGAGGTTACGGGGCTCGATGCGCGCGGCACGGTGGGGCTGTTGCAGTTGACCCAGTCCATCGATGAGGCGGGTGGGAGTTTCGAACTCACCGACGTCAGTGAATCCGTTGAGAACGGTTTGGAACTCTACCGTTACGGAGAATTCTTCGAGAAAGAGCCTCCCTCGGAGCCACCACGAACGGGTTTCTTTGAATACATCGGAACGGTCTGGTACAGCTTTGCTGATGCGTTTACCGGCATGGTCGTCCTCGCCTACGACATGGCCTACTGGTTTTTCGTTGCCCCGCTGGTGGGGAAGGGATTTAATGGGACCAAGCTGGTCAAAGAACTTTCACGTAACGGCACCCATGCGATCCCGATCCTGTCGTTGGTATCCTTTCTATTCGGGCTGGTTCTTTCGATCAACGGGGCCTATCTGCTGAGCTACTGGGGTCAGAATCAGTTGATCGCCGATATGGTGGGGGTGGGGTTCACCCGGGAACTGGCCCCCGCCCTGGTCGGTATCATGCTGGCGGCCCGGAGCGGTGCGGCGATAGCCGCCGAAATCGGCACGATGGAAGTCCGGGAGGAGGTGGACGCCATGTGGACGATGGGCATGAATCCCGCCAAACATCTGGTGGTGCCCAAGGTGACCTCCCTCGCACTCGTTGCTCCAGTCTTGAGTCTGGTTTCCAATCTGGTGGGAATCACCGGTTCATTCATTGCCTCGACTGTGTTTTTCGACGTCAATGCTCTCACCTTTCTCCGGCGCCTCCAGCTCGCCATCCACCTGCGGGACATCGTTACAGGACTCGGCAAGAGTGCCGTTTTTGGCATAATCATTGGGTTCGTTGGATGCTGGTTCGGACATTCGGTGGAGGGCCATGCGGAGGAAGTGGGGGATGCAACCACTCGCTCGGTCGTGTGGAGCATTGTGCTCATCATTGTCGCCGATGGATTTTTTTCAACCCTGTTTTATATGCTCAACACATGAACAACTCCATCACCAATGATATCACCATCCGCGGCCTGAAGGTGACATTTGGAGGGTCCGTGGTCCTGAACGATATTGACCTGGATATCCATCATGGTGAAGTGACGAGCGTGCTCGGTCCGAGCGGATGCGGGAAAACCACGCTATTGAAAAGCATGCTCGGCATGGTGGAACCCCAGAAGGGTACCGTCCGGGTCCTGGGGAAAAACGTGCTCGAGGCCGAGCGGGAGGAGTTGAGCAAATTCCTGACCAACGTCGGCGTCACGTTCCAGCACGGCGCACTTTTTGGATCGCTCAATATCGCAGAGAACGTGGCAACTCCCCTGCAGGAACACACGGACATGGACGAGGACGCCATACAGCAACTCGTCAGGATAAAGCTCGGACTGGTGGATATGGAACATGCTCTTCATAAAATGCCCTCTGAATTGAGCGGCGGCATGCAAAAACGAGCCGCCATAGCCCGAGCATTGGTCCTCGACCCGCCGATCCTGTTTTTCGACGAACCCTCGGCAGGACTCGATCCGGTCACGGCCCACCAGCTCGACGAACTGATCCTTTTTATAAATCGCACGCTGAGTACGACCATCGTCGTCGTCACCCATGAGGTTTCCAGCGCCCTGCGGATCTCCGACAACGTCGTCTTTTTATCCGGCGGGAACATCCAGCAGACAGGAACAATGGAAGACTTCAAACACAGCACCAATCCCGCCGTTGTTCGGTTCCTGCAGTGCAGTGGAACTACCGATACCGAGCCGTGTCGGGAAGTGAGGGAACAACAAGCATGATTACAACAAGCGAGAAGATCAAAGCCGGCATTTTCTTCGTCATAGGAGTTGCGCTTTTCGTCCTTTTCCTGTCATTCCTCGGATACCTCGAAACCCGGAAGAAGGGGGAGATCTATCACTCTTTCTTCACCGGCGTGGAGAACCTCCATGAGGGCGCTCCCGTTAAATACAACGGGGTCCAGGTGGGAAAGGTCACCGAGGTCAGCATCCCGACCCCGGGAGAACCGGAAGTGCGCATCGATTACCTTGTCAAGAAACCGGAGCTGGTCACGCCCAACACTTCCGCCCAGCTGACTTACACCTCCTATATTTCCGCGACCCAGGGCATCAGTCTGACCCCGCGAGAATCGCAATGTCCGCGCGCCGAAGGACGCAAGGTTACAAATCACCGGATCCCCACCTGTCAGTCCGATGTGAAACTGGCCTTCGAAACACTGCTGGACAGCGTTCAACGGATGAATTCTTTGCTGGAGCGAAATGGTCCCAGCATCGATGAGCTGCTCACCAATACCAATAAGGTTTTGAGCGATGTACGGACACTGCTCAGCGGAAATCCGCATGCCGGGAATGCTCCCGAAGGTAGCCTCATATCCGTGGCCGGTCGGCTCGATAAACTCGTTGCTGACATGCGGAAGGTATCCGAGGAATTGGATACAACAATGGATGAGGTGCGTTCGGCGGTGGGGAAAGGTGGTGACGCCTTCAGCTCCATCCAATCCCTGTCCGGTGACACCAAAAAACTTCTGAAAAATAACAGAACCCAGATGTCCAAAGCGATTAAAGATTTTTCCCGGGCATGCGCCAGCCTCCGTGAAGCTTCCCGCTCTCTGGATGTCCTTCTGCAGGAAAACCGGGGCGCGCTCAATTCCACGCTCCGCAACGTGCTTCACTCCACCCAGAACATGCAGAAACTGATCCGGAAACTTCGGACCAAACCTTCGCTGCTCCTCAATAGTCCCACTCCTCCCAAACGCGACCTCAATAAGTAAAGGGCCATTCCATGAGCACATACCGCAATTATATTATGTTGGCGATCATCTCGGTCCTGATAGCCGGATGCAACGGTTTGCCCCGGACCGAATACTACGATCTGGCATGTCCCACCACCAAACCAGTGCCGGAATCGGAGCGGATAGAGGCGGCCGTCACCGTGCATCCGTTCACGGCGGTCAACAGCTACGGCCAATCGGCGATCGCCTACCGCACAAGTCCTTATCGCCTGCACTACGACCGTTATCGTCACTGGGCTTCTCCTCCGGCCCAACTCGCCCACAAAACGTTCACGACGTGCCTCCGGGCTTCCAACCTTTTCCGTAAAGTCACCGACGGCACATTGCCCGGCCGACACGAATACCAGGTCTATGGCCAGGTCCTTGAGTTCTATGAGTTCAATGAGAACGGTCAGACTTCTGCCGTACTCAAAATCGAACTGACCTGCACGGATCAAGACCATGACATCCTGTTCGCTATCACACCCGTGGCAAAAGTTCAGGCGCAGAAGAGCGATGACCTCACGGGCCTGGCGCAAGCCATGTCGGCGGCCATGCAGCAGGTTGTCAGCAATTTCATCAGTAGGGCTACCAAACGACTGCCACGGCGCTCGGAGAATGCGGAATGACAGAGTTCCTGCAGCTTTTGGGCACCGGCATCGGCTACATCGTGCTGTACCTGGTGATGATCGCCGGTATCGTGATCATCCCCTTCGGGGTGCCGGGGGAGTTCCTGATCGTAATCGCCGCACTTATCCTCAGCCTGGCCACCGGCGGCCAAATGCTTTCCCTGTGGGTTGTGGCCATACTGCTGGCGCTGGGTATCATCGCGGAACTGATCGAAGCAGCAGCTGGTTTTCTGGGGGCCAGTCAGGCCGAGGGCAGTATCTGGAGTTCCTTCGGAGCGATAACCGGTGGTATCATCGGTGCCATTGCCGGTTCCTTCGTCCTCCCGATCATCGGATCCATTCTCGGCGCTCTCGTGGGAACATTCGCGGGCGCATACATCGTCGAATACCAGCGATCCCGCACCTTCACTGCGGCTAATAAAGTGGCCAGAGGAGCACTGATCGGACGAATACTGGGAAGTATCGCGAAGGTTTTCTGCGGGGTCGTCATGATCGTCATCGTCACCTTCTGCCTGCTATGACCCGCCCTACATCCGCATTACCGCAGGTGCATCCGGAGAAACCACCCACAATTTATGCGATCCAGAAACCGTCCGATCCCCGGAAGCCTTTCTCGTGGGGAGCAAACCACAGGATCTTCTTGATGGCTCCAGCGCCCTGCCAGAAGGCCCTGTCGCGTTGTTTGCGCATCTTCGGATAGTGCAGAAGTACATTCCTACCGGGCAAGCCCGGTAGTGGGCCCTTCTGGAATAACGTGGTTTGCGAGATGATCACTATTCCGGGCTCAAAAGCACCTGAAAACCCCGCAAAAACTCACTTCTGAACATTTTGGAGAGCACTGAGGAAACCGAAGAAAACTGGGGACAGCATATTTTTGCTTGATCCTCCGTCCCGCGGCTTGTTTTATATAGGTCACATGTGGCATCATCTATCAGCAGATCAGACGATCTCAGAATCTTTTCTGTAATACCCACCGTCCGTTACCCACAATCCCCCACTGGAGTCCTCTCATGAATGGATCACAATCCTCAGACCTTCAGCACCATCTCCACGCCGGTTTTCAACCCCGCAACCGTTTTTCCCCGCCACGATACAAAATCTACAGGGAACCGGCCAGTCATCTGAGCAATTGCCCCGGGGTTCCGCTGACAACAGACCCATTCGGCGAATCCATCCCCGAACAACCCCCGATCCTGAAAATGTCCTATGATGCGGCGGGGCTCCACGTCGCTGCCACCATCGATGACCCACAGCCCATCATTCACCCCGACCGGTCCCCATCCAGTCCTCACTTCTGGGAGCAGGACCATATTGAACTCCGCGTGCTGCCCGACGACAACCGGGACCTGGATCAGGTCCAGATTATTCTCGCGAGCAGCGGACGCGTGCTCACCCCCGAGGATAACCCCGCGGGAGTGTCCTGCGATGTCGAGGTATTGGACTCCGGTTGGGAACTCAGCGCCACCCTCCCTTTCGACACTCTGAAGCTTGAAAAGCCGAATCCCGGCGATGTGGTTCGAGGAGTGATCGCGCACACCCGCTGGGGAAAGAATTATCCGGAAATACGGGGCAGCGCTCCCGTGCAATTGGGTTTCAATCACTCCGAACGGTTCGGCGAATTCGTTTTTAGCGACACTCTCCCGGCAGTCACGCTGGGGGAACTGAATCTCGTCGCGGGCGAACAGTCCGAAGGCAAAACGGACGCCTCAGTTGTCCTGACCAACCATACCTCGGAGGAAATACGCGGGACCCTGGCCCTCACGCAGGATCGTGGGGAAGATCGTCCCGGAGAAACGCGTTCCCACAACCTCGAGCTCTCACCTGGCACCGCCCGGATTCCGATCCAGTTGCAGCTTGAACGCCCCCAGTATACGCGTTTCCGAGTGGCGTTTGAGGAGAGAAACCAACCCCGGACCGAGCTGGGGGCGGTAACACTCCGAGCCGGAATGGACGAGGAACATGGGATCGAGTTGGATGAACTGAATCATCCCTACCTGTTCTTCAACGAAGACGAGCTGGAATCGCTCCGACGTAAGGCTGAAAAGCCGGCTTTTGAGCATATTGTCAGCGGTATGCAGCCGGACGAAAGCGATTTCGACGAAGGGGAAATCCCCGATCCCCCCCACGAGGCATCGCTGGAGGTAACCCCCTCCGCGGGCAACTGGCTCCGAATTGCCCGGGAATCCATGCTTCCGCAGGAGGATGAGGAGGGACCGCGGGCACATCTCTACATCTGGAATCTCATGCCTGAATCTGCTAAAGAGGCTTTCCGCGAAATCGACCGAACAACCAATGAATCCGAGGAGGCCGTCAGCACGGTTCTGGATGCGCTCAATGAGCTGCTCGCCCGTCCCGATTTTTATTCGGAGGAAGCGTTTTCCGAGATTGCGATTCCCCGGGAGACACGCGAGATTCTGGAATCCCAACCGGATGACCTGAGCGACCGGGAACTGTTCCGGCACAATCGCACGGTTCTGCAGTGCGCCATCGAATGCTTCAATGAATTCCGCGTGCATCTGGCTTCACAGGGTAGCAAATATTTCAAAAAATGGGTGCTGAGCGGTGACGACCGCCTTATCCGTCTGGCCACCCGATACATCGAAGTCGCCGATGAAGTGATGATCACCTCGCCATATATGGAGCTGAACACCGGCGGTCTGGCGAAATCTCTGGCGATATCCTACGACGCTTTTCATCAACATCTCAGTGATGAGGAACGCGAGATCTGGATTCGCTTGCTGACACGAGTTCTAAAGTTGTATCTCAAAACTGCGCGGGAACGACACTGGAACACAACCGCCATTCCCAACGCTAATCCGGTCTGCAATTCAGGCGGTGGGGTGTTAAGTTTGGTTTTGCTGAGGGAACGTCCCGAGCTGGCACGCGAGGGGCTGTATTACGCCCGTAAATTTATTGGAAACTGGCTGGACTACTGCAATGGGACAGAAGGGGGCAACACCGAGGGCGCGCAATACTGGCAATATGGAACGACAAGCTTTTTGAAGTTTGCGGTGGCCCTCGAACGCATGCGGGGGGATGACGACGGGTTGCTGAGTCATCCAGCTATGCGGAAAGCCATGAACATGGTGAAAATATCGCTCAGCAATGATGGAAACCTCCATGGTTTCAACGATACCATCCCGTTGCCCGTTGGCAGTCCCATTGCCTGGTTTTGCGCGGCCCACTACGACGATAAGTTCGGCGCCTGGTACGGTGATCATGCTCAACGCGAATATGTTCAGCGTCAGAAAGCTGACAGACCAACCCCCTATTCCTGCGGTGGTTTCTGGGGACTGTTGTTCCGGCCGGACATACCGGAGCAGCACGATCAACCCGAACTCCCCACGGTTATGGTTCTGGACGACATTCAATACGGCATCATGCGCTCCAATATGAATTATGACTGCACACTGACCGCGGGATTGAAGGGATCGCGCCCGCCATACACCCATCACAACCAGCCGGATACGGGCAGTTATTTCATCCACGTTCGCGGTGAGCGACTTATGATCGATCCGGGATATTACAAGGGCGAGCCGAAACACCACAGCCTGCCGATCATCGACAGCACGACGCCCGAGCAACCACGCGGCTACGTCGGCAAACTCAGTTATGCCGAAGAGGGGGACCTGCGGTATCTCGCCTGCGACGCAACCGCTGCCTACCGCGGAGCCGCCAAACGGGTTGTGCGGCATCTGATCATGCTGAGCGATACTGAACTGGTGCTGCTGGATGACATCGTCACGCCCGATTCTGCCTGTGGACAGGTGACCGCGCAGTATCAGTGCGGGGGACGAACGCGGCTGCCGACCGACGAACCGAACTTTTTCGTCGAGGGCGACGAGGCCACACTCTACCTGCAGCTCCTGGGTCACCCCGACCTCGATATATCCCTCCAGCCGGAACGGGATTTGAACGATGTGCACTGGGGGTATAAATTCGCCGACTGCCGACACTTCCCGGCCACCGCAACCTACCGGACAAACCCGGAGAATCCACTTATCACCGTCTTCCAGGACGCCACGGGCGGGCATCTCGGCCCGGCGGAATTACAGCACCATCCGGGAGAAATTATCATCGACCTGGCGACAGGGCGCTCGATTCGCTTCGTGCGCACCGCTGGCGGTTGGCAACCGACCGATTTCGGGGATATTCGGCGATAAACGCCGCGAGATCTTGCTGTTGGTTGATGCTGTGTCGTGTGGACGGCCCCCCCGCGCTTGCCGTGGGAATGTTTAGGTATCAACCCACACACAAGGCTGAACAATCGAGGAAATCCGCCGGGTTTGCCCCGGCGATTCTCAGGTTTTTTGCTCTTTTTACTTGCCAGAACCTCAGGACATCTCTGCAAGACCGCTTAGTGCACAGGTACACCCTTCTACCGGGGCAAGCCCGGCAAGCAGGGCATCAAAAACCCAGTGGTCTGAAGGACCACGGAGGTCTGGGTACACCTTACTTGCATAAAAGGCAGGGATACGGTTTACTGAGCATACAGTTGGGACAATCTACTTTTTATGGGGAAGGGCTAACATATGAAACGTAAAGCGACCTGGTTGATCGTTGTCTTGATGTCGATGCTTGCACTCAGCACGGCCCGGGCAGCGGATTCCGTGCAGCTGGAGGACACTCTTCCACCCGACACGCTGGCACTGGTGTCCTGTCGCGACATAAATGGCAGTTGGAAACGCTTCATGAAAACCCGCGAGAAGGCCAGAAGCAACCAGTCAATGAACCACCTCAGAGAGCTGTATATGGCCGTAACGTGGTATGTCAATGACCACGACGGCAAGTTACCACCGCGCGATAAATTCCCGGTGGTGCTGAACGATTACATAGACAACAAAAAGGTTTTTTACCACCCAAGCCGCGAAGACGCCGTGAAGAACTATCCGGACGATATCGATTATGTCTTCCCATCCCACCTCCCCAACACATTACGGAATGTGAATCCGGACATCCCCATCATGTGGGAGAGGCGTTCGTTCAAAAGCAATGGTTCTCGAATGGTGCTCTTCCGCGACGGCCGCGTGGAAAGAGTAAGTCGCCAGAAATTCAAAAAACTGATGCGGAAGGCGAAAAAGATGAGAAAGAAAAAGTGATCGTTTTCCACAGCCTCCATCAACCCGCCGCGCCGCCTGCTGCGTGGGGGAAGCAAAAACGGACAGGAAACTCCTTATTTTTATCCGGCGACATCCAGCAGGCCGGATAGGACACACACACGTTAGCCGTTCAAATATCGGCTCCATGGAACAACTCGGCTAACCTGAACAGCCATTTCCCTCATCCCGGAGTGAATCATCGATCTCACTCGAGGATTCCCTCCGCGCAAAAACCCAGCGATGGGCGAGAACAAAATTGCTCACCAGGCCCGCCATGATCCCACCCAGAGCACACAGCTGCGGCTGCAAAAAGAACTTCGGAACCATGTAAATCAGCAACATGGACACGGTCCAGTTGATTCCTGCTCCCAGACTGCATGAAGCCACAAACCTTCCGTACTGCCTGAACGGAGCGGAGCGTTCACTGTCACGGAAAGTGATTGCTCGATTCCCGAAATAATTCCACGTCATGGCAATCCATATTGCCAGAATCCGCGAGACGGCCATCGCCCCCCCGAGCTGCAAAAAAATTGTCAGGAAACTCAGATCAACGATGACCCCCGATGCCCCCACGCCACCAAACTGCACAAATCGGGAAAGCAGCCCGAATCTTTCATCCGCCGATCTTTTCACCCCACCGACCCATCTCCTGACACGACGAAAAAAACCAGCATTCCTGTTCGACGGACGATCATCCTGCGTCATGGGAAGCATCTTTCTATTCTGAGCGTGACACCTTTCCGCCGGGCAACATCTCAACCTGATTGTAATCGTATCCTTCAATAGTGCCACTCCAGCGACTCACGCCAGCGGAGGGTATGCTGATTTCAGAATACTCCAGATACTTCAAATCATCATAATCCTCTGGGTCGATGAACCCGGCTGATTCAAGGTCACTTTTATCGTCGGGATACCGGGCGAACTCCCCTTTATACATTTTTTGCGCCGCCGAAACACGCCTCAACGTGGAGATAATCTCGGCCTCCTGCGTCCTTCCCACCATTGAAAAGTAGAGAGGGATTATACTGGCCACCAGAAGCACGACCGCAACAATCACCGCGATGACCTCGATCATGGTCAGCCTTCTTTCACCAGCAATCATCATTTTCCCTCCCGAGCGTTACTTGACACCATCATCCAGGAATGTCCGACCAATGGGCCGGGTTCCAAACATGGTCCAATTCCGTATCTGTATTCCAAAACAACCAGATTCGTCAGTCATAATAACACAAAACGGGGGGCACCATGCATCCTGTGGGAACAAGATTGTATCCTCTCTGCCACTGTTCGCCAGCACTGACAAATTGGGCCGGACCGGTCCACTCAGGCCGGGTCTCGATATTGTGAAGCGGGCCAAAGGTATTCCGCCGGTGCGAAATCACTTCCACCGCCAGCTCGATTTCTTTTCGGTTTCCCACATGTTCAGTGATATCCACCTCGTACGGGGGCCACCCCGCAATCCCAGCCGTTTCCCCGTCGATCAATACCCGGGCGCAGGCCCCACGAAAATCGGGAAACGCCACACGCACTCCCGAGCAATCGGGCGATTTCTCCAATTCCAACTTCTTGCGGTAGGTCATTGCGCCACTGTAAAACGGCATTCCCTGCCGGGTCCAATCACCGAATCCCGGATCGAGGGATCGTTTCAGGTACGGCTCAGAATCCATGAGAGTGACAGCGAAATCACCCAGCAAATATACCGCCTCCAATCCGGCTTCTTGATCGTAGGGACCCTGCAATTTCAGGGTATTTTTGCCTTCCCGCAGGACTGTCGGATCCAACGGAATGGTGCGAATCGCGCGGTCAACCCACCAACCACAATCAGCGTCCGCCAGCAGTTTATGCCCGTTGATCTCTACTGTGTAGCGATTGGGCTGTTCCAGAGCCAGTTCCATCGGTCCTTCTGGCAATGTATCAATCTGGAACTCTGAGGCCAACTCCAGCATCACCCGCGCGCCCGACTCCCCATTCTGTCGTTTCCACGGCTGGACCATACGTCCACCACGTCGTTCCACACCCATCCTGTCCCGGATCTTTTGATCCGCTTTCAGCACTTCGTCGGGCCCATGCCACTTTCCCCCGTCCACTCGAAAACTCACGTAATCAAGAACCAGAACATTGGGTTCACTCAATTGAATGGTCCAGCCGTCTTCGCCCAGTTCCTCACGGCGGATCTCCGTCCGATGATCAGTTTCAATCACGTTCTCGTCCTGCCGTCCGAGCACAAACAGAGCGCTTCCTGAGGCTGGGAGCGATGCAGAAAACCTGACGCCGCTCTCCTTCTTTTCCGCTTCAACCTGATAACGCTGTCCATTCTCCGCATCCCACCGCTGCACCGGACCGGCGCAGGAGACTTCCACAGTGAGAGGTCCCGCTGTTTCCTCCCGGTTCGTGTTACAGATGAACAAATAATGATTGCCGTCGTGGTGACGCAGTTGATACAGCACGTCCGAGTGTTCACCACCGTTTTCCTTCCGAATGCTAACGGTGCGGGAGGCTGCCCCGACGGCATCGACAATTTCCGTCCGCTCAAACGCAACGTCGATACAGCGGGTAACAAACTCGAACACCTCCGGGTCCACCACATCCGCATCCACGTGAGTGGGTGGGGCGTCACAGAAAATCACATTGCCGCCAGCAGCAGCGAACTGCTCGAGCAACTCAACCGTCGTACGCCGCATGGTGACCATGGGGGGAACAAGTGCTGTCTTGTAATGGGCCTGGCACAGCCGCAATTGGGGATTCTGTTCATCGGCCATCACCTCACCCCACTCCTCCAGCATACCCTCGTCGCCATAATCAAAATCAATATGTTCTTCCAGAAGCCAGCGACGCAGCGTTCTGTGTTTTGCATCCATTTCCTGCACAATCTCATGGTCTTCCCAATCCTGACCGGCCAGCGCCCAGACACTTTCAACGGGATGAATAACCAGAACCGAGCGTTCCGCATTGCCTTTGCTCAACAGGCTATTGACCCGGGCGAAATAATCCTCCACATGATCGTAAAATCGCCACCAGGGAGACTGATAATGGATGGACGCCGGATAATCCCGTTTGGCCTGACCGGCCATCGTATACCACGAAAGATGCTGACACCGGAGATTCACGCCAAGGGCCGCCTGCCAATCGCCGACAGCCTTATGGCCTTCGAAAGGGAAGTCCCACCCGGTGCAACCGTATGTTTCGCTGAGAACCCAGCGGCGCCCCATCTGACGTTGGGCACTGGAACACTGCTTCGCCGTTCCGTACTCCGGCCGGTGTTCGGTCAGGCAGTCCATGCCCGGTGCCTGCATGTGCTCGTAAAACCGCATCGCCGACCCAACCACACGCGTTTGGGAGGCAAGAGTCGGTTCTTCTAATACATGTCCGGTATGGAGGAGATCATTGGCCTCGCACCAGTCTCCAATCTGACGGGCAAACGCCTCGGTGAACATATGCGTTATACAATCCATATAGTGCCACCGGACCTGGGATATGGGGTCACCATCCGGATCCAGAAAGACCTCCGGAAGATACTCCATCAGATCATAGCCATATCGCTCCCGAAATGTTTCTGGCAACGGGACACTCCATGGTATGGCCGTTCCCTCAACTCCCTCCACTTCAACCGATTCCATCACCGTCCCGTAATTGGGCTCGTCCGTAAATATACCGGGCACGATTTCCCCAAAATGGTCCCCGACCTGCCGCAGGTACGACTCATGCGTTACTTCGATAAATTTCTGGACCGCCTCCTGGTTCAACGTATCGAGATATGTGTAGCCGTTGTACCAGGGGCTGGGGTCATCAATTTTGACGCTGAAAGCAAGGATCGTCCGGTCTTCCCCGGCCAACTCCCGCGCAGCATCCAAGTCTTCAAGACGCCGCAGGTTCCGCACCGAACGTTCCGCCACGTCACCGGCAAAGAGCGCGAGATAATCCATCTCTGGGTCAAGATTTTCCGCGTCCCTCAAAGTCATAACCAGGCTGCGGCGGCGATACTTCTCATGCCGGGTCACGTAGCCCCCTCCCGCTCCCGACGGCCACCGGTCCTCATCATAGAGCCAGGCTTCCATGCCCTGGTTTTCAGCCTCATCGATACAGGCCCGAACCATTCGGAACCATTCCTCCGACAGATAATCGGTGTTCAGGCCCACTCGTGAGTGCATAAAAAACCCGCCCAGTCCCATTTCATTCATCACTCGAATCTGGCGACGAAGTTCATCAGCAGATAGTTCGCCATTCCAGGCCCAGAATGGTTTTCCACGGTAGCGGGCGGGCGGTTTGCGAAACTCCTCGATCAGATCTGGCATACGGTTTTCCTCAGGTAGTCAGATACACGATTGTGATGCACCTCGCTGTACCACACCTACAACCAGAAAGGTGCACGCCCCTCACATATCAACTTACTATTCCTCATCAACCGGCACGAACAATTTCCGTCCTGCATCCATAATGTTGAGCCAGTCGGTCCGGTCCTCTCCTTCCCCGGCTTCATCAATCGCATCGAAACAGCTTCGCATCGTGGCGCTTATTCGGTCACAGAAGTGGAGGAGAATGGCCTCGGAGGTTTTGGGGAGCACCGGTGAGCCCCAGTCTTTTTTCCCGTGGTGGCTCAGTATCATATGCAACAACATCGCTTTTTGCCGCGAAGCCTCCTCTGTCCGATCCCCCACAATATCATCGGTCATAATTTTGTCCCACAGATTGCTGACCATGGAGGCGCTGATAAAAATGTGATCCAGCAGGTCCCCGAAATCCGTTACTGTGCTCACCCCCGACGTGAGTTCATAACATTTGATTTTGCCGATATCATGTAACGCCGTTCCGGCCAAAAGCATGTCGCGATCAACCTCTTCGCGATACTGGTTACACAACCGTTCCGCGATTTCCCACATTTCATAGGTGTGTTCGACGAGCCCGCCCCTGTAATTGTGATGGTGTCTGCTGGCTGCGGGACTCGACTTGAACTGCTTGGCGAAACTCTCAGTGGTGTAGAGTTCCGTCATCAGTCGTTTCAACAGCGGATTCTTGAATTCCTCCCGTTCCCAGTCGAACAGTGTTTCAAAGGCCCCCTCAACGTCAACATCGGTGGTTCGGACGTAGGGAGAAGGATCAAACTCATCGGACGGTATAAGGTCATATCGCTGGACATTGAACTGTTTGTTCCCTTTGTACTCATCGACACGAGCCAGCGCATCGATGGCATCCCCCGCCTCAATTTCCGCATCGATACTATCGCTCCACACCTTGGCATCGACCTGTTGACCGCCCTCGCAGTTGACCACGAGGCTGTAGTACTTGCCCCCGCGCTTGTCCGTCCCCAGCTCCGCCTCGGAGACGAGGAATACAGCCGAAACGACTTCCCCCACATCAACCTCGTTCACATCCATCGATTAACTCCCGAATCATAATTCTCAAGGACACACTATGTACGGATCCAGCGTAGAACACTCGAACGGTACACAACGACGCAGGGAGTGTCAAACCACGTGGATGGCAGAACTGAGGGCTGTCGGCAATTCGATCGTCAATCCTGGCGGGAACGATAATCCTCGATGGCTTTATGCAATCCGTCGGCGGCGAGGTTGGAACAGTGCATCTTACTCTGTGGGAGCCCCCCCAGCTCGTCGGCCACTTTTTCGCGACTGATCTCCATCGCTTCATCGAGGCTCTTCCCTTTAGCCATCTCCGTGGTAATGCTGCTGGTAGCGATGGCCGCGGCACAGCCCAGGGTTTTGAAAGCTATATCGGCAATGCGGTCATCGTCCACAGATATTGTGATTTTCATCACATCACCGCACGTGGGGTTTCCAACTTCCCCAACTCCGTCTGGGGCCTCAATCTCCCCAACATTTTGCGGATCACTAAAATGTTCCATCACTTTGTCACTGTACATTGTTGTCTCCAGTCTGATGGAGTGTTTTATCTAAAACTTGCTTCTTGGGTTTGCCCGCGTTCCCCCGCAGAAAACGTAGGATACGCGGACCAGGCCGGAACAATTCCGGGTCGGCCATTCCTAAGATCGTCCAACTGAAATCATACCGTCAATTGCCTGTTTAGCCTGCTCAGCCGTTTCCTCAGGAACGTCCACAACCGTTTCCAATTCCTGCAGTGACCAGAGCACTTTTTCGAGCGTGTGGAGTTTCATGTTGGGGCATACCGCAGCGGAGGTCACCGGATAGAAGTTCTTTTCAGGATTTTCGCGACGCAATCGTTCAATCAAACCGATCTCAGTGCCCACGAGAATTTCATCCGCGTCACTCTCGGCGGCCAGGCGGCACATGCCGCTCGTGGACTCCACCGCATCTGCCATCTCCGACACCTCGGGCAAACATTCCGGATGCACCATCACAAGAGCCTCCGGATGCTCCTGACGGGCCGCATCCACATCCGATGGTGTGATTGACGCATGGGTGGGACAATATCCCTCCCACAGAATAATGTCGCGCCCCGTTTGCTTCGCCGTCCAGGCTCCCAAATACTTATCGGGCACAAATATAATGGGACGTTCCGGATCAATCGTTTCAACGACCTTTGCCGCGTTTGCTGATGTGCAACACAGGTCGCTCTCCGCTTTCACCTCCGCGGTGCTGTTTACATAACAGACGACGACCGCCTCGGGATGCTGCTGTTTCATGGATCGGAGCTGTTCGGCCGTAATCATGTTGGCCATCGGACACCCCGATTTTTCATCCGGTATCAACACCTTCTTATCCGGCGACAGAATAGACGCGGTTTCCGCCATGAAATGCACACCGCAGAACACAATAACATCCGAATCGGTGCGGGCCGCTTCCTGACTCAAACCGAGAGAATCGCCGAGATAATCCGCAACCACCTGAAGCTCCGGCCGCTGATAATTGTGTACCAGCAGGACGGCATTACGGCGCTCTTTCCAGTCGGCAATACGTTCTTCTATGGACTTTGTAGACATCACTGGGTCCTCTTATGGTAAGTCGGCGACATGCCGCGTAATCTTTCTACGATCTCTGGAAGTGTCTCGACAACGTAATCCACATCTTTCTCGTCGTTGATTCGGCCAAGTGAAAAACGAAGGCTCCCATGTGCCACTTCCGCCGGTATGTCCATCGCTGTCAGAACATGCGAAGGTTCCAGAGAACCACTGGTGCATGCAGATCCAGTAGAAACCCCCACTCCCTCCGCATCCAGGCTGAGAAGCAGCGATTCCCCCTCGACGCCCAGAATGCTCACGTTGAGTAAATGGGGGAGGCGTTTGCTGGCATGTCCATTCAAAATGACATCATCGATTTCTTCCATGATGCCACTCTGCAGACGATCTCGCAAGAGTGAGAGTCGATCCATCTCTTCCTCGCGTTCATCACACGCAAGGCGCATCGCTTCAGCAAGACCGACCGCCCCAGGAACGTTTTCCGTGCCGGCGCGCAGATTACCCTCGTGGTGACCGCCATGCTGAAGCGCCTCCAAACGGGTTCCTTCCCGTCTGTAGAGCACCCCAACTCCTTTGGGCCCATACAGTTTGTGCCCGGAAATGGCCAACAGATCCACTCCGAGATCGCCAACGTCGACCGGTATCTTCCCAACGGCCTGTACGGCGTCGGTGTGAAACAGAGCATCGGCTTCATGAGTGATCTCGGCCAACTCCCGGATGGGTTGAATGACCCCCACTTCATTATTGGCCAGCATTATACTGACGAGTATGGTTTCGGGACGTAATGCGTCCCGAAGGTCCTCGGTTGAGACCAGTCCATTTTCATCCACGGGCAAACGTGTCACATCGAATCCGGTATCTTCGAGCCAGCCACAGGTATTCAAAACGGCATGATGTTCGATAGAGGAAGTGATAATATGGCCACTACCACTGCCGTGCGCCCACGCGGTACCCTTCAGCGCCAGATTATCACTTTCGGTCCCGCCGCTGGTGAAAATGATGCTTCCTTCATCAGCGCCAATCTGAGCCGCCACCGTTCTCCGCGCCTCTTCCAGTGCCCCGCGCGCCTCCCGGCCGAAAGCGTGAACACTTGATGCATTCCCGAACGTATCGGTGTAGTACGGCTGCATCGCTTCCACTACTTCCGGTCGCGTGGGCGTTGTTGCACTGTGATCCATGTATATCTCGTGGGTCATCGCTGTATCCTTTCCATTTGACTCAGCTTGGGCCCGCTGCGATATCCGATGCTATGATATTAATTCATCCATTTTCTTCGCTTTGTAATCAGCGGTGAATTCCCCCACCGAAAGGGAGAGATCCGGTTTCCAAACAATCACACAGCGTTCGGAAGACGACTTCTGCTAACGATTTATTCATCCGCCTGAGCTTGATGTTTCTCCAACACGATCTCAGCGCCCTTTTTCCCCGAGAGCAACATGGAACCAAACGTGGGTCCCATCCGCGGGAGACCATGGGCCGCACTCACCGCCATGCCTGTGACGACGAGGCCCGGATACATTTCCTCCGTATGTTCAACCACGAGGTCTTCGGAACGTTCTATCCACATGGCTCCGCATCCACGGGTTTCGAACAACTCTTTTTCCTGCAATGAATTGAGCACGCACGCATCGTGGCCCGTCGCGTCCACAACCGTCTCTGCGGTTATAGCCAGAGGGTCCACACAGCTGACCTGTTTTGGCAGATGGGATTGCGCTGACCAGTTAATGACAGCCCCCGCAACACGTTCCCCTTCTCGCAGGACAACATCATCAAAATTGGTCATATTCAGGATTTTCGCTCCGGCATCGCAGGCCGCTTTGATGAGGCTGGAGCAACAATGCGGGGCATCGGCCACAACGAGCCCCTCACTAACCTCCTCGTAGGGGATGTCGAGCTCGTCCAGCTCTTCATGTGCCGGCGCCCGAACGGTCAACTTATTCATAAAGTATCCCCCCACCCAGAATCCGCCTCCCAAGTAGTTATTTCGCTCCAGAACCAGCGTTTTTAGCCCGGCCGATGCCACTTCCTTCGCCAACATCAAACCGCTGGGGCCACCGCCGACGACCAAACAATCGCTTTCGGTGTATTCAACCAATTCATCAGCAAAACGGGAAACAATGGCACGAGTAACTTCGTTTTCTCCACCTCCGGCAAAAACCTTCTCAGACGACATACTGTAACCTCCGAGAAACAATTCGGTTTCACCCACGTCCAGACGGGGGACGGCCCGCCTGCCGGGCAAAATATTCAGTCAAACATGTTGAGCACACAATGATCGCTATCCTGGCCATCATAATTTCCGTCACACGGGGCAATACGCTGAAACTTCATCACTCTTCCTCGCGGTCCCTTTTCTCAACTTCTTCCACAAGATCACGCAACGTCACGTTACCGAGGACGTCTTTGATGGCATCGTTCACGTCTGCCCAAACTTCGCGGGCCACGCAACTGGACGTGTTCTCACACAGCTCAGGCGACTCCACACACTCTGTCGGAGCGACACTTCCATCCAAACATCCAACGATATCCAGAATATAGATATCCTCAGCAGACTTTGCCAGCAGATATCCGCCGTGGGCACCGCGAACGCTCCGGATGAAACCGGCCCGTCGCAGTTCCTGGACCAGCTTCGACAGGTACCGTTCGGGAATGCCCTGAACCCGGGAGAGTTTTTCCAGCTGGACGGGACCTTCCCCCTCCCGGAGTGCCAGCTCCAGCATTGCTCGCGTCCCATAATGGCTGCGACTGGTAAAACCCATAACATTGCAACGCAGTAAAGAAGAGAAACATCACCTATTTAGTGTACATAATAACCGTTCAAAAAAGCCTGTCAAATACCGGGACGTAAAAATGGCGGAGAGGGAGGGATTCGAACCCTCGGTAACCTCAAAAGGGCACACACGCTTTCCAAGCGTGCTCCTTCGGCCGCTCGGACACCTCTCCGCGGGGGAACGCTCATGCTACCTGTATGGATGGGTTCTGTCAATCGTGGGAACGGTTCGCCCGTATCTGCACAAACCGGTCTTGCACCAATCTTTTCGGATTTTTCAGATGCAAGATGCGGTTTCCGGGAGTCGGCAACAGCGGCAGATGTTTTGCCAATCTGCCATTTGATTCAGCTGCCTCTTATGCAGTCCCGCCTGGGGGGGCGAAGGTAAATCGGTGTTTGGTTTAGTTCCGCGGAACGTAGCCCCGAGGTGGCGGGGATAAAAATCAATACATCCCGAATCGATGTTTGGACGGGCCTGACATTTGCCCCCTCAGATCGGTTATAATCAGGCATCACCGGTATCGGAAGGACTCCGGCGCGCTCCCGAATACGCATACGAGGTTTCTCTATGGACAACACCGCGCTCATCGATGATTTCATCCACCGCATGAAGGTCGAGAAACAGTATTCTGACCACACACTCCGGAGCTATTCGACCGATCTCAATGCCTTCCTCGAATTTATGGAGGAACGTGACTGCGACCTGGACGGAGCATCCGTGCGCGATCTGAGAGGCTTTCTGGCCGTCCTGCGCGCACAGGGGCTGGCCCGCAGTACGATCGCCCGTAAACTTTCAGCTATCCGTTCCTTTTACAAATTTCTTTATCGAAACGGGGTAATCTCTGACAATCCGGCGGGATCATTACGAACCCCCAAACAGGAACAGAAACTGCCAGAATTCCTCACCGTCTCAGAAATTGACACCCTGATGGAGGCTCCTGATACGTCCGAATGGATGGGCGCACGGGATCGGGCCATACTGGAGAGCTTGTATGGCGGAGGGCTCCGCGTAAGCGAGCTTGTGGGTCTGGATAATGACGATGTCGAACTGCCGCGGGGGCTCGCCCATGTAGAAGGGAAGGGAAAGAAACAAAGACTTGTGCCTCTGGGGCGGAGCGCGGCCGATGCCATACAGAAGTACAAAACCATGCGGGCAGACGTCGAGTTGAGCCAGAAGGATCCTCAAGCACTCTTTCTCAATGCTGTGGATGGACGCCGGATTACAGCACGTAGTGTGCGACGGGTCCTCCGCAAGCGGCTCCAGGAGGCGGGGCTGGATAGCAGCCTCAGCCCCCATGACCTCCGCCATAGCTTTGCAACCCACATGTTGCAGAACGGGGCGGACCTCCGATCCGTTCAGGAACTGCTGGGGCACGAGAACCTGAGCACAACCCAGATCTACACGCATTTAACGACACGTGATCTCAAAGAAATCTACGACGACGCTCACCCTCGGGCATGATCTGCCTGCAAAGACATGAGCAGGCGCCTGCAGTTTCCTTCCCGGATCCCTATCATTCAGAAACCGAAACGTCTCCCTCCAGCATGTAAACCGTTTTTTCTTTCGTTTCGAAGGTCAGGTCCTCTCCCAAACTGACGGGTTCAGCCTTCATAACGTCGTAAATATGGGCGTCCTCGTCCGCTTCAAGTTCAAATTTTTCATTCGCCCACAGGACCTTCACTGCGTCTTCCAAATCAGATTCTCGCCATAACACTCCGCGTCCCTCCTCCAGCTGGCGAGAATGGATCATGTATTCGCTCACCGCAGCGTATGCTGTATTGAATGCGTAGAAATCCATCTCCAGCCAATCCGGCAGTGCGGGGCGTTCGCCGTCTTCAGAGCCAAAAGACACCCCATAACATATCCCATTACCCAGGCCACGGAAATATGCATCCTTCGGATTGCCCTGACCTTCAATAACATCAACATACGGAAATCTCATCATGGCATTTGTATATGCCCATTCATTATTCCTCAGACCTTCAAAAGACACCTCTCGGATGGCGGGGCCGAACGGACCAAAACCTGAACTCCCGGTCCTGAGTCCGGCTTTTGTGACCGCCTGGTGAAACGCCACTTCCACACCAAAGGGAATTGGTGCACTCATCTCAGAATTCATTGCTTCCTGCACCAGCGAATCATTCGCATTCATTGCAAGATAGAGCGAATCCAGATCGAGTTGATCCACGAGTTCCTCCACCCAATCCGACACCGCTTCCGGTGCCACATTGTCATTTTCATCCCGCAGGTCAGCGACCAGCCCAGATGCATCGACTTTCATCCCGGCATACAGATCCCGCTTGTGAATGCTTGATACGGCTTCACTGGCAAGATCATCCATATGCTCCGATCCCATGCCCGCGTCATGGTGGTGTTTTCCATCCGCCTGATGGGTTAAATCAGGAATCACAATTTCCTGGCATCCCACCTCGGCCAGTTTTTCAATTCCCCGCTCGACCTCATCTTGCCGATGCCAGATCTCGCGCTCGAGAAAACCGGGGATGCACGCCGTTTCCGGGGGCAATTCCGCCGCAGCACCTAAATCTTCGTGCAGCTCGGCTTTCACACTCTGATACTGGCTGGTTCGCTCCGCCGGGTCATTATCTTCATTGTCAGCGCATAAAATCTGATGGGCCGGTGCTTCCATGGCTCCCCCGTTTGCCGATTTCCCGTCACGAAGCTGATGCCACTGCACAATGTAGTTTTCGCCCGCTTCCTTCTGGATCACCGATTGGCAGTCAACTGGTTTCTCAAATCCAGTTATTAGAATATTGTGGTTATCGTATTGATAAGTAAAGCCCTGCATTTCACTGAAAAGGGGTTTAAACCGGACTTTTTGCTGATCTTCCGCCCGTGCAACGCTGCTGAACTGATCGTCTTTATTCTGTATATGCTTGTGAGGACACTTCTCCTGAGACGGGACAACCAGATCATTCCGGGTCGCACTGCCTGCCAGCTCCCACGTTCCCCGATAATGAATAAATTTTGGATGGTATTTTCTGGAACGAAATTTATATCCGTAGGAAAAGCCCCTCATTTCCATCCCAGCGACCTCGCGATTCACTTCCTGGAGGGTCATTTCAAGCTCTCCTCCGCGATCACGTTCGGGAGTTTTGTTCCACTCCCCCACGTTCCACTGCGGTCCATCCCCGCAGTCAACATCAACGTGACCACAGGTAGCCAGGTAAGGCTGTAAAGAAACCACTACGCAGTCGTCCCCCTCCTCCCGAATGTCCTCGATATCGACTTTCTGCACCTGGTATCCATCGACCGTGGTCACCAACGGCAAAACTGGGAGTTCTTCACATCGCAGGTCAGTGCGGCCACACTTCACTCGGCCTATCCCGCCACAGTTTTTCTCATCGGTGTAGATCTCCACCCGAACCGCATTATCAAATTCGACCCAAAAGTGCTCCTGATATTCTTTGATTTTCATATAGCCTTCCCGCCGTAACAAAATGCAATTGCCTGCTGTCAAACGTTGTTGAACTGCCCGGAGCTCACGACAATGGGCATCTAATTCTATTTTCCGGCTGCGTCAAGTTCCAGTACCTTTACCCCCGGGAACTGGTGACATCTGCCAAACTCGCCGCCACCGTGTATAACTCATCCATGGATAGTTAAAAGCCTCGCGCTACAATATACTTCCTCACCAAAATGACGGTAAATGCGTGAGATTGATCGATTGCCCACACCATTTTGATTAAGCTGATAATGGCCATGTTATACCTTAGCTGGAACAACTCTTCTTTTCAAGCCGTACGTGGAATTGACGACGTGGTGCTGAGGCCGTGTGGCTCAGATTTTTTTAAACATCACCCCCGGTTTCGCGAAGTACCGTCAGCGCACGTCCCTCGTCACTGGCCTCCCCTGCCCGACCTGCCCCATGCCCGCCTATTTCGTGACGTTCGATATTACCCCGCAAGCATGATAAAGAGCTGGATTAGGAGCTGAACATTATTCCGGGTTCAGCATTTCCTGAGAACCCATCATATAGCCCATTTGTGAATGTTTTGGGCAGCCCTGCGCTCAACCCCAGGACCGGTTCGCACATTCCGGTGTTCATCGTGATCCCTCCTTCACCGCCGATCCCTTTCCCCCGGTTTCTTCTGTTTCCACATCCTCCCTTTTGTCTGCTCTGTCCTCCCTGATCAGTTTCAACCCGTATGGAGTGCCCTGTTGAAGAATCTCACCCTCCTCATTCAAATAGGACTCCCAGGACCTTTTGTCCGTTCTGAAAACAACCCGGTGCGCCATCATAGCCCGCCCCTGCAAAAAATGCTCAGTTTTGCCCTTATAGACGACGTTGACTTCCTGGAAACCTCCGAGCAGAGGATTGAATATTTCGACAGTCCACGCCTGTCCGGATTGCAAGAAACTGAGCGGGGACAAGCGGGACATCGGAGCCAGCATTTGGCCCACAAATACCTTCTGGTCAACCTGTATTGTATTCTCAACCATCTGCTCTCCAACGTGTCCCCTCACTTTTAGCGTGTCCCCCTGGCGCACACCGTGCAGCCTGATATCCAATTGGTCACAAACGATTTTGATGGAGCGAATCCCCGAAACCGTCGATACATCAGCGCGTAGCATCACATTCAGGTGATCAGGCACCCGTGCCAGGAGCTGCACGCCTTTTCCCAGATTCAGATTGGTCCGGCTAACGATTTGTATATCATCTTTGCGGCGTTGAATCGTTGTAATTGACCGCCCAACACGGGAAGTGGCATAATAAATACTCCAGACTATTTTCCGGTCCTGCTGCTCCTGTCCCATGATCGCGCCATAATTGGGATGTCCCTCAGGTGATGAAGACCAATCCACATTATTCTGCAATAACAGGCCCCACATCACGGCAAAAAAGGCCGTTATCACCAGTATCGCAGTATATCTCCCGATATTCACCTGCCTTTAGTCCTGATCCTTTTCAGAAAAATAGTCCATCCAGAAATCGACCTCTTCCTCCGCCACTCCGGAATATTTCTCGTCCGGTTCTTCGTAACGGGATGTTTGTTCCTTGCCCATTATTTTTCGCGCCCTGCGGATAAATTCCGTTGGGGAATAGACGCGGACATCCGTAGATTTAACTGGCTCCGTCACTGTTGGTTCATCGGCAACAACGAAAACCCGATCACTGTTTGCTGCCTGGTTCGCCGGTTTACAGATTTCCCGAGTCACTTTTTCCCCCTGGAGTAAGTTCCGAACAGTCACGCGGCCGTATTCTTCCGTTGGCGGCAAAACGTCTTCGGAACGTGTTTCAGCAAAGACCAATTTTACGTCACAATCCTGGATTTCCGCATACCGAGCCAACCATTTTGCGACGTTTTCCCGGGTCGCTTCCGGGGCTCCCTCTCTGACCAGATCAGGAGCCAATTCACGAGATCCGCGAACAAAAGACTCTCCATCAATAAACACTTTCATTCGATTGCTCCTTATTTGGAATAAATTCGACTTTTAAGAGAATCGCGAGCTGAAACCATCTCACCATCAATCATTACACCTACCGCCCGACCCTTCACGCTGTGTCCGTCGAAGGGTGTATTCTGCGAACGCGACAACATATCGCCCGCATGGATCTCCCAGTCCAACTCAGGATCTATAATCACCAGGTCCGCCAGGCTCCCGGACATGACGCTTCCACCGGGTAAACCGAGAATTTGCGCCGGTCGGCTGCTCATCAGCCCCGCCGCCTCAACCGGCGCCAGAAGACCTTTATGCACGAAATGAGTCAGAATCAGAGGCAGGGTGGTTTCCACACCGATGAACCCGCTCGCACCATCCTGCTTTTCCTGACGCTGATGAGGGGCGTGGTCACTCGCTATCGCATCTATTTTGCCCGCAACAAGAGCATCGCACAACGCTTTTCGGTCTTCCGGAGTCCGGAGGGGAGGATTCACCTTCCCGGCTTCCTCTTCAAGTTCAGACTCCTCATCCAGCAAGAGATGATGCGGGGCAACTTCCAGAGTCAAAGGGACTCCCGGATTATCTCTTTTCAGCTTCTGCACCACCTCCAGGCTTTCCGCCAGACTGACGTGAGAAAAATGAGCCGGCACGCCCCACTTGACCGCCAGTTGAGCATCACGCTCTATGTAGGACGCCTCGTTTTTCTTCCATGCCCCCACCGAAAATCCCGGATCAACCCCACTGTCATACGCTTCCCGCGATCGCCGGGAATCCTCACAATGGGGACAGACGGGCAACCCAACGGCGGCACTTCGCCGACAGACTTGCTCCATCAAATCAACATCAACAATGGGATCCCCGTCATCGCTCAGTGCCACCACCTCAGATACCCGGGCGAGCCTTTCCACATCCGCCGGTTGCTGGCCTTTTCTACCGGAGCTCATAGCAGCCTTAAAACGCACCCGCACGGGGGTGTCCTGGTCCGCCTTCTCGGCCATATTTTCTATGATCGACACCTTGGCCAGCGGTGGATCTGTATTGGGCTCACAAACCACACAACTATATCCTCCATTGAGGGCGGCGGCCCCACCCGTCGTCACGGTCTCTTTGTGGGTGTAGCCCGGCTCACGGAAATGAACGTGTAAATCAATCAGGCCGGGCCAAATCCAGAAGCCGGATAAATTCACTATCCGAGGTTCCTCACCGTAATCCCTAAGCACATGGTGCTGTGATATATCCGTCGCAACGACCTCCACTCTATCATCCACAATAAGAATATCACGGCGTCCCCAGAGCCCCGTACCGGGATTGGCCACAATGGCCCCCTTCAATAACCAGGCATCTTCATTTTTTCTACAAGCCATACCCTCATCCATCGGTTTCTCAATCTCCTCATTATTTTCCGGGAATTTATCCTTATTTGAGGCTACCGCACCGCCCAATCATGCGCAAACTTGTCGATGGGAATGCTCTCGGTGGTCTCACCCGGGGGGCAGTGCTACTCAAAAGCCCCACAATTGGTTTTTGGACGGCATCTGAGCTATTTTCCGGCCAAAGATACGGTTCCTCTCGTAAACCGCCCTCGAAGCGGATTGTGATTATCAACCTAACTTTTATAACACACCCTGTGGCTTTGTTCTTTGGATGATGCACTGTGCAAGATACAAAAATGCCGGATCCAGGGATTCAGTGTGGACCTTTGTATCCTCGAATCAGTGCATCCTCTGTATCTTCCGAGCAGGATGGCGTGATAATAGGATCCATAAAAGTTGGGCTGAAACATTAGGATACTTATACAGGGCCGCTTGGCATGTTGAGGTGGTGGATCTAACTTCTTTATCTTCGTCTTTGCCTTCGTCTGCCTTTTTACTGAGTGTGGGACTATCAAAACATCGTCACCGGTGAGAACCGGCCGGCCTGGTTGGTTTCACAAAGACTCTATCCCCAGAGCCAAGTCTCTTTGTTGTTCTTGACAGCCTTGCGCCAGTATTTTAGAATTGCCAGCACTAAGTTCATGATGGCACTACCTTTTCGCCAAAGTCAATTCTGCTAAAAGCACACGGGGAGGAAATCCGTGGCCAATCGTACGGTAACCAAACGCGAACTATGTGAAAGCATCGCCGAAGAAACCGATCACCCGCAAGTTGTGACCAAAGAAATTGTGCAATGTCTGCTCGAACGCGTCATAGAAGAGCTCTCGGAGGGAAGGCGGCTAGAGCTGCGCAATTTTGGTGTGTTTGACACCCGGCTCCAGGAAGGCCGCAAGGCCAGAAATCCGCGGACCAATGAAGTGGTTTATGTTGATCCCAAAGCCGTGGTGAAGTTCAAAGCGGGCAAAGCAATGCGCGAGGAAGCCCAAAAAGCTCTTCCGCTCCTGCAGGAAGAAGAGAATGACAGCTGATCACAGAAAGGGGAACGAACCATCCGCAGTAATATTGCTCAGCGGCGGGTTAGATTCAGCGACGACTCTGGCTATAGCCAGAGATCGGGGCTACCAATGCCATGCCCTCACCTTCCTCTACGGACAGCGTCATGCCGTCGAAGTTGAATCTGCCCAACAGATCGCCCGCAATCAAGGCATCCGCGATCATCAAATTTTAGACCTTCCAATCCAGCAGCTCGCCAAAAGCGCACTCACGGATGAGGCACAATCCATTCCTCAGGACCGTTCTGCCCGGGAACTTACGGAAAACATCCCGGCCACTTATGTTCCCGCCCGGAACACCATTTTTCTTTCCTGCGCCCTAGCTCGCGCGGAGAGCACGGATGCTGACTGCATCTTTTGCGGAGTCAACGCGGTCGATTACAGCGGTTATCCGGATTGCCGCCCGGAGTTCATAGCAGCTTTTCAGAACCTGGCCCAGGTGGCCACCAAAAAAGCTATCGAAGGTGCTCCCACGAAAATCCGCGCCCCACTGCAGGGAATGACCAAAGAGGAAATCATCCGCACCGGAACACGGTTAGGGGTTGATTACTCTCTCACATCGACCTGCTACAATCCGGATGCAGAAGGGCGGGCGTGCGGTCATTGTGACGCATGCCAACTTCGGAAACGGGGATTTGAAAAGGCGGATGTTCCCGATCCCACAGAGTATCAATAAACAAAACCGTCCACAGGGAGACACACCATGGCCGACGTCATTGCAGTTTGTTCCAGCGCTCGCAGAAACGGCAACAGCGAACACCTTCTCGATAATATGCTCGAGGGCATGGCCAGCCAGACGGCCAATATCGAAGTCCAAAAGATTGTCCCCCGAGAGATGTCCATCACCCCATGCAGGAGCTGCAATGCATGCTGGGAAACAGGAGAGTGCGTTGTTCAGGATGAAATGCAAAACATGTACACACGATTTTGTGAGGCGGACCACGTGATCCTCGCAACGCCCATCTATTTTACTTCTCTTCCCGGGCACGCCAAGGTTTTCATTGACCGGTTCCAGTGCTTCTGGGTCCGCACATACCGCCTCGGCAAACCGCCGGAACCGGAACGTGAGGGAGCATTTCTGTGCGTGGGGGCCATGGACCGCAAGAACTACTTCCAATGCACCTCCCACATCGTGAAAACCTGGCTCTCAACATTGAACATCAACTGTCAGGTATCCCGATTTTATCCGGATCTTGACGCCAAAGACGACGTTCTGGACCGCGATGACCACCGGGAATCCGCACGCCGGGCAGGCGAGGAGCTCATCCAGCTGTCTCAGTGAGCCGTCTCCTGGTAGCGAGATTCACGAATCACGGTTACCTGTACCTCACCCGGATATTGCAGTTCTCCTTCCACCTGTGAGGCAATGTCGCACGACAGTTTTGCTGCGGTTTTATCGTTAACTTTCTCCGAATCAACCATGACGCGAATCTCCCGCCCGGCCTGGATAGCATAGGCGTTCTGGACTCCCGACTGGCTTTCCGCAAGATTCTCCAGGTTCTCAAGACGCTTCACATACCGCTCCAGTGTTTCACGTCGTGCCCCGGGTCGGCTGGCGCTTAAAGTGTCAGCAGCCAGTATGAGGCCGGCATAAGGCGATTGGGAATCCACATCTTCATGGTGCGCTTCTATCGCATTCACGATGATATCATCTTCTCCCCACCGCTTGGCCTCTTCGGCTCCCAGCACAGCGTGCGATCCCTCCTGATCGTGATCGAGTGCCTTGCCGATATCATGCAGTAATCCACACCGTTTGGCCAATCGCACATCTAAATCCAGCTCACCCGCCATCAAACCGGCCATTTGTCCCACCTCAATCGAGTGCTGAAGGACATTCTGGCCGAAACTGGTGCGAAATTTCAGTTGACCAAGTAATTTGCGGATCTGATCAGGAACCTTCGAGAGTCCCATATCGTAAACGGCATCTTTGCCGGTCTCCCGGATGACTTCCTGAATATCATCCCAGGCCTCATCCGTCATCTCCTCGATGCGCCCCGGATGTATCCGGCCATCAGCAATTAACCGCTCCATCGCCAGACGAGCAGCTTCCCGCCGTACACTGTCAAAGCTACTCAGCACTACCACCCCCGGAGTATCATCAACTATCACATCCACACCCGTCGCCTTTTCAAAGGCGCGAATGTTCCGCCCTTCTCTTCCAATAATCCGCCCTTTCAGATCATCTTTGGGAAGCTCTACCGTGCATGTGGTCGTCTCAATGGCAGCATCAGCCGCACATCGTTCCAGAGCATCAACGAGAACCCGGCGTGCCTCTTTTTCCGCCTTATCTTCCGCCTGAACAAGTTTCTCGCCAATTAATTCCTCACACTCTCGCTCAACCTCGTCCTCCATCCTTTCAAAGAGGATGTTCCGCGCGTCCTCTTTCGACAACCCACTTATGCGATAGAGCTCATCCTTCTGTTGTTCTTTCAGCTCCTCAATTTCGGACTCACGTTGAGCGAGTTGTTTCCGATTTTCCTCCAAGTTTTTCTCAGCTGTTTCCAGGTGACGCTCTTTTTTCTCAACCTCGGCTTCTTTTTGACTGAGGGAGTCTTCTCGCTTCTCCAGACGCCTCTCGGTCTGTCTGAGTTCCTGTCGGGTTTCTTTGACTTCTTCCTCGAAATCCTCACGCCGTTCAATAAGCTCCTGTCGTGCTTCAACTTCCATTTCTCGACTAAGCTGTTCAGCCTCTTTCTCAGCTTGTGCGAGAATTTCTTCGCGCTTTGCTTCCGCGTTTTCTTCAACAGCCTTAGCCAATCCCCGACGCAAATAATATCCAACCACTAGTCCCGACACACTGGTCAGAAAAAGCCACGCTTCGATATCAATTCCAAACATTTCTCACTCCCGCCCGATCTGGGCGACAGCCCAAACAACCAATGCAACCATCTGCAAATTCATCCCTCAGAAATATATACGTCACACACCAGAACTATGACAGCCACATCAGATCATTTACACGGGCAACAATTTACGCTCATCCCCAAAACTCCGGGGAGGTGTTTTTCACCGCTATTGACCAATATAATGCCCATATAAAGTACTAATCCGGATGTGCTCATAAATTATCCCATCCCATCATTATTCATTGGGTTCTGGCTGACTCCGTTTTTCAACCCGTTTATACGGGGTCTGAGGTGTGTTCATTGCTTCAGGTTACAAGGCTGTAAGGTGCTGTCTTTATTATCAGTTGAAAAATGTTCCCTGTTTTCGCCAGTTCAAAGATCTTCCTTTGTATCATGAGGGCGCTACATTCGCAGAGAACACCTACAACTGTTGAATTTCTATATCGCCCTCATTAGATTATGTTCCTCTTCGATTATCATCTTTTACTCCCGGCTCTGTCAAGCCTCTCAGCCCAATTTGCCGCAAGGGCCCACTCAGCCGATGGCTATATCCGGCAAAGTTTCACCACAACATAGTTCCCCCAACCCAAGGCCGAAAACCCCCGCCCGATTGCTTCCTGTCGACATCTAACACTGAGTCGCGGTCAAGTAACCTGTGCAGATATTACCGATGATTCGAAGTGAGGGTCATGAATTACACGGCGCTTTTCCAGTGGCGCCCCTACCAAACACTTTTCCATATAAACTCCGGCTCAAAAAACGGCCCTAACAACGCACAGTACACAGGGAAAGATCCACATCCAGAGGAGTGCTCAAGTAGCAGCCGATCACCTCTAACCCGACCATTTCACAAACCTCAAGCGTGAATTATTCTAAAACCAGCCTCAGCCACAGGTGATGCCCGACAATCAAAGCAATTGTGAATCACAGTGTGTTTTCAACAACTCACACGACACCGGTTTGGTCTCCGACCGAGCGGTCTGATGACTCCGTAGAATAGAAATGTGGTGCGGCGGCGTTTAGGCCCGGCTTATCTGGGGCTCGCCCTTTCGTCTGCGAGTGCCTAAATAGCCTGACCGTGCACTCCGTTTCCACATCCCTCTCGTCGAACCGGACGTGCGGATCTCCCGCATCCGGCTCTCTCCAAAACTAGACAGAAACGCAGCTATCGGCATATGCCTTTGCCACATTTCCCTGATGTCCTCTGCAGCATCCCGACGATCAACGGAGCTGATAGGCCTTGAGGCCAGTCTCCTCGCCTTACATGCCGCTTCTTACACCTGCTTCAGACTAAGGAATCCCTTCCCTCCACTGTGATTAAACAGCATCTTCGGTACTATGGACCTCTCCGACTTCCTACCAACGGGCCGGCTCTGCCCTCGCGGGCCACCGGTTTATATAGTCAATTGACCATATCATCCGGGCAGGATATCCCGTGTTGCTACAGAGTTCCTGTGCCTGCGTGCCCTCGTCACTACCCCGGCGGAGATGTTGGCTGTAGGTTGCTCTCCTGATTCGTCGTACGGTACTGCCATATCGCGGGTCAACCTCCACATTACCCTTTTCGAGGCCTCCTTGACGTCCAAACGAATTGGGCCTGTAAGCTTGCTGAATCGCCTATGCGATCCTCCTTCGTCGGAGTGCTTCCGTCGTCTTGTCCCCGCACCAACATCTCCGATTGCTACCGGTTGGAGCAACAGTTACCGGACAGGATTTAGCTCCTGCTTGAACTCTGTGGCTTTCCACGGCACAGTGAACTGTCCGGGCTAACCGTCTTTCCACACGCGGTCCCCCATGCCTTCCCGCATGCTGG
>CAZXYF010000002.1:0-47076 GCA_964644705.1 uncultured candidatus Brocadiaceae bacterium | reverse complement strand
TCATGCTCATCTCGATAATCTCTCTGTTGATGCAATTCTTTGGATGGCTCGTCGGGAATGGTCTGCTGGGCCCATATCTGGCCGTGGGGATGGGGATTGCTGCAGCCCATCATCTGGCCTTTATTCTCGAAGACCTGCACATAGTTGATGTTGCTCCTCTCGCCCAGCTGCTGGTATTCCCGGGCCCAGAGCTCCACAACCTTTTCAATCTCCGCAACGTCCATCTCCGGGAGGGTCAGATCGTGCCGCGGGGAGAAGCAGACAACCCGGCAGGTTCCCTGCTCTCCCTTTGCAATCAGCAGATCCTGCTCATTAACGTCAGCGGTCGGTGTATCGAGTTTCAGGGCGGCAAAATCGTTGGTGAACACGTAGGTGCCGGAGTAATCCGGGTTGCATGCATCTCCCGCCCGCTCATTGCCGGGGCAGAGATAACAATCGGGGTCATACTCCACTCTATCTTCCTCGGGCGTCTCCTCTTCCTGGCCCTGCCAGGGACGTTTCGCCCGGTGTGGAGACACCTGCAGCCATTCCCCCGAGAGGGGGTTGTAACGTCGATGGGGGTGTTCGGCAAACTGGAATTCAGACATATCTGATCGGTCCTCTGAGGCTCTTTTTTCAGAACGATTACAAAAACAGGGAAGATTCAGGTTTTCATCGTGGAAAACAGAAATGTTCCCAGTGTCAGGCCAACCGCGGGCATCATCCACGCGGCCAGTGCGGGGTTGATCAGACCCGTGTTGCCCATGCTCAACACTATAAACGATGACACCTGGTAAGCTCCTGCCACCACAATACATACGACCGTTCCCAGCACACGGCTTTTCATTTTGTGTTCAAATCCCACCATAAGGGGGATACCAATCAGGAGGAGGATTATTCCCGCCAGCGGTTCAGAGAGGCGAGAATGCAACATAACCTGGAAACGGCTGTTATTGGGATTGCGGCGGACCTGTCGCAGAAGATCGAAAAGGGTAAATGAGGGCAGGCTGGTGCTCATGGCATCATTTTTAGCCGCCACGAAATCGTAACGGCTCAGTGACGTTTTGACCGTTTTTGTCTTCGTCACCGAAGGACTCCCGTCCGGATTTCCATCCCGCCGGTATTCCTGGATGCTGACCGTTTTCAACCGTAATTGGTCACCCTGATACCATCCCCCGGTATCCGCTTCCGTTATCTTTCGCAGTTGACCGTCTTCATAAAATCGCAAAAGTGATATCCGCGACATGGTGTGACGGGAAAAATTGTACTGCCCCACGTAAAGCTTAAAGTCTTTTTTTTCATCCACCAGCAAAAACGGCCCCGCTGTATCCTGATCGAGCTCTCGCTCCAGAATTTTCTGCCGCCTGAACGACCAGGGGACAAGGGTCTCTCGTGCAACCGTTGTGGCCATGGCAAGCGGGATAGCGGCCAGCAGGATGGGAAGCACAACCCGCCGCAGGCTGACTCCGCTGGCTTTGAGCGTGAGCAACTCCTTCTTCCGGGACATCTGAACCAGCACCAAACCGGCAGCCACCAGCAGCAGAGGTGGAAAGAGGTCGAGCATGAGGGTGGGAAACTGATACAGGTAGTATAGCAGCACCTTTGGAACCGTATCGGCGAAGCCCCCCTGCTGAATCTGATCGATGCGTTTAACGGCATCAAAGCTCACATAGAGCCCGAAAATAACGACCAGGGCCGCGAAAAAACGCAGCAGAAATCCGCGTGTGATGTAACGATCAATGCGTTTCATGGCGAATGTTTAATTTAACGGGCCGCGTTATATCGGGGTATGAGTTCTCATCGAAAAAGACGGATCCAGCATGAGACCGGTGGCAGTATAAACTTCATAGAGCCAGGATGTCAACGGGGCCGGTGATCGAGTCCACCGGGGGAGAGGGCGGTTGCACCGGCACAACGAAGTTAAGATGGTACTTCTTTTATGGTATAATAAAGGTTTCATGGGAGCAGGGGTTCAAGCGATCGCTCAGCCCGCGCGGCTGATGAGGAAAGTCCGAACTCCACAGGGCACGGCGGTGGGGAAATCCCACCGGGAGAGATCTCCGGGCCAGTGCCACAGAAAAGATACCGTCCCGCCGGAACGGGCGGAAATAGGTCAGTTGCGGCTTCGAAAAGCGATGAGACGTGCCACGTGCGGCGTCCTCCTTTCAGTGGTCGTTCAAACAGCTATTCCGGTCCGTTCCGGTGGGATAAGGGTGAAATGGTGGGGCTCGCAATCAAGCGGGCTTAATGCAAGAGCCCACCGCCCCGGTGGTGACATCGGGGGCACGGTAAACCCCGCCGGGAGCAAGGCCAAATAGGGGAGAATGAGGCTGCCCGTCTCGCTATCACTCCCGGGTTGGCCGCCCGAGGCCATCGGCGACGATGGTCCAGATGAATGATCGCGGTTCAGCTGGTGGTTGGCCCACCATGAACTCACAGAATTCGGCTTACGAACTCCTGCTCCCATCATTACGACTCTGAAACCTACCGCACACCTCTAACCGCGATGAACAGACAGAAGGGCACGAAGAAAATGGACAAGTTGTGGGCTCCGTGGCGTATGGAATACATTGGAGAAGTCGATGATGGTGATGGTTGTTTTCTGTGTGAGGCGGCGGAGGCGGATAACGAACGGGAACAACTCATGCTCTGGCGCAATGAAGCCAGCTTTGCCATGATGAATCGGTTTCCCTACAACAACGGCCACCTGCTGGTCGCTCCGCTGCAACACACCGGGGACCTTGAAGAAATGGAACCGCCGCAACTGGCGGCCCAGATGGAGCTGCTCCAGCGATGCCGGCGCAACCTGAAGGAGGCAGTGGAGCCGGATGGGTTTAATATCGGTCTCAATCTGGGACGTTCCGCCGGAGCGGGCGTCACGGATCACCTGCACTGGCATATCGTTCCCCGATGGGAGGGCGATACCAATTTCATGGCGGTCACAGGACAAACCAAAGTCATCCCCCAGGCGCTGGACGATCTGTGGGAGATTTTACGTGATGTGGATTCCGGCGACTGAATCGTCTCCCCTGTAACACGATAAAGGTGTGTATCATGGAGCGGACTGAACTGGAAAAACATGAAGCGGAGACTCTGTCCTCATGGGGGATGAAAAGCTGTAACTCCCGAGGGCGACAACATCCGGAACCCGAACATCCGTACCGGAGCCCCTATCAGCGCGATCGTGATCGCATCATCCACTCCAAAGCATTTCGCCGGCTCGAATATAAAACCCAGGTGTTCCTCAACCATGAAGGGGACCATTATCGCACCCGCCTGACCCACACTCTGGAGGTGTCGCAGATCGGCCGCACCATCGCACGAGCTCTGGGATTGAACGAAGACCTGACCGAGGCCATCGCCCTCTCCCACGACGTGGGGCATACGCCGTTCGGACACAGCGGAGAAAATGCCCTCCGGGAAGTCATGTCCGAACACGGGGGATTTGAGCACAATCGGCACGGGCTCCGGGTGGTGGATGTGCTGGAACGTCAGTATCCGGAATTCCGTGGACTCAACCTTTCGTATGAGGTCCGTGAGTCCATCGCCAAACACACTTCCCCATGGGATCATCCCACGGGAAAGGGCTTTGAGCCAGGACAGCCCCTGCTGGAAGCTCAGACCGTAGAAGTGGCCGATTCCATTGCGTATGACAACCACGACATTGACGACGGGCTTAAGGCCGGGATTCTGCAACCGGAAGACCTGGAGGGAGTTTCGCTCTGGGATGAAGCATGTGAGAAAATATGCGAGGAACACGGTGAACTGCCGCGCGAGGAAACCCACCGCGCACGCATTCGGTATCTGATCAACCTATACGTCACCGATTTGATTGAAACAAGCCTGGAGCGCCTGCGCCGCTTAAAGATCACCTCACCCGACGAAGTGCGCGAACTCGACGAAAAAGTCCTCGGGTTCAGCGAACAACTCGCCGAACGCAAAGAGGAACTCGAAGAGTGTTTGCATGACTGCCTTTACCGTGATTATCGTGTTATGACGGTCACCAACAGTGCTCACCGATTTGTTAAGAAGATTTTCAACGAACTGATTTCTGATCCCCGTCAGCTTCCGCCCGAATATCAGGAATGGGCGGATGAAGTTGGCCTGTATCAATCGGTCTGTGATTACGTTGCCGGGATGACCGACCGATATGCTCAGGATCGGTTCTTGCAGATGTTTCAACCGTATCAAAAACTGTAACCGCACGCGATGAACCTCCACGAGAGTAATGTATGGCTAAAGTTGTGATAAAAGAAGGGCCGGGTACGGGCGACGCCTTTGAAATGACCGATGAAGCGGTTACGATCGGGCGTGATGCCGGCAATACTCTCCGTATGGCCGACCGTACGGTGTCGCGCTGGCACGCCCGGATCATCAAGGAGGAAGGGGGGTGGTACGTAACCGACCTCGACAGTCACAACGGCACTTCGGTCAATGGCCAGAAGGTGGATCGGCAACGGTTGAAACACATGGATGAGGTGCGGATCGGGAACGTCGTCCTGCTGTTTTTGGAGGACGAGGCGACCGATATGGATTCGTTGATGGGGGGATACGAAACGGAGGTGACGCAGGCTATCGACCTGGGAGAGTCCCCGGATTTAGGGGAGGTCCTGGGTGGTTCCCGACGCGAGCTGATGACGTCCAACAAACGCCTGCTGGAACTCACTGAGCTGGCCAGAGCAGCGGCCACTAAAAAAAGTTTGCCCAGTCTGTTTGACCTGGTCACCGACAGCCTTCATTCCACGTTGGAACCCGACCACATGGTGCCGATCATCAGACAGAATGACGGGACCCTGCTCCCCTACGTGCGCGATAAAAGTGGATTCACCGAGGATCTGGATTCCACGAGCATAAGCAAAACGCTGGTGGAAAAAAGTCTTAATCAGGGGGTGGCGCTTCTCAGCCAGAAGCCCATTACCGACCAGGATGAGACCGGAGGGCAGCAGACCGGGCAACATATCAACATTGTTTGCGTTCCCCTGGGGACCTCCGATAATCCGGGTGTCCTTTATTGCGACAAAATCGGTTCCCGGGAGGCATACGACCGTTCCGATTTGCAGTATCTCTGCTCAGTCGCAGCACAGGTGGCCGTGGCAATGGACAACATTCGGGAATATGAACGCATTGCGGCCCGGGCTCGAACCCTGGAGCGGGAGGTGGAAGGCCAGTATAACCTGGTGGGGCAAAGCCCGGAGATGGAGGAGGTATATGAGTTCATCCGGAAGGCGGCGCCCACCGACGCGAGCGTGTTGATCTGCGGCGAGAGCGGGACGGGGAAAGAGCTTGTGGCGCGGGCCATCCGATACAACAGCAATCGTAGCGACGGGCCGTTTGAGACTCTCAACTGCGCGGCGATGAGCGAGACGCTGGTGGAAAGCGAGCTTTTCGGTCACGTCAAAGGCGCATTCACCGGCGCGGTCAATGATCGCCCGGGCCGATTTGAACTTGCCGATAATGGCACGCTTTTTCTGGATGAAATTGGGGCCCTGCCTTTGGACTGTCAGACTAAGCTCCTCCGCGTCCTGGAGACCGGGACCATTCGACGGGTTGGAGATGTGAAGGACAGAAACGTGGACACGCGAGTCATCGCTGCCACGAATGAAAACCTGGAAAAGGCGCAGGAGGAAGGCCGATTCCGTGAAGACCTTTATTATCGGCTGGATGTGCTCCGAACTGATCTGCCCCCTCTGCGCGAACGTGAAAGCGATATTGAGTTGCTTGCCGAACATTTTCTGGGGCAGTTTCAGAAAAAAGTGGGAAAACCGGTGGAAGGATTTGCCCCGGACGTTCTGGAAATGTTTCAGATTTACGATTGGCCGGGCAACGTGCGTGAACTGAAGAATGTCGTGGAACGGATGGTCATCATGTCGGACAGTGAAGTGCTGAGGGCGGAGCTGTTGCCCTCGGAGATCGCCGGTTCCGAGCGCACCCCATCGGCTACGGAAACGACGACTGAACCGGAGGAGATGCCGTCCCTCGATGAATTGGAAAAAGAACACATTCAGCGGGTTCTGCGCCACACGGACGGAAATAAAAAAAAGACCGCAGAAATACTGGGGGTTGACCGGAGCACACTTTATGCCCGTTTGAAACGTTACAAACAAGAAGAAAAAGGGTGATCCCCCCTGAAAACCGTTCACAAAGCTTCCAAACGAAACCGCCTGTTTTGTGTAGCATATGAATGCTGGTATAATGCGATTTCAGTCCGCAATTATCATCTTATAGGATAATTCATCATGAACCACCGGGGTAATATTATTGCTGGATGGGCTTTTCGCGTCCTCTTTTACATCTGCCTGTGCGCCATCGGTTATACAGCAGGGTCCAAAATCGGCATGCAATTTTCTTTCCTGCTGGGCAGTATGGCCGCAGGTGCTGTGATCATTGTTTTTGAATGGTTCATCAGCAGCAAACCGCTCACCGCTATCTCGTCGGTTGTTTTTGGCGTGCTCATTGGCGTCCTCGGGGCGCTGCTGGGGGTCAAAATCGTCCAGCTCGCCGTGGGAACCAGCGCAATGTCTGATGCCGCCGAAGAAGACCTCACACTCGCACTGGGCGCAGTCTTCATCTATCTGGCCGTTTCCATACTCTATAAAACCCGCAACAAGTGGCGGGTGGTCATCCCTTACGTGGAATTCCGCCGGGAAGAACGGGGAACCCGGCCCGTATTTCTTGACACCAGCGTAATCGTTGACGGGCGCATCGCGGACCTGCTGAACACCAACATCATCAATGATCCCATCATCATCCCCCGCATGGTTCTGCAGGAATTGCATAACATTGCCGATTCGAGCGACAAGATGCGGCGGGAACGTGGCCGATTGGGTATGCAAGTTCTGGACAGCATCCAGAATAATGAACGTCTCGATGTTCGTATAGAGAGCGTGGATACGGATGAGAGTAAACCGGTTGACGAACGACTTGTGGATGTCGCCGAACAGCACAATGGGCGGATTATGACGAATGACTACAATCTCAATCGCGTGGCCACCATCGGCGGAATCGACATCATCAACCTGAACGAACTGGCGAACGCGCTCAAACCGGTCGCTCTGCCGGATGAATCTCTGTCTATAAAACTCATCAAATCGGGCGAACAACCCGGTCAGGCTGTTGGCTACCTGGAAGATGGTACCATGGTGGTGGTGGAGGATGCCGCCGAGAAAATCGGAGAAGAAGTGGAGGTAGTAGTCACCAACACCATTACACGTGACACGGGACGCATGATCTTCGGACGCCTGACCACAAACGAAGAGCGATCCGGCTCGTCACACCCGGCGCGACGGCAGTCAAACAATTCTGATGGTCCGGGACGTCGAGCCCGATAACCGGAGCGGAACTCTCCCCTGTACAAACTCAAGCACCATGACCGAACAGATATGTCAATCTTTTGATCCCCCACCGTTTTCCGCCGTCATACCGGCGGCGGGTATGGGGGTGCGCATGCAAAGCGAACAGCGCAAACCTTTTTTAAAGGTTGACGACACGCCCATTCTCCTCCACACCCTGACCCGATTCAGTGCCGTCGAAATATGCACGGAGATTGTCCTGGTTGTCAATCCGGATGACCTGCCATTCTACCGTGAAGAATGGTCGAGCAACCTGCGGGAGCACTTCGGTGTGACACAGATTGTGGCTGGTGGCCAGTCGCGCCAGGAAAGCGTTCGATATGGGCTCAAAGCCACCAGAGAAACTAATGAACTCGTTCTGGTCCACGATGCGGTTCGCCCATTCGTTGGACTGGACGTCATCCGGAATGTGGCCGCCCGAGCGGCCTGCCATGGCGGAGCGATAGCCGCCGTCCCGGCCATCGCCACCATAAAAGAGGTGAATGGCAAAAATCGTATTATTGAAACGCCTCCTCGCGATAATCTATGGATGGCTCAAACCCCCCAGGGATTTCCACGGTCCACCCTTATGGAAGCCCATGAAATGGCAAAGGACCGGGGAACGGTCGGGACAGACGATGCGGGACTGGTGGAAGCGCTCGGCTACGATGTCTATGTGGTGGAAGATAGCCGCGAGAACATAAAAATCACCACGCCGGAGGATATGTCGATTGCGCGGACCATCCTTCAGCGCCAGATGAAACGAAACGATCCCGGGGCGATGCTGGACCGTCCCGCGCCCGAAATTTTTCCCGTTGAGCCGTCCTGTTAAAATCTTCTAAGATTTTTCAGGTGTGCGATCGACCCGGGCCCTTGCTGTCCAAAACGTTCTCACATGGACTTTTTGATGGCCTCCGAGGTGGTTGTGAGCCCGAAATACGGTTCATCTCGCAAACCGCCCCTAAATATGTCGAGGCAATGGATCTAACCTCTTTATCTTTGTCTTTGCCTTCGTCTGCCTTTCTACTGGTGCTGAGATTGCCAAAAAAACAACGGCAGATGTTTGGTAAAGACGAAGGTAAAGACAAAGAGCTATACATCCCGAACTGGCATTTTGGACAGGCCTGGACTCGGGCCAACCACACCATAGTCTAATCTGAATGCACGGTTCCCGTTTGAATCCCAGTCGCCTATTGCTTATACACAAAGGTGACCTCAAAACCGTCAACACACCAGTCTTTAAGTCTGTGGACAATGTGGAGTAAATACCGTTCTGGATTTTTTGCCTCACATCCAATATACACTAACCAGTTTTTTATGTGATCCTCTCCGGAGGCATCCATGCGTAAATATGCTATTTTGCCGGTGATCTTCATATTGTTCTGCTGCACTGCTGGACCCACGGCAAAAGCGGCAACGCCCGATCAAGTCGCTGCCGCGGCGAAGGCCGCACCACATACCATTGATGTGGCCAGCGAGATTGCTCGTGTTCCCTTTGCGGCAGCCGAAGTCCTATATATCCCCCTGGGAACAAGCGAACTTCTTTTGTCTCCACTGCCGGGTGTCGGGGTTAATTCTGGATTAACGCACGTGGGAAAAGGCATTCTGGCCCCCCTGAAGGTCAGCATAATGGTTCTAAAACTGCCGTTTCGGGTTCTGAAAGAAGCGGCGGACCTGGGGCGTCCCCCCGCCGGTGCTGTTAAGACGCAGAACACCCACAAATGACCTGTGTCAGTTGAGCGGGAGAAGACACCCTCATCCCGGACGGAAGCGGCCCCGCCATTGACGAAACCAGAACGTCCACTCATAATATTTCCAACGGTGAGATCGCATCGCCATCTCTGGAGGTGGCGTTCGATTTAGACCACTAATATTTAAACTGCTCTGATAGCCTCAACCGGAAGGATAACACACCATGTTCAAAGGATGCTACACCGCACTGGTTACCCCCATGAAACGGGCAGATGCCAGTGAAGTTGACTTTAAGGCTCTCGAGGAACTCGTGGAATTCCAGGTTGTTTCCGGCGTAAGCGGTATACTCGCCATGGGGACCACCGGTGAGAGCGCGACACTCAACTGGGAAGAACATTCGCAGGTAATCGTTCAGATCAAAGAATTCACGCGTGAGCGATGTACGGTCATCGCCGGAACCGGATCGAACTGCACCGAGGAAACACTGCGGAGCACGAAGCATGTGGAAAAACACGATATTGGGGCCATACTGCTGGTGGAACCGTATTACAACGGCCCGAGCTCGGTTGAAATACGACGAGAATACATGGGACGTGTCGCGTCTGAATTCCCCGATCTGGAGGTCATCCCATACGTCATTCCCGGACGGAGCGGAACGCAGCTGCTTCCCGAAGATCTTGCCCTTTTGTGCCGCCAGCATGCAAATATCAATGCGGTGAAAGAGGCCAGCGGCAGCATGGAGAACATGCGGCGCACGCGGGAATGTGCCGGAGACAAGTTGCAAATGCTCAGCGGCGACGACGGGATGACCTTCTCTATGATGACCGACAACGCCATCAGAGGTTGTGGTGCAGTAAGCGTAATGTCAAATATCGCCCCGAGTGCCGTTCAGAGGATGACCATGGCGGTTCTTGAGGGAGAAGACGAGGAAGCCGAGCAACTGGCCGAGGCCATGAAACCGCTGTTCGACATAGTAACGGTCAAAACCGAGGAGGAGAGCCCGTGGGGACACAGGATGTGCAAGGCCCGCAATCCCCTCCCGGTCAAGACGCTGATGCGTATTCTGGGCATGCCCGTGGGATCCTGCCGACCGCCCCTTGGCCGAATGACCCACAAAGGGCTGGAAGTGGTGCTGGAGGCGGCACGGACGGTGTGGGACAATAACCCGGAGATCCTTGAACCCATTGCCCGGGTTTTCGAGGTTGATATCGACAAACGTCTGAACGATTCGACCATACTGGAGGAGTTATGCTATCGTGATGCTAATAATCCCTGAGCATCTGATTCCCGGTTTTGCGCTGGCGGAAAGGATAAATGCCCCAGAATAACATGAGATTTGCCCATTGCCGGGAGAATGCGCGAAGATAAGTTGGAAAAACCTGGGCCGAGCTACTTATTCTGTGGTTCGGCCTTCTTTTTATGCTTCCTGGCCATATTCCGAATAATTTGCTCCAATTGCTCCAGAGTGATGACGGCCCGAACCATACGGCCCTCGGTTGTGCTCTCCAGACGCACATTCGACGCCCCTTCCAGCAGCCGATTAAGCTCAGAACTGACCTGATCGCTCATTTGTGTCGCTGCTGCTCGATCTTCACATTGCGCGTAGAGGTGAATCGCCGCCATGTTGGCACCTTCCATAGCCGCGTAGCCGCCGAATGCGACCACGGAATCAGAGGCCACTCCGGACGCATCCAGGAATTGAGCGGCATCAGCCAGTGCGTTGGATCGACCGTCCTGTCCACTCTTTGAGCTCATCTCACGCAGGGTCTTTACGATTGCACGGATCTCCCCCTTCGTATTCGTCGTGGCAAATATTAACGGGGCGTCCGTATCCATCTGCCCATACAGATTGGCCAGACCGGAGGGCCCAGCGAACACGGCCTGGCGGCCCTGTTTTTTGTCCGTTTTTTTGCTGCGGGTCTTCAGTTGATCGATCCATCCCGTCAGTGTTTTACGATTATCGGCCACCATAACATTATTGTTCAGAACGGCCAGGTAGAAATCTTCATTTGGTGGTACACCGATTTCTACATTTTTATGCTGTTCGGTATGCCCCCCCTGTTCCACAAAAGACTGTATCAGGCCGCTCAGAACCCAGTTTATCGTTCCCCCGTAGGCCTTGATGGAACCGGCCACCCCCAGGGCAAACCGTTTCTTTTTACCGGGGCCATTGACCCATTTACTCAAAAATGTCCAGTTTTCGCCCGCAGGAATGCTTGCCGGTTTACGGGGTGTCTTAAGCTTACGCGCCAGAACAACGAACTGTAGGGGGGTAAGGCTGCTCACCTGTGATGGGATGTTGCCCGCCCTGCTCGTGATTTTTTTCCTGTCTTCCTCGCTCAGACCCAGCCCGGCCGGCGGATTGTCGGCAAGACGCTGCATCAGGCGGGTCAGATGCTGGTGTTCCGGACGCATTTGAACGACCGCCAACGCATCGGATTCGGTCTGGAAAAAAGTCTCGGGAGGAACCACCGGTTGAGAACGAACCATGGTATACACGAAAATACCGATCCCGATCACCGCCACGATGGCGATACCGGCGCATCCTCCGCAGCAGCCCCACATCCATTTGGACGTACTTTTTCCCGATTCCTCAGCATCATGTCCTCGAAGACCCATATCTGTCACCCTTTCTGAAAGCTACACGCGCAAATTCTCGGTCCCGGTCTTGTATTCAAACGAGTCGAGCATGGGCTCGACATCTTCTTCAATGAAATCGTGGACCTGTTGGGGAGCTCGCCCCACAAACTCATCTGGTTGCACAATATCGTCCAACCGATCCCTGATCGAGGCGAACGCATCGTCCGATCGTATACGATCCAGCAGATCATTATCGGCACCTTCCTGTTTCACCCTCTGAGCCGCGGCCATGGAGTGCTGCCGTATGCGTTCATGCAGTTCCTGCCGATCTCCACCCTCTTTGACCGCTTCCATAAGAATATTTTCAGTGGCCATGAACGGGAGTTCCGACTCGATTCGCGATTCCACCACGGAGCGATTGACCACCAGCCCGTCGGTGATGTTAGCCACGAGGCGACATACGGAGTCGGCCGCCAAAAAACCCTCGGCCAGAGAAAGCCGCCGATTGGCCGAGTCGTCCAGCGTTCGCTCCATCCATTGATCTCCCGCCGTAAAGGCGGCGTTCTGGACGTTATTCATCAAAAAGCGGCTCAACGCCGTCATACGCTCGCATCGCATCGGGTTGCGTTTGTAAGCCATAGCGGAGGACCCCACTTGCTTTTCCCCAAAAGGCTCTTCCATTTCTTTCATTCCCGCCAGAAGGCGTATATCGGTCGCCATCTTGTGCAGGGTCACGCCGATGCCCGACAGGGTGGACAGTATGGTGTGGTCGAACTTCCGGGGATAGGTTTGTCCGGTGATCGGGAAAACCCGCTCGAATCCGAGCTTGTCAGCGACTTTCTGCTCCAGCTCACGCACTTTGCCCTCATCACCATCGAACAGTTTCAGATAGCTGGCCTGCGTGCCGGTTGTTCCCTTGACCCCCCGGAAGGGCATATTGTCGATGTGTTGATCCACTTTCTCCAGATCCTGAAGAAGGTCCTGCAACCACATACTGGCCCTTTTACCCACCGTTGTCAGCTGTGCGGGCTGGTAATGGGTGAAGCCAAGACAGGGCACATCAGCGTACTCTTTTGCAAAATCAGCCAGCTGTCGGCAGGCTGCGCCGAGTGGCTCGACAAGCAGTTGTAGCGCCTCTTTTATCCGGATAAGATCAGCGTTATCAGCAACATAGCAGCTCGTGGCGCCCAGGTGGATGATCCCTCGGGCGGCCCCGCATTGGTCTCCCCACGCGCGCACGTGCGACATAACATCATGCCTCAGCTCCCGTTCATATTCTTTTGCTTTACCGATGTTAACATCGTCACGGGTTGCGCGCATCTGTTCGAGGGCCTCGTCGGGAATATCCAGTCCGAGCTCCTTCTGTGACTCGGCCAGCGCAATCCAGAGGGAGCGCCAGAGGCGAAATTTATGGAGATCGCTCCACGTTTCCTGCATCTGCTCACTCGCCCAGCGGGTTACGAACGGCGAATTGTAAGTGCTATTGTCTGTGTTTGCCATAGTTTACGCTCAGCTATCAGGTTGAATGTCCAGTGATTCCCGAGTAAAAAGCGGGCAACATGTGATGCCGGCCTCCTCAAAAGCCTCCGCAGCCCCCTCCTGCCGATCAGCCACCACAAGGACCGTCACCTCGGAGGCCCCCGCATCCAGAAGGGCCTGAGCTGCTCCTATAGCGGCACCACCTGTGGTCGCAATGTCTTCAATCAGAGCGACGTGGTCGCCCTCCTCCATGTGTCCCTCATACGGTCGATCCAGCCCGTGGCCTTTCTCGCCCTTCCGCACGATCATATACGGTCGGTCCGTTTCCAACGCAACGGCCGTCACGAGGGGAACCCCTCCTAATTCCACCCCAGCGAGGCGATCAGCGTCCTCAGGTATCATAGCAGCCAGTTCCACCGCGAGAGCGCGAAGCAACTCCGGGCGCGTTTCAAATTCATACTTATCTATCAGATAGTGACTTTTTCTCCCGCTTCGCAGCGTGAAGTCACCTTCGATATAAGCGACCTCTTTCAATCGTCCTTTGAGAGTTTCTCTATCCATGTCGTACCTGTGAAAAAGAACTGTCATTACCCACAGAAAATTATAGCAGTCACAGGACCATCTCCACAATGTTCAAGACGGTTTAAAGCACATAAATGAGGCCAGTCCCGGCAGGGATAGCTATCAAAAAAGCACAGTGCCGACATTCGACCATCGACGAGCGGTTGTTTCATCGCGAGGGTCTGGTGTATACTCCAGTTGCGCTGTCCGCGACGCAACCGTAGATGGGGGGAAACTGAGGGCCGATCTGTGAGTACCGGTTCCGCAAACAACGGTACGCAAACACTAAACCACATCGGGGTCTCAGCCAGCATGCAGGGCCGCGCACCGTTTACCGCCCAGGCACCCCATAACCGATTGCCCCAGCATGCTTTGCAACCAGGTAGGTTATTCAAAATAGCGTTTCGGGAAGCATGATTCTTTGTCTTTATCATCGTCTTTACCATAATATGGCGTTGTTTCTGGCGGCCTTAGCATCGATAGAAAGGCACACAACGGCAAAGACGAAGTAAAGATGTTAGATACACCTCCCGAAACGTAGTTCGGGGGTGGCTTGCGAGATGGACTGTATTCCCGGCTCAAAGTCACCCGAGAGCCCGTTTGAAAACGCATTTTTTGAACGTTTTGGGCAACACTCGCCCAAGATAACATCAACGACATCGATTTCTACTTATATGGGTTCTGGCCCCAGTGTGCGTGTATTTTTGTGCCTCTTTATAGTTATTTATCTGCATATGCTCGGCCTTTGGGACTTTCGCCCCCTTAAAGAGGCGACCTGCCTGATATGCGCGGCCGGGCGCGAAATCTCCGTATAGTCCTGTCGTCAACTACTATGGTTTGATCGGTCTCAATCGAGCACATGAAACAACAGTCACAGAGTGAAGAGACAACACAGCCGACCCCGACGGTCCGTTCCGAAGTCATGACGGGGGCAGGATTGCTGGCAATCATGGTGATACTCACCATAATTGTTGCCCCCTTTCCATCGGGAGCCTCCCCCGAAGCACTGCATCGGGCCAGTGTGGCGGAGGATCTGCTGACGGGGAACACTCGCGGCCGACAGGGGTTAGTGGGGTCGTTGAACATGGCACCCCTCCCAACGCTTGCCGTAAGCCTTGTCTCAGCTGCCATTTACGTCACACCGTCCGCCTGGGTTTGCATCCTTATCGCCGTGGCGTCCACGCTGTTTTTATGCCTCTACACCAATCGCCTGTGGTTTCGGGCCGGCATCTCGCCGTGGTTACGCTATCCGGCTATCGCATCCCTGCTGTTTTTTCCCCCTGTGGTGCTCAGTATCTCAGCGGGACGAACGACAATGACGTTTGTAGCGCTTGTTATCAGCGGAGCCGCATTCTGGTTGCACTGGTTGGACCAATTCGATCTTCGAGATCTGGCCTATGCTGCTCTACTGATTGCTGCGTCCGTGGGCGTCCGCTATCAGGGAGTTGCCGTCGTGGCGGTGACCCTTCTGATAGTGTTGCTGATGGCAGCGATACGGAAAACTCGTCGCGGGATAATCGAGGGAACAGCCCTGACATTCGCCACCCCCGCCATCTTCGTAATACTGCTCTGGCTGGGGGGGAATTGGCTGATTCTCGGAGATCCACTGTTTTTCCTGGAGGGGGCAATGGAATCGATTGTGATGGGGCCAGTCCCATGGGAAACGGCCCTGTTAAGCTCATGTGAATGGGTCACGGTGGGATGTATCGGGACGCTCGTTTTGAGCGTCCCCATCGCCCGGGTATGCCTGCGGGCCGGCCGCGGTGGGATACTCGTGCACTGTCTCGCCTGCCTTGGCGTGGCCACGGCCGCAATCTGGAGCACGTCACTGGACTGGTCGCCACCACAGCATGCACCCGGCAGCCGGATCGACCAGGCCGTTACACGCCTGGAGGCACAGTATCCCAATGGCTCTTTTATCGTGACAGGGTATGGCGGCTACGAATTCAAAGAGGCCGCCGGTGATGATCCCGAACGGGCCTGGATCCACATGATGCACCTGGAGGAGAGTAAGATGCGGAGGATCCTTGCCGATTTTCAGGGACGGCGGATCTTCATTCTGGTCAAAACGACCCCCGATATGGACAAGTGGCAGCGGTTGGGGCTGGAATGGGTGGGGCCGGACACCCGGATCCCCGATCGCTTTCTTTACGCGGATAGCATTTCGCCGTGGGTTGTCTTTGAGGTTCTACGGCAATCCGGATAGTCCGGCAACTCAGTATCCTCCTCCCACGATCCTCCCCCTGCCTGTTCTGAACTCGGAACGTTTCACGTGAAACGACAGGCTTCACCCATTGGTTGCCCGCCCCGACCAGTGAGCATAATTATTTCGTTCATAGCGTCCCTTCGGAAGTTTTCTGCGCCCTCAAACGGGCATTATGTCTATTTTGGGTTTTAAGGTCGGCCGTGCTATGCGATACAGGCACTCAGTGATGAAAATGGTCCCGGACAATGTCCGCTACGGGGTAAGTATTCGGTAAACCACGTTATTTCAGAGGGGCCTACTGCCGGGCTTGTCCCGGTTGAGGCGTACTTCTGCACTACCCGAAGATACGCAAACAACGCGATAGCGCCTGGCGTGGTACGCCTGCTGTAGCCGCATATTTCACAAACCTCAAACGTTAATTATTCTAAAAGCAACTTCAGCCAATGGTAATCGCAAATCCTCAGACAGATTTATAACAACAGAGTGTTTTCAACAGTACCGGCGACACCGGTTTGGTCTACGACCGAGCCGTCAGCACACCATCTATAAGAACAGCCTGCAGTTGCGGTGTAAGAACACGAGCGCCCTTGTCTGTTCTTATAGCTGGAGCACTGACGACTCGTGAAATATACGGGGTAGTGCACAGGTATGCCCCTACCGGGCAAGCCCGGCAAGTAGGGCATCACAAAACGCACGTGGTTCACCGAAACCTTACGCTACGGGCGCCCCCCTGCCCCCCCGGGAGCAGGTGCCAGCCAATCACATCCTCCGCGATGGGTACATACAAGCGGGGCCCGCCAGGGCCCCGTAAACACAGTCAGCGTCCGGACATGGTGTCAGGCCACGGCGTCTTGTTCGTAACCCTCCTCGGTCATCATGTCAAACAGCCGCTCAAACTGTTCATTGTCCGCAAAATGGATGGTAATCTTGCCCTTATCCCCACGACTGCGGATCTCAACCCTGGTTCCCAGAGATTCTTGCAGCTCCCGCTGGAGGCGTTTTACCTGAGGGGAAGGCTCATGCGTGGTTTTTTGGGCAGAACGATCCCCCCGAGCCACCAATTTTTCCGTCTGGCGCACGGACAGGCCCTTTTTCTTGATTTTCCGCGCCAGCTCAAGTTGCCTTTCCGTCGATTCTTCCCCAAGAAGGGCACGCGCATGCCCCGCACTGAGTGTTTCACGTGAAACCATCTCACGAACCTCCGGGGGGAGCTCCAGCAGACGGATGAAGTTGGCCACCGTTGACCGATTGAGCCCCAGTTTCTGGCCCACGGCCTCCTGGGTCATGTCCAGATCTTCTACCATGCGATTAATGGCTTCGGCCTTTTCAATGGCATTCAGATCTTCCCGCTGAACGTTTTCTATGAGAGCCAGTTCCAGCATGCGATCGTCGTCCACATCCCGGATAAAGGCGGGAATCGTCTCCAGCCCCGCCTTATGAGCCGCCCTCATCCGCCGTTCGCCCATAACCAACTCATACATGTCGTCTTTCTCGCGGACAACGATCGGCTGAAGCACGCCCGCTCCTTCGATGGACTCCGCCAGACCCTCCAGAGCCTCCGGATCCATCTGTTTGCGGGGTTGCTGGGGATTAAGCTCAATTCTGGACAGGTCAATGGAAGTCGGAGCTCCCGGCGTTGTGGGGTCGCTTTGCTTCTGAGATTCGGCAGTTTCGTCGGTTTCTGCCTCTGACTGGCCAATGAGGGAGGCCAACCCTTTACCTAACCTTCGTTTGGTCATGTCTTCGACTCCTTCTAAGGTTTCACGTGAAACGTTTCATCACTACGGTAACGTTCAGTGAACGCGGAATTCAACTGTTGCACCGGTTGTCAGGCGAGCTGAATCCCCACCGGATCACAGGCGACACCGTTCTCCGCCGCCAGAGAGGGCGACGCCGGCTCATCAGACTCCAGAATCTTCACAGGAAGGTGAGCTATGCTGCCAAATATCCGGACCAAAAATTGCTTTTCCGAGTCCCGCCACTCCCCTCAAAAAGAGGGCATCGCCCCGAGAAGCGCGCTCTGAAGCACTCCTTTCAGGAAATAAACGCCCCCAAAGAGCCCCGCAGGCCGCGTCCCGGAGCGGTCACGCGTTGGATTCAGCCGCCACTATTTGAGAAGAATTGGGAGACACGCCCCCGGTGTAGGCCAGCGGTCACGGGCAAAGCACATCCCCCCCCAACATGGCCAACCTCAGGGGCTATGCCACTCGCGCGCCTTTTCGTCCTGGAAGCCCGCCCGTGGCTCATGCTGTTTTCACAAACATGAGCCCCCCGCGCACTATCGATCTCGACAACCGCGCGCCGCGGACCCGAGTCCTGCCGGACAGTTCGGCCCGGTGCACGAAAACGCGACCGAACCAGACGTGTACGATAGAAATAGGGGAGAGAGGGAGGAGTATTACATATTATTACTTTTGTGGGGCTTTCGGGGGTTCATGTTCTCTGTTTTTCGGGCCGTAAAGCCCGCCTTTTCATGCACAATACACCTTTTCATCAATCCTTGTGTACTCGCATAACGGCCTCATACATTGCTCAGGTGTAACTATACGGCATTTTGAGGGGTGCGAGCTAAAGGGCATATCTGGCCGCATGACGCGACTATTCCCGGCCAAACTGTTTATTTAGCTCCCGATGAGACAGAATAATCGATGTCGGGCGACCATGAGGACAGGTATCGGTCCGGCCGGATTCATCTCGCTGCTGGAGGATCTTCTGAATCTGTTTAGGGCTCAAACGATCGCCAGCCTTCACTGCGCCCCGGCACGCCATAATTTTGAGCAGTTCGTCGAGCCGCCCATCCACCTCCCGATTGCCGGCGTCCTCCGGCAGGTCGTCCAGTAGTTCTCGAAAAAAAGTTTCTCCCTCGAAATTACCGAGAATCTGCGGGAACGACCGCACCACGATGGTGTTGTCTCCAAAAGATTCGATCTCCATACCGAACCGCTTTAGTTCGTCCTGCAAATCCATGACGGTATAAAATTCCGAGGCGGACAACTCGACCATATCGGGCACCAGAAGCTGCTGGCTGTTCAGAGGGCCCTCCTGTAAAGACGTCTTCATCTGGTTGTATAATATCCGCTCGTGAAGGGCATGCTGATCTATGAGTCGGATCCCGTCGCCAGCTTCTTCGACAATGAACGCGTCCAGCATTTGCATGGTGTTTCCATAGTGCACATCCGGTTCCGTACGGGCCGTGCCATCGACGGATTCCTCCCGTCTTCCAGTGAAACGCTCACCACTCCCCGTATCTTTATCCGACTGTGCCGCGCTATCCCGCCCGGCGAAAAAATCGGAAATAGCATTCCGTATCGACTCGGATCGTTCCTCGACGTCCTGGGACTCGGGTTCGGACAGGTTGACCTGGGGCGTGAGCTTCGCCTGGCGGAGCGTCTTGCGCATGGCGGAAACAACACGGGAATGGATCTCGCCGCTTTCCCGGAATTTCACCTCCACCTTTGTAGGATGCACATTCACGTCAACGTCGCCGGGATCCATGGTGAGGAACAGGAAACAAACCGGACGTTGCCCGCGTTGCATCAGCCCCTTATACCCTTCGCTGATGGCGTGCATCAGCGTTTTTTCCCGCACGTATCGCTTATTCACGTAGGTGTACTGCATGGTGGTGTTGGATCGGTTCACGGAGGGGGGGAGCAGATATCCTTCAATCTCGACCTCCGGATAGCGTTCGCGGAGGGGAATGATATTGTCGGCGATCTCTCGTCCGAAAAATTCCCCCAAACGCCGCGCCCGGTCCTCGGCAGCCGGCAAATTAAACACCTCACGACCGTTATGTTCCAGCACAAAGCCCACCTCCGGGTGAGCCAGTGCCAGTCTCGTCACCGCCTCGGTAACGTGGGCCATTTCAGTCGCTGGAGTTTTCATGAATTTCCGGCGAACGGGAACGTTGTAGAACAGGTTTCTGACTTCGACCTGCGTGCCCGGTGGAGCACCGCACACCTTCACATCGCCAATCTCGCCGCCCTCGGCTCGAATCTCGTGACCCACATCCGAATCATGGCATCGAGAGACGATACGGGCCCGTGAAATACTGGCGATGCTGGAGAGTGCCTCCCCACGAAATCCCATGGTGCGTATATCAAAGAGGTCCCCTTCCTCCTCCAGTTTCGATGTAGCATGACTGAAAAACGCCAGGGAGATGTCCGACTTGTCCATCCCGTGCCCATCGTCAATCACGCGTATCAACTGCGACCCGCCTTTTTTAAGCTCTACCTGTATCCGCCCCGCATCGGCATCCAGGGAATTTTCGACCAGTTCTTTGACGACACTGGCCGGACGTTCGATAACTTCGCCGGCGGCTATTTTGTCGACCAGGATTTTTGGTAAAACCTGTATTCCCATATTTACCATTTACTTTCGATTACTGTTTGAATTCGGCATGTCACAACCCTCTCAGTCCGCACTTTTCATCCCGCCCACCGACTAAACTATAACCCGCTTCAGAACTCGGCCTCCAACACCTCCTCAATCCTTGTTAGACGATCCTCGGAAGCGGATCCGTTCGCCAGCAGTGTGAGTTGACGCTCCCGAGCTCCGGTAATGCGAAACTCCCACATAAAATGTGAATCCGGGAGACATTCCATCACGTGGTCGGCCCACTCCACAACGGACACTCCCCCGCCGGAGAATACCTCATCACAGCCCAACTCGACCATTGATGCGGCGCTTTCAAGCCGGTAGGCATCAAAATGATGCACAACGAGATTGCCAGCGTATCGCTGGTGGAGAACAAACGTGGGGCTGGTCACCTGATGAATCGGTTCAACACCAAGCCCCCGGGCCAAACCTTTAACAAAGCATGTTTTACCGGCTCCTAAACTCCCTTTCAGCCCCACAACATCGTTAGGGCGGCACTGTGACGCAAAAAGGGCGGCCACTCGTTTCGTTTCAGCGGGCGAGTTGGTGCAATACGGCCGCGTTGATGACGGTTTCAGCTCTGATGTTCCCATCCATTTGCCTCCAGCGTTTCTTTCCCAACGGCCGGGTCGTCCCATTGGAGCACGATTCCGCTCTCATTCGTGCACGTTCCAACGCGCGCGACCATTATAGACTCCGGAACGACACCGTGGTCTCGGCCATCATGCTTGTGATTCCCTTTATCCGTGGCTTCATTGCACTCCCCCTTCTCCGATCCCGTCTCACCGGTTCTCTCCACCGTTTCGCCCAGCGCCACCGTGATGGGGGAGGATGAAATTTGTTCTCCGGGAACGCAGAACAAAAGTTCGTAGTCTTCCCCGCCCGACAGAGCCCGATGTACCAGAGATTCTCGGTCGATCGCGCCGTTTACGCATTCGAGATCCGAATGCACGGGCACGGCATCAGCGTTGATTGTCGCTCCGACACCGCTGGCATTACAAAGATGGTGGATATCAGTGCTCAGCCCGTCGCTGATATCGATCATAGCATGAATCTCAAAGCGCTGGTTAAGAAAAAGGGCTTCCCGGATACGTGGTCGAAATGTCAGATGTCTTCCGCTCTGAACGGCCCCACCCAGTTTTCCGGTCACACAGATTGCATCGCCCGGTTTGGCTCCAGAGCGGCTGACAATCCCGTCCGGACCGGGAACACCAAAGACAGTAACAGTGATTGTCAACTGGTCGGTCCCGCTGCTTATATCCCCGCCAATCAGTGGTGCATCGAACTGACGGGCAGTTTCAGCAAAAGCATCGCACAACTTCCGGGCGAACTTCTCTTCGGAAGCAGGGGGGAAACTCACCGCTACCAGGCAGGCCAGCGGACGGCACGCCATCGCGGCGAGATCACTGAGGGCTCGCGTGACCGCTTTTCGACCGATAAGATCCGGACGCACTCCGGGATTGTAATGAACACCTTCTATGAGCATATCGGTGCTGGTGACTACGGTTTTATCCGCACCCACCTCCAGCACGGCGCAGTCATCACCGATACCGAGTCTGAGACCGGTTACCTCCTGCCCGATATTTTTGCATTTAAGATATTGCAGAAGGCGCTGTTCCCTCATAATTCCCTCCTCTGGTAAAATATCGATTATAGAGGCTGCCCCCAAAAAGGCGCAATCAGGCATCCCTGATTCTCGTTCCCATCCAGCATCCCCCTTGACCGCAGGCGAGAATGCGGTTGAATACGATGTCCGAAGATAATATCATGTATTTTAGATGGATGAACATAGAACTCAAATATTAACGTACCAAGGGTCTGCTATCTTGAAGAACTTCACGATGGGCATGCCCCCTGAATCGCGTACAATCCATCCATAGACATTACTCTTTTCAGGTGTTTAAACGCATGAAAAAAAGAGCACTTCTGGCGTTGGCGATCTTAGCTGGACTCATGTTGGGGTATGCCCCGGGGCTCAGAGCGGCAGACCTTGTCATGGTTGAAACACCGAAGGGCAAGAAACAGGTCACCGGCGACATACAGGAAGAGACGTACAAATACATCAAAATTAAAAGCCGGGGGGACGTGGGAAAGCTTTACACGGCACCGAAATACGCGGAGAAAGAGAGCCAGAAAAAGCTCATCGTGAGTAAAGTGACGCGCCGCCCGAAACCGCCCAAGTATGCAAAGGCGTGGGGGATGTGGAAGAACAGAAAATACGATGAAGCGTATAAACAGTTTGGCAAAGCAGGTTCCGAGGTGAAGGGGAAATTCCAATGGATAGGCGCCTACATCTGGTACTATGCCGCCCAATCGGCTTTTAAAGAAGCCAAATACGCGCAGGTCACAAAAGCCGGAAAAAGGAAATGGTACAGTCGAGCGGCTGATAAGTTCGGGCGTCTGCTGAAAGCAATGCCCGACCACTACTTCGTGCCGGACGCTGCCGTCGGGCTCGCACGAGCGCAGATCAGATTGGATAAATTTAGTGAGGCTCAGGGAACCATAGATGACATTCTGAATTCCGATTACCCGGAGTCGATCAAACGCAAAGCGCGGGTTTGGGAGGGGCGGCTCATGATGGAACGGGGCATGTATGATCAGGCTATACAAGCCCTCGAAACACTCAGTGATCAATACATGGAAAAAGTGCCGGAACTGGCTTATCTGGCGATGATTTCTGAAGCATACGCATGGCAGGGGAAAGACAATTATCGGAAAGCGGAAAATCTTTTCCGCACCGTCGGCCTGCAGAGCCCCGATGATGAAATGCGAGCCGAAGCGTATAACAGCCGCGGACTATCCCTGATGAAACGCGGCCAGATACGCGAGGCGCTCTTTTCCTTCCTGCGCGTGGTTGTTTTGCATCGTGATATCAAGCACGAGTACCAGAAGGCGCTCTACTACGCTGCGGTCACGGCAAAGGAATATTATTCCGATGCTCCGCAGCGAGCAAAAGAGCTGGCCAAACGACTGAAAAATAGATATCCTGGTTCGTACTGGACGAAAAAACTCAAGAAAAATCACCCGGGGCTTGTGGGGTAGTTCCCCGTTATTCCCTTTTAATGGGCCAATTTAACCAAGAGACCTATATTCGTTCTCGACAAAAAGGAGTTACAGAATGCGACGAGGTTGGTTAACCATATTGTTTGTTGTGGCGTGTGGGCTGCTTATCAGCAGTCAGACAAATCTGTACGCTCAGGGCATCCCATCACTGGATGAGGGAAGCGGAGCCAGTGGCGGTGGCGGAGCCGAAACGGCGCCGGCCCCTTCCGGAGGTGGGGGATCCACTGACGAAGCGCCGGCCCCTTCCGGCGGCAACGGAAATGGTGAATCCGAGGAAGCGGAGGGCGAAGGGGGTGGGCAACAACAGGGTGGTACCGAAGAAGTCAGTGTTTTCACCCTTGTGATTAACAACTCGGGGATTCCGGGGGCGATTATTATTCTGCTGTCAACCGTCGCCATGTATCTCACCGGACAAATGATATTTTCACTCCGCCGTTCGGAGCTGATGCCAGAGGAATTCATCTATGCTCTGGAGGATGACCTGGAAGATCTTGATCTTCGGGATGCAATGGAGCGTTGCCTCCGGAGCGAATGCACCCTGGCGCGTGTTATGGAAGCCGGTTTGCGGGAAGTGCGGGCCGGGTACGATGAGATGATAACGGCCATGGAGGAGGCGGGTGAAGCTGAGAGTATCCGCTGGCATCAGCACGTTGGCTGGCTCTCCGTTATCGGCGCGATATCGCCAATGCTCGGGCTCACGGGTACGGTCCTGGGTATGATGGCCGCATTTGGGACCATCAGTCAGATGTCCCAACAACCCGAACCCGCGGTGCTGGCCAACGACATTCAGCTGGCCCTCACAACGACGTGTGAGGGGCTGGTGGTGGCTGTTCCGGTTCTCGTGGCTTACGCTGTATTCAAGAATCGAGTGACGTCCCTGATGCTGGATATTGGAGTCGCTGGCGAGGACCTGCTCAGCCGATTCAAACATGTTGAAACAACGCCGGCCATGGCCGCCGAAGTCCGCGAGGCCATCGAATCGGCTGCTCACGTGCCCGAGGAAGAGCCAGAGGACATGCCCGCGGAAGGTGAACCGGAACCTCCGGCACCTGAACAGGAAGAAGACGTGCCGCCCCCGCCGCCACCGGAATGATCCGGCCGGCAGTGGTTTGTGACACTGGCATCGCCTATAGATTCTCAAGGAGTCTCCATATATGGCCGTCAACGCAAATGGCGAAGGATCCGGCGAAACGCTGAACGTGGACATGACGCCTTTGATTGACGTCACATTTCTGCTGCTGATCTTTTTCATGACCATCACGACCTTCAATAAGATGGAACGGATGGCCGAGCTGGAATTGCCCGTGGCATTCCAGGCCCAAATACAGCAAGATGTATCCAAAAAACGGCTGGTTGTCAACGTGGAAAAGGGCGGCGACATCGTGATGTATAATCAGAGGATGAATCTGGCCAAGTTCAAGCAGAAAATGGACAAATACAAGGCCGGACTCAGGAGGCTGGAGGAGAAAACAGGGTCCGCGCCCATCATCATCCGGGGCGATAAAGATGCCGAATACAAAAACGTGAAACCGGTATTGAAAAAGATCTATGATCTGCGCTTCGAGAAGATGATGTTTGCAGCATACAGACCTGAAGATAAAAAATGACGCCTGAAATTGGGAGGTCATAAAATGGCCATAAATGCATCGGATGCGGGAGAGGAAGATGAACTTGAGTTGAAAATGACGTCCATGATTGACGTCGTTTTCCTCCTGCTTATATTTTTTCTCGTAACTCTGAAAATCCCTAAAGAGGAAGCTTTTATCGAAACCCGACTTCCCGAGGCAAAAGGTGCGGGCCAGGTTACGGCCCCCGAAGAGGAGAAGGACCGACAGGAGTTTCAGGACATAAAATTAAGTCTCCGGAAAGATCCAACGAGTGGGAAGGTCAAAACATACGTCGGCGGACAACGGATGCGTGGTCCCGGACAGCTGGCTAGCCGGCTGAAAATGTTTCGCAAGATCAAAGATGATGGCCGCGTTGTGGTCCAGTGTGGGGACGGTGTCCCCTACAAGGATCTGGTTGAGGCAATCAGTGTTGTTCAAGCAATTCAACTACCGCTTGCTTTTGGAAATCTCGATTGATTGCCCGCTGCGGCGTTCCCGTCGCAAGTTCGGGAGATTCGGGCTCGATATACGCGGCAGGCGGCAGCCATGCCCCAATACGGGCGGGGCGGAACAGGCGGGCGTATTTTGTCGTCCACGTATTTATACGGGGAGAGCATTCTATGGCTGAAAGCGAATCCGACAGTGGAGAGGGGGAGGGACTTGAGCTGAAGATGACATCGATGATTGATGTCGTCTTTCTCCTGCTGATCTTTTTCATCGTCACCCTCAAGATCCCCCGCAAGGAAGGGATGATCGAAACGCGGCTGCCAGAGCCGACTGTTGATCCTGATGGCGGGAATGGGGGGCGGACAATCGATAAAGAGTTCGAACCAATTGTCCTCAAGTTGCGCAAGAGTAAATCGACCGGTGATGTCGAGACTTACGTGGGGGATGTTCAAATAAGATCATCACGCCAGCTCGCGAATCATCTCCAGCGTTTCAAAGCGCTGGAGCAGGACAAACGGGTGGTCCTGGATTGTGGAGACCGCGTTCCCTACAAAAACATCGTGGAAGCCATCAGCGTTATTCGTGCCGTCGAGATGCCCATGGCCTTCAAAAACGTCAGGTGACCTGGAATTTATCGCGCGCAAACGTCTGATAGAGTCGAATCCAGACGGGGGGCAATCCTCCCCCAATTATAGCGTTTCATAGCATCGCTCAGATCGATACTTCTGGCTTTCGCCGGATTTTTCACCCAGCGACGAAGGGTACGGCACAGCTCTTTTTCATCGCCGTACAGGCACTCACCATGATGCTGGGGCGGGACCAATTCCGGATAGCTCAGGCGGTCGGGGAGTATGGGGGTGCAGCCCGCATAGGATGCTTCAACCACCGCAATGCCGAAAAATTCATGTTTCGCGGTGGAAACGACCACATCGCTTTCCAGCAGGAGTCGCAAATAATCGGCACGGGGGCTGACGGTCCCGAAAACTCTCAGCCGATGAGATAGGTTTTTCTCTGCGCGCTTGAACGCAGGCGGTTTTTGCGTAAATGATTGGCCCGCCACCGCTAACTCAAACTCAAGCCCCTGCGCGTCCAAACGTTCCATAACCCGGAAAAAAGTATCCGGGCATTTGTCGTATTCCCACCGGTGATTCCAGAGAATTGTCAGAGGGCCGGACCTGTGCGAGGCCACACCCCGGCAATCATCAATGGAATCGAGTTCGACCCCTACCGGCAACACCCGGCTTTTTGCTTTGATCCGATCCGCGACGCAATGGGGAGCAGTATCACCATTCGAGTAAAAATCAGCGCAGGCCCGCACATACGATTCCAGGTGATAACGGGAGTTGAACAGAACCCGGTCCGCCGCCAAACAACTGGTTACGTTGATGTGGGCAAACTCATCCTCTCGTTTTTGCCCTTCGCGCAGGGGATATGTAAGCTGATTCTCATGAAAATAAAGGACAACCGGAAGACCGTCCACGGGAGGCTCGGACGTGCATTTAAAAACGGGCAAATTCAGATAATCACTGGCCACAATCAGGTCGGCCGATGTCCCATCCAGCAGCTCTGCCAGCCGAACGCTGCCGCCACGCATCCGCTGTTTCCACCGTTTACCCGGCAGAGTCATCAGCTCAACGTCATGTTGGCTGTATGCGGCGTATCCCTCACAGAACGCGCGATGGGAGCCGACGCAGTAGGGCTCGATAAAAAGGATGTCCATCGGATCCTCGGAAGAAGAATTGAAGCGTGATATTCAGTGACTCTGCGGCGCGCGGGGCAGAAATCATCCCCCTCCAGGGGGCTGATAGTTTACTCCGGACAGAATATTCTCGGCGTTGAGCGCAGTAATCTTATGCATAACATCCCGATCGAACCACTCTCTGATCCCCTCAAGAGTCTTTTTTTGATCCTGCCATGGGCTGTCACTTCCGAGCAATATATTCTCCGTTGCATGCCGCTTGACGATCTTCCTCAGTGTGGCGCGGTCAATATATCCGAGGGTATATGAGGTCTCAAGATAGATATCCAGCCCGACCAGGTGCTCAACCACACTATCCCAGCGTTTCCACCCTCCCATGTGGGCCGCCACCAGTGGTATATCCGGGAAATGTTCGTGTATCCTGCCTAATTTTTCCGGATGAGCCCGTTCATCATCCGGGGGGAAGGCAAAATCCAAACCACAATGCGACACGCAAATCAGTGGACGCGGCTCAATAACCTCAAAAAGTCGCCAGGTTGACCTGTCTCCCAGGTCAAACCCCTGATACAGTGGATGAAGTTTAACCCCGGGTATGCCGTGCTCAACCATTTCGTCGGCCGCTTTATCCGGATGTTCCATGTCGGGATGCAGAGATCCGAACGGAATGATGCGATGGCTGGAAATGGTTTGAGACCAGGCGAGAATAGATCCTACCTGTTTGGGTTCAGTGGCGATGGAGCAAATGACACTACGGTCAATACCCGCGGCGTCCATTGAGCGAAGCAGGTCCTTTATCGTACCGTCGAGGCATGCCCCATCCTGATTCTCATCCTGAAGTTTCTCCAATTCCCGCACGGCGTGTTCGGCCAAATCGTCCGGGAACGCGTGAGTATGAAAGTCTGTGATGGGGGGCATTTCCGAGACCAAAGAGATTACGGGGAAATTACATGTTTGCGCGCAGACACACAACCTCTGGCGAGGGTTCAGCTGCGCCACACAATTTTCAATTTAGCATACACAGTACAGAAACTCGTTTCCGCTGAATGGTTTCACCCGGTGTCCATTCAAAGCCTTTCACTTCGGATGCCGGAATGGTTCACATCCAGCTGGACGATACTCTGTTCACCATATTCCTCCACCAGAGCCGACCTTACTTCATCCCGCCGACCCGGTGCCAGGGCGAGCAAAGCAGGTGATTCCCCGAACGCGTAGGTGAATTTGGCGCCGAGCGCTCCCGCTTCCACTGCTTTATGGCGGATTTCCTGGAGGTTTTCTCCGGGAAAACCGAAATAGTCACGCATCATAATGCTCTCTTCATCGCATATCTCCGCCATCCGGTCGTTATCACGAACATCGCGATCCAGCGTCTCCAACATTTCCTGCAGCATGCCTCTAACACGCACCAGGGCGTAGAGAACGGCCATTTCCTGATCGGACAGTTCGTCTCCGGCCAGGTCAAAGAGGCCGGTAATACCTTCTTCTTCGGTCCGTTCAAGCAGAGCCTCGGTTCCCCCTAATTTCTGAAGGGCACTCAACAGATTTTCTCCCCATTTTGTTTCTTGACCACCATTTGCCGTCTCCGGATCCACCACCAGTAACAAAGACTCGGGGGGCACAAGCAGCTGCGCATTGAGGGCTTCCCCGGACGATTTCACATATCGCACTCCCCCTTCCACGCACGTCCGGCAGAGAGAATCAAAACGCGAAGGATATGTTCCGTCCGGTGCCACCACACGTTCCAGTATTTTTCCCGCCATCGCTCCCAACTGTTCCCCATTCACCATCTCGTCCTGGCGACGGTGTGCACACAGTACGGTGGCCAGAGAAACGGCTATGGCCGGACTCATCATGCGAGAAGTCGTGGGACAGGGCAAATCAGGGGACGGGAGCTCGCAGATTATATCCAGTCCGTATAATTGATCCTCATCCCGAGCCGTTTCCTTCAGTGCCTCACGCCAGCGTCCCAGAATGTCCGTTATCTCCGGACTATGGGGATCGGTGGGGGAGAATCTCAACCGGAATTCATCAGGGGTTTCCTCCACGCGGGTGGTGACCCGCATACTGGTCGCAACCATCACGCCCCCCAGTCCCAGAAGGTACTGGCGTTCGCCGAGAAGACAGAACACATCCGGCACACTGAACTCACGAAGTTCCGCAGAAGAAAGTGCAATCCTGCTCATACTTAATCCTTAACCCATTTGAGTTTCCATGAACCAACGGGGTCGTTTTCCGGACCCGGGCTCTCATATCGAGTGCCCGTTGCCTGATTGAAATGACAGCGGGGGCAGACATTGGCGCCGGGAGGGAGGGGCATTTTACAATCCGGATTCCGACACACCTCCTGTCCCGGCTTCAAGCTGAAGTGTTGGGGACGAGAACGCCCTGCCCGTTTCTGGCCCGGGATTTTCTTCCCTTCCTCCCGTGCACGGTTGCGGGCTTTTCTGAGTTGCTTTTCCAATGCCTTTGGATGTAACCGAACGGGCCCACGGCCACTCTCCACTTCCACCGGTTTTGGCAGGGCCACCCGTCGACCACACATTTTACAGGTGGCTTTCTTTCCGGCTTTTCGGGTTTTGGACACAATAAATCGACCACAGGTACAAACGGCCGTAAGATTGGGGGCCACCTCCCGATCCAGCATCAAAAACTGGAGAGAAATACGCAGATTGCGTCCACAGTCCGGACACGGGAATATGTGACCGAGCATTTCCCGGGCGATTTCTACTTCCTCGCCGCATACACAGTTCACGATGATCTCGTTATTAGCCACGTTGTTCCCGGTCCTTTTAGTGATTATTCAGATGGTTCCGGTTCATCTCCATTTGCAGGGGGCGAATGCCACTCCGGACATCCGGCAACTCGGCTCCCCAAAAACATGAATGAGTGCGCTACTACCACTTCTGGAGCAAATGTGAGAAATACGTTTCCCAGCCCAGACATGCCGTCCGAACACTTATGTATTATAGAAGCTAATGCAACGGGATTCAGCCAAAGGGAATAAATCCCAAGCGTTTCTCAGCCGATCTACTCTCTAAAATTTTCTCCTGACTCATGGGCCAGATGCACCAGGCACGCCTCGCATCCTTCGGGTGCTGCACAGAAGTCATTATGAATCTGGTGCAGTCCCTGTTGTCGGCGCGCCGAGTCGATCACGTCCCCGACCAGCGGATCACCACCAAACATTACATTTTGCATTCGTTCCACAACAGTGTTGGGCTGACGGCGGGGAAGACGGTTCCAGACCTCATGGATACGATTCAGAAGTTTCTGGTTCGATTCCATTCGCCCGCGTGCAATCAGGACAGGGATCAATACATCGACCAGAATAGCGCGCGCCCTTTGCTCTCCCACGAGTGCATTCCTGCGGGACAACCTCTTCCCCCCGAAACTGAATCGCCTGTCCCAGTAGGGATGCTCCAGCGTTGTGAATACGCTCGTGAGTGCATCCCTGACCGTCGTATCGAGCCGCCGGTTTTTATCTGGTTCAGTAGATTCAGCAGTCCGGCACAGGTCCCCGAGTAATCCGGCAGGCAGGTACGAGGCGTATATCCCGGCCAGGGCGGCAATGCGACGTACCGGGAAATTCACCGGCCGCGTGCCCCCAAAATCCCAATGTGCGTCGGACATGCGAAACTGGTCAAAATCCGACGGCAATTCATTCCATTGAGTGGTAAGATCGTCCAGATATGCCTCCGTCGCATCATCCTGCGCCGGGGTGGCGTTCTGCAGAAAGCCGCCCACTCCATAGTAAGCAGCTTCCAGAACGCGTCGTTTATCCCGGGGCGACGCATCCGAGGGAACGATTTCCTGCAGTCGGTGAATGGGTAAAGCAGATGCGAGCTGTCGAAAGCCCATGCGATTATTTTTGTAGCCGAGAGCATCCGCAATCCGCCGGTAAAGAACCTCCTCCGGGGGGTGATTGGCCATTTCCTCGGCCAGGTGTTCTGCCCGATCAATAATCCTTTGATCCCCGGCACAATCCAGCAATGATCCCAGCCACGCGGGATCCATATCTCCATTCGCGAGAGCCTCCCCGCAGTATCGTTGCATCGCGGGGGAATGGGGCTGCGCATCCTGGTCCTCCCCCTCCAGGTCCACAATTTCAATCAGTTCATCGATCTCTTCGTCAAGAAATTCACTCAGGGTGAGCTGGGGAACCACCTGCCCGTCTTCTCGCCTGATCGGACGCTCCGTATTTGATTGCCACATTACCACATGGAGACAAACGTCGTTGTATTCTGGCTGTTTATGGTGTCCGTGCCCGTACCATCCGGGGGCGCGGGTGTGGATCTCCACATCCCCCACCATGCGGCCCTTGCCTTCAAGGAGGATTTCTGCCCGTCTGAAATCCGGTCCTCCCTCCACATTCCACCACCCCGGCGAAATCACCTCCACACGTTTCCCTTCATCCGTGCGGAGTTCATCCGGCGAAAAATGGCTTCCGAACCAGAGGCACCGCACCAGCTCCTCCCGGATGTTCTGGCTTGCCTCTCCGTAATGAGCGCGGTTTTCCCCCACTTCGTTTTCGAATCGGCGCCGAAGCCTCTTGTATCGCTGACAGAATCCATCGCCTTTGCTTTTGCTCACAACCATATGATGCTCCATGCCTCGTTCAGGCTCTGCCCAAAAATTCTCCGGTTCGCGTATCAACTTCGATGATTTCCCCTTCATCGATGTGCCCGGGCACTTTTACACTCAGACCGGTCTCCACTTCCGCGGGTTTAGTTACATTTGTCGCCGTGTTTCCCCGGACAGCCGGTTCGGTATCGGTGACTTCCAATTCCACGCTGGGGGGGAGTTCAATCTTGATCGGACGATCCTCATAAAAATCGACGTCAACCTCCGCGTTATAGGCCAGATACGGCAGCACATCTTCCAGCTTATCACGGCTGATTGTCACCTGCTGTCCGGTGTCGGGATCCATGAAAACGTGGCCCGCCGTATCCTCGTAAAGGTAGGTCATCCGTTTACTCTCAACAAATGCCTTCTCCACCTTATCAGACGTGCTGAATCGATTGGTCTCAATGTGACCGTTGTCAACATTTTTCATCTTGATTTGTACGTAAGCCCCTTTTTTCCCCACGAACGTCTGCTGGGTATCGAGGACGAGCCAGAGTTTTTCGTCAACGACGATGACATTACCATTCCGGACACTTCCTGCTTCGACTATTGCCATGGATGGCCCCTTTTCTTCGGAGTAATAATTGGAATCCGCATTGTTATAAAGCAGGGGCCTCAAGTCAAGTTTGCATGGGCCGTTCGCTTGACATAAATGGTGTCGGAGGGCAAAATATATGCTCGATTTGCACTGGTTCCTGCCCGATTTGTTATCCCCCATATCCCATCCTGAAAGTAGTTCCATGCCCGAAAATATCATTCAACAGGTACAGAATATAGAAGATGATGCGGATCGCATCATCGCCGAAGCGAAGGAAGAAGCCAGTGAAATGGAACGCTCGGTCGAGAACGAGCTGACCGATCTCCGCGAACAGCGTCGCCAAGAATATAAGGATGACGTAGCGGAGGCTCGGGAAGAGATTGAAGCTCGCACGGAAGACCGGATTGAGGACGTGGAACAGGAGGCTGCTGAGGCCCAGGAACAGCTGGATTCACTGGATCAGCAGACTCTGGATGAAGCCGTGGATCTCATCATCGAAAATCTCCGCGAGGACGAATAAATGTCAATTGATCGCATGAAACATGCTACTCTGCTGGTGCCGCGCCAGCGGATGGGTCCGGTTCTGGACTGGCTCCAGGAGCGGGAGGTATTTCATGTCGAGGACGCCTCCGAGAGACATCCTGAGGAGGACGGGCTTGAGCGACCAGTTCAGTCATCCGAGGAGGTTCAGGCTCGCGTCCACGAGCTCAAACATATCCTTCATGTGCTGGACAATTTTGATGTAAAAGAGACATCCATGGCTGACATGGTGGTTCAACTCCCCGCTCTGGTGACTCCCGAGCAGCGCGATACTATCGTCGAGGAGTTTGATTACCGGCCCGTCTACGAAGAGTGTTACGATGCGGCAGAAGAGCATCACCGTCATGAGGCGGCTATAGAGGAGGCCCGGGAGGAAATACATGATCTTGAATTTTTCCTCAATCTGCCTTTCACCCCGGATGACCTCCAAGCCCTGGAGAAAACCACCGTATGGATCGGATCGATGCCGGAGAATGAGTTCGACGAACTCCGGGCGTCCCCCATGGAGGCGGAAAGCCTTGTTCTGCAGGATATCCGCCGGAAAAATGATGTCGTTGATATGGTAGCGGTGGCGCTCAACGAGGATGCGGAAGAGGTGGACCGTTCTTTGCGGAGCCACAAATTTTCCGCTGTGCCCATTCCTGACGTGGAAGGATCCATCTCCGGGCGGTTAACCCGGCTGAAAGCTGATATCAAGAAACATGAAAAAGCGGCGGACAAATGCCGGGAGCGCATCGCTAAAATGAGCGAACACCAGCATGAAGTGGAAGTCATGCTGGGATACTGGGAAGCCGAACTGGAGAAGGTGGAAGCACGTAACAATGCGCTGGACTCTGAACGTATCAGTGTTCTGAGCGGTTTCCTCCCGGCAAAAGAGCAGGATACCGTCGATGAGGACTTGAAAGAACGATTCCCGCAGGTCTCCACCGTTTACCGCGATCCCGAACCCGACGATGATGTTCCGGTTTCCCTGACGCATAGTCGCCTTGTGGAACCGGTCACGTTTCTGGTGGATATGTTCGGTATGCCCGATTATTTCAGTTTTGATCCCACCCCCTTCCTCGCTTTCAGCTTCTTGCTGTTTTTTGGCATGTGTTTCGCCGACGCCTTTTACGGCGCGGGACTGGCCGTGGTGGGGTATGTTATGGCGCGCAAAATGCGGCCATACAAAGGGATGCACAATCTGTGCATGTTGTTCAGCTACGCCGGAATTTTTGCCATGGTTCTGGGGATTTTATCCGGTGGATGGGCCTCAACTCTGTGGAAGGCAAAGTATCTGGGCGAAAACAACATACTTCTCACGCTGCGCAGCTACACCTACATCGTGAAGGATCCACTGGACCAGGCGGTCCTGCTGCTGGTTATATCCATCGGCGTCGGTGTCGTCAACCAGTTTTATGGGCTTATATTGCGCGCCTATGGCCTCATTCGGAGGGGCAAGCCCTGGGACGCCTTGTTTGATGCGGGCCTCTGGTTCCTCGTCCTGCCCGGATTCTTGATCGCCTTTGGCTCGCTTTTCTTCGACATATCTCCGACCACTTTGAACGTTGGATTCGGATTGATGATCGTCGGAGGTATAGGTTTGATCCTGACGCAGGGGCGGGACGCGGAAGGGTGGGCCGCCCGATTCGGGAAGGGGTTGATCAGTATCTACGGTATTATGGGCAGTTATGGATGTGTGACTTTCCTGAGTGATATTTTGTCCTATTCCCGGCTCGTAGCCCTCGGGCTGACTTCCGCGATCGTCGGCATGGCGTTCAACATCATAGCCGAGCTGGTTCGATCCACCCCCGTGGTGGGAGCGGGCCTTTTCGTGCTGATTTTGGTATTCGGTCACACCTTCAACTTCCTGGTCAGTATGCTGGCGGCCTTTGTGCACCCGGCCCGGCTGATCTTTCTGGAGTTTTTCAACTGTTTCTACGAGGGCGGTGGCATAAAGTATAGTCCCCTGAGTTTGACCACCGAATCCGTGGTTGTGCAAGATCACCGTTGAAATTGAGCGAGATGGATGCAAACGATTAACGTTTTAGATATTTCTGGCAAAAACAGAGCATGAGGAGAGAGGAAAGATGGAGGAATTAGTCGGTCAAGTCGATAGTTTGGTGGAGTATCTGTTTGTAACGACCGGTATCGGATCCGCTGGCATCGGTGCTATTCTGGCCGTGAGTCTGGCCTGTATCGGTTCAGCCCGTGGTATCAGTGTAGGAGCTTCCCAGGCCGCCGGCATTCTTTCGGAGAAGCCCGAGCTGTTCGGTAAACTTTTCGTCCTGATGTCCCTACCCGGAACGCAGGGATTTTACGGATTGGTCGCCGCGATTTTAATCGCTGTGAATTCGGGAATCGCCGGGGCCAAAATGATAGGTGGCACTGGCTACATCGTGGGACCTCTCGCCGGCGTGGCCCTGCTTTTTGTGGGCGTAGGAATGGGGCTGGCGGAATGGAGAAGTGCGTCCTACCAGGGAAACACCTGTTCCGCGTGCATCAACTGGACCAGCAAACGTCCCGACGACATGGGGCGTGCGCTGATTCTGCCCGTGCTGGTGGAAACATACGGTGTTGTGGCTCTGCTCGCCTCTATTTTGATGATCATCTGGTTGACCAGTGCTGACTTCATGATCCCTGCGCTGCCCATGCCGGGAGCCTGAACCGTCCGGTGATAACTGAGCGGTCCGCTGGAGTGTCCGGCCAAACGACATGCTCATTGGGCTCTTCAATTCATACCCCGATGAGCAGTGACCCCGCCTGATTCGGATGGCATATCCGACCACGCGGCGGAGCCCGCGGCTGAAGCAATAAAATATAAGCGAATATAAGGATTATCAACACATATGAGCATGGATCGGATCAGAGAGGCCGTAATCGAAGAGGCCGAAGAGAAGGCCCAAAAGATTGAATCCGAGGCCCGTGCACGGTGCGAGGAACGGCTGGAGCAGGGCAAGGAACAAATCGAGCAGGAGTTCCAGCAAAAGTTTGAAGAGCAACGGCAGAAGATCGAACGCACCTGCGAGCGACGCCTTATCCAGGAGCGTTCGAAACACAATCTTGCCCTTCTGGAAAAACGCAACGAAATCCTTGACCGTCTCTTCGAACAAGCGGCCGAACGGATCTTCAAACTGCCGGAGGACGAATATCGCGAACTGATTGGCAGCTGGATTGCCGAGATCCCTGGCGACACATCGGGTACCGTCATCTGTCACACCGATGATGCAGAGCGTATCCGGCCACTTATCGACGATCTCAACGCGGGGAGGAACGAGAATACTCAGCTTGAAGTAGAAGAGGGCGAACGGCCTGAGCGGGGAGGCGTGATTTTCCGCACCGGTAAGTTTGAAATTGATATGTCCGTGGAAAGGCGAATTAATGATCTGCGCGATGAACTGGCCCCGACCATCGCCCAAAAAGTGTTTCCCGACGGATTGAAGGTCTAGCTGATCGGCCAGATCGCCGATCGGGTTGCCCCGTTTAATATCTTTGCGCTTCGCACAATTCAGTAACAGAAAAGATACCAAGAACGCATGCCCCAGAGTAAGCAAACCAGTTCCTGGTCCTATCCGAGCGGCCGTGCCGCCGTGCTGGAGTCGTGGATGATGCCCGGCGATTACTTCCGCCATATCATTCGTGGCCCCCGCGATGATATATATACCCGACTGGCGGACAGCCTCATCGGGGAATGCTTCTCTCACGGGGACGATTTGAGGCAGGCGGAACCCGTTTTGCAGGACTGCTACCTCGACATGATAAGAGAACTCCAGGAACAGAGCCCGGATCCACTACCTGGAAACTTGTTGCTCTGGCGGGAGGATTTGAGGAGCCTCAAAAACTACATTAAACGACATTATTTGGACGTTGACGTCTCCTCGGTATCCGGTCAGTACGATGAGCATTTTTGGGATCAGTTGTGGGATGGTCCGAACACGGACCTTCCCCCCATATTTGAACGCGTTCGTAACAGCGTTCAGTCGCATTTCGATGAAGCTGGAGAGACCAGCTTGCCCGTATTTGACGCTGCTTTTGATTCCGCGGTTCTGCGCGAGTTGAAGAATGCCGCGGAAACACTCGACAGTGACTGGATTGATGGTTACTGGGATCGTCTGGATTGCCTGAGAGGAATAGAGTTTCTCCTCCGTGGTGAGGCACTCGATATGGACCCGGAGGTGCGAAATCTTCTTTTGCAGGATCGGTCCAATGCCCATCGTCTCCAGGCGGTTCAGGATGAACCCGTGGAAGACTGGCCCCGACTTCTGACAGAATCATTGGATGGATTCAACCTGGGCGACCTCGCCGATGTGGATGGCACGGAGCGAATCCGGGCGGTTGTCCATGCGGGCGAAGAATGGATTATGGATTACGTGCGGGAGGGTCGGAGAGTTCCTTTTGGCCCCGAACGTGTTTTTGCCTGTATGCTGGGCCTTCAGACTGAATCGTATAACATGTGCGTGGCCGTTGTTGGCCGTGCCAATGAAATGGCGCCCGATCTTCTGGAACAGCACCTCCATCCCTGCTACGTATGACCGAAGCCGACTGTGAGATGGACGGGCCTGTGGAAAGAGCCAAAAATAACATTACACGCTTGATGCGAGATAAAAATTTCTGGTTGAGTGACTGGTATGAGTGAATCCCCCAAAATTGTTGCCATCGGACCGCGATCTGAAATGCTGGGCCTCCAGAGCATTGGTGTGGAGTTGGTCTCGGTGGACACCGAGGAGGAAATGACGGAATCGCTTCGCGTGCAGGTGAACCGGCAAGAGGTGCGCCTCATTCTGTTGAGCGAAACGATGGCTGATGAGCTGCAGGAGGAAGTTGAGGAGCTACGTGGCCGGAAAAACACTGTCATCATGCTCGTTCCGTCCCACCTGGGTGCCAAAAACACAACGATGGAGTGGATGCGGAAAACGATGGAGCGGACAATTGGAGTTGACGTGCTGTCTGAACAGTAGGATCTGTCGTGAACAAAAAGCTGCAGTGTGTTTGCAGCGTTAAATTGATACTGATATCGCATATTGAGAACGCTATATTCTGACAACACCATTTAGGCCCACCGGAGGTTTTCGTGGCTGAAGAAACCAAACAAAACGAGAAGCAAACCGCAGGGACACAGGACACTGAAACCGTCAAAGGGCGCGTGTCCCGGGTATCAGGACCATTAGTTGTGGCTCAGGATCTTACCGGAGCCAAGATGCATGAGATGGTTCGTGTCGGAGAAGAACGGCTCTTCGGCGAAGTAATTGAGATCCGCGGCAACGAGTATTCGATCCAGGTTTATGAAGAAACCGAGGGTATTGGTCCCGGCTCGCCCGCCTGGACTACCGGAGACCCATTGAGCGTGGACCTCGGACCCGGCCTGGTTGGCGCCATTTACGACGGCGTCCAGCGTCCGCTGGATCTGCTGGAAGAAGAAGTCGGCGCATTCATTCATCGCGGCGCTGAAGTCCCGGCTCTTGATCCGGACAAACTGTGGGATTTTGACCCCGTTGCCGAAACTGGCGACCACGTGGAAACAGGCGATATCCTGGGAACGGTGCAGGAAACGGCCGTGGTGGAGCACCGCGTGATGGTCCCCCCCGGGATCAGTGGAACTCTGAAAAGCCTTGAAAGCGGCGAAGCAACCGTTGAAGATGCCGTTGCTGTTATCGAGAATGAAGATGGGCAGGAGATACCTGTCAGGATGCGCCAGCGCTGGCCAGTGCGCGAGGGGCGTCCAGTCGGGAAAAAGCTTGCACCGGACGAGATGCTGGTAACGGGGCAGCGAGTTATCGACATGTTCTTCCCACTGGCCAAAGGCGGTACCGCCTGCACGCCCGGTCCCTTCGGGAGCGGTAAAACGGTCATCCAGCACCAGCTCGCAAAATGGGCGGAAGCCGATATTATTGTGTACGTGGGCTGTGGGGAACGCGGGAACGAAATGACCGACGTTTTGACGGAATTCCCGGAACTGGAGGATCCCTCGACCGGCGAGCCACTCATCAAACGCACAGTCCTGGTGGCCAACACCTCGAACATGCCGGTGGCCGCACGAGAAGCCTCCGTCTTCACGGGCATCACGATTGCGGAATACTTCCGCGACATGGGATATGACGTTGCCCTGATGGCTGACTCAACCAGCCGGTGGGCGGAAGCGATGCGTGAAATCTCGGGACGACTGGAAGAGATGCCCGGCGAAGAAGGATATCCCCCTTATCTGGCCAGCCGCATTGCCAGCTTTTATGAACGATCCGGCCGTGTTCAAACCCCGGCCCAGGAGGATCGGGAAGCCAGTCTGAGCCTGATTGGCGCGGTCTCACCTCCTGGCGGTGACCTGTCTGATCCGGTCGTGCAGGCCACGCTACGAGTTGTACAGGTGTTCTGGAGCCTGGAGGATGAACTGGCGAGTGCCCGACACTTTCCCGCGATTTCGTGGCTCCGAAGTTACTCACTGTACCAGCAGGATATTGATGATTGGGCGGACGAACATGTGACCGAAGAGTGGTCCGATCAACGCGAGGAAGCCATGGCGCTGCTGCAAAGGGAATCCGAACTGGAAGAACTTGTGCGCCTGGTGGGTATGGAGAGCTTATCTTCCGAGGATCGTCTGCTCATGGAAGTTGCACGGATGATCAGAGAGGATTTCCTGCATCAGAATGCTTTTGATGAAATTGATACATATACGTCACTCGACAAACAGTTCCGCCTCCTCTCGTTGATGCTGCATTACAACGAGAAGGCCAAGAAAGCCCTGAATCAGGGCGCGGAACTGGAGCAGATACTCAACATCGACGCGATCGAGGGCATTGCCAGAGCGAAATTTATACCGCCCGAGGAGATGGAACAGTTTGATGACCTGGAGAAGGATATCGAACAACAGGTTGAATCAGCCATCCCGGGAACGGCGGGGTAACCAGAGAATTCGAAGTAAATAAAGCCGAGGAGATAACCAGTGGCTAAAGAATACCTCACTGTTCGTGAAATTGCCGGTCCCCTCATCCTCGTGGAGGATGTGGGTGATGTAACGTATGGAGAACTGACGGATATTGAATTGTCCGGTGGAGGTACCCGGCGCGGCCGGGTGCTGGATATCAATGAGGATCAAGCCCTCGTTCAGGTGTTTGAGGGCACTGAAGGCATCAAAACCGAACAAACGAAAGTGCGATTTCTCGGACGCGGTCAGGAAATTGGTGTGTCCGAGGATATGCTGGGTCGCATCTTTGATGGCTCTGGCAACCCCATCGATGATGGTCCGGAGATTATCCCGGATGAGCGCATCAATATCAACGGTGTGCCGATGAACCCGTATTCGCGAAACTACCCCAACGAGTTTATCCAGACCGGCGTCTCCACAATCGACGGGTTGAATCCGCTGGTGCGTGGCCAAAAGCTACCTATTTTCTCTGGGACGGGCCTGCCCCACGCCCGCCTGGCTGCCCAAATTGCGCGGCAGTCAACGGTTCTGGGAACAGAAGAGGATTTTGCGGTTGTCTTTGGCGCGATGGGAATCACCTTTGAGGAATCCAACTTCTTCATCAAGGACTTTCAGGAAACCGGCGCCATTGAGCGCTCCGTCCTCTTCATCAATCTGGCCAATGACCCACCGGTGGAACGAATCGCCATTCCGCGCCTCGCCTGCACGGTAGCGGAATACCTGGCGTTCGAACACGATATGCACGTGCTGGTTATACTTACGGATATGACCAACTACTGTGAAGCCCTCCGTGAGGTCTCGGCGGCGCGAAAAGAGGTGCCCGGACGCCGTGGTTATCCCGGATATATGTATACGGACCTCTCGACGATTTACGAGCGAGCCGGCCGCCTGAAAGGCAAAAAAGGATCCATTACGCAGTTCCCCATACTTACAATGCCGGAAGATGATAAGACTCACCCGATTCCGGACCTCACCGGATACATCACCGAGGGACAGATAATTCTTAGCCGATCATTGCATGGTGAAGGTATTTATCCCCCCGTTGACGTTTTACCGTCCCTCTCCCGTTTGAAGGATAAAGGGATTGGTGAGGGCAAAACGAGGGCGGATCACGCCGACGTTATGAACCAGCTCTACGCGGCCTACTCCCGTGGAAAAGATGCGCAGGAACTGGCGATGGTGTTGGGCGAGAGTGCCCTGAGTGATATGGATCTCAAATATGTGCGTTTTGCTGAAAAGTTTGAAGAGGAATATATCCGGCAGGCTGAGGATGAAAATCGCACCATCGAAGACACCCTCCGTCTGGGCTGGGATTTGCTCGGATTGTTGCCCGAATCGGAACTCAAACGTGTCCACGATGAGTTCATCGAGGAACACTACGAAGACAAATCCGATCAGGACAGACAAAATCCCCTTACCTGACATCCGCCGTCATACGGATGCCCGGAAGGCTTGATCGGCGTATTACACTGTATAAGATTTATTCCATATAAAGCTAGCGTAAATAAACCATGGCAAAGCGATTACAAGTCAATCCCACCCGCATGCAGCTCATGGAACTCCGTGAACGGCTGAGCGTGGCCGTCCACGGTCATTCCCTGCTGAAGGATAAACTGGAGGGTCTGATGGCGGAGTTCATGGACCTTGTGGATGAGTATAAGGCCCTTCGCAAGCAGTTTAATGGGAATTATGCAGATGTGACCAAACTGTTTGTCCTGGCCGGTATAGCTGGATCACGTGAGATCGTTGATGATGCCATCTCTCAGGCGTCGGCGGAGCTGGACATGACCGTGACTGAGCAAAATGTATTGAGCGTGAGTGTTCCCGAATTTGAGGCGGCAGCGCACCCCGGAGGCGGCTACAGTCTGCTCGATGCACCGCTGGAACTGGATGAGGCGACACAGCGCATGGCGGATTTTCTTCCGCAGATACTGGAGCTGGCCGAAAAGGAACACATGATCTGGGAGCTCATGGAGGAGATCGAGCGAACACGGCGGAGGGTCAACGCACTGGAATACATCATGATCCCCCAGCTGCGCGAAACCGTAAAATATATCCAGCGGAAACTCGATGAAAACGAACGCGCCAACATAACCCGCCTGATGAAAATTAAAGATATGCGGCTGGAGGAGGAACGAGAGGCGAACGAAGAGGGTGAAAGCGCCGGCATCTCCGTTTAGAGCGGCGTGTCGGGCCATCCTTTTGAACGAGACGATGGTCACTCATGCTGGATCTGCAAATATACGTCATATTTGGACCCCATCAATGTTATATCCGATGGGGTCTTTTTTTATTCTGTGGAGATCTGTTTTAGGGAGGTGCCTGTATGTCAGCTGAAGAGATCATCCAACGGCTGGACCTTGAGCCTCATCCAGAAGGCGGATTCTATCGGGAAATATATCGCAGCGATGAAAACTTATCGGACCCCGCTCTTCCGAATCGCTACGAAGGCAAGCGATCACTGCAAACCGCGATATATTACTTACTTACCTCCGAAGACACGTCCAAAATACACCGTCTTCAAAGCGATGAGGTGTTTCACTTTTATCAGGGCGATCCGGTCCATATGCTTCTGCTGCATCCTGACGGTCGAAGTGAAACGACACAACTGGGGAACGACATCATCAATGGTCAACGACCCCAGCGAATAATTCCGCGTGGAACCTGGTTCGGACTGTACCTTGAACCGGATGCGGATTACGCCCTTATGGGAACAACCGTGGCTCCGGGCTTTGATTTCGATGATTTTGAGCTCGGCAATCCCCGTTCGCTGATCGATAAATATCCGGAGAACACCGAGCTCATCCGGGCGTTATCCTGAATGGAGGACGATCGGACGATCAGTTTAAGACCGTGAAGGACCTCCGCGCGGGGATATCGCCCCAACGTCTGAAATCATCTTTCAACCGGAAGACCTGAAAGGACTCAGGCAAAACCGCTCAGAGCATACGGAAAATTGCGTACATACAAAAAGCGGACGGATGGGGAAATCCGCCCGCTGTAAATTGCTGCCGGGGAGGGGGGCACTCGCCCGGCAGCGCGCGGGGCTTTGGTTTGGGGTGGGAGCCCCGCGTATAAATAATCCTTCTATTAATAATTATATGTCCCACTTACGGTCCTTTCCAGCGAATAAATGATGGAAATTTGTTTTTTGCAAAGGGGAGACAGTGTATTTGACATCGGATTACCAGCTGCGTACAGTCGTACATCCATCCCGCGCATGTTTTTTGCAGACAACGTAAACGTGCACACGCTTTCTCTGCCGTTCGAATCTTTCAGGAGATGACAACTATGCTATACAGACAATACGGCGATCTGGACCATAAAATTTCACAGCTCGGTTTCGGCGCCATGCGACTGCCGAAAGATGAGGACGACAACATTGACACCGAAGCGTCCGTTCGGCTTTTGCGGGAGGCGCATGACCGCGGGGTCAACTATTATGACACGGCTCTGGTATATAACAGCGGGGAAAGTGAAAAAGTGGTGGGCGAAGCACTGTCGGATTGCCGAGAAGACGTGTATATTGCCACGAAAATCCCTATTCACATGGATTCGGCTGGCCCGTCCAACTGGCGGGAACTGATGGAAGATGAGCTGGAACGGCTTCAGACGGATTATATAGATTTCTGGCACTTCCACGATCTTAAATACGACGACTTCAACCAGTATATCGCGGACGAGGGGGAGCTACTGCGCATCGTCCGGCAGGCCAGAGAGGACGGCCTGATCAATCACATCTGTTTTTCCTCCCACGAGTCACCGGACAAAATGATTGAGATGCTCGAGACCGGATACTTTGAGGGGATCTTGCTACAGTACAACCTCCTGGATCGATCGAATGAAAAAGTTATAGATTACTGCCGGGAAGAGGGTATTGGTGTTGTGGTCATGGGACCCGTGGGAGGAGGACAACTGGCGCGTCCCTCTAAAAAGTTACTGGAGATGTCCCCGGATGAGGTCGAAAGTCTGCCGGATCTCGCCCTTCGTTACGTCCTGTCCAACGGGGGAGTGAGCTGTGCGCTCTCAGGCATGAGTTCCATGGATATGATGAGGGAGAACACGCGGGTGGCGAACACTTCCGCTCCACTATCGGACAATGAGGTTGAGCGGATCGAAGCGCGGACCCGTGAGATGGATCGGCTGGCCGAGCTGTACTGCACCGGTTGTGGATACTGTATGCCCTGTCCGCAGGGCGTGAATATCCCCAAGAACTTCAAGTTGATGAACGATTTTCGGGTTTATGGTTTCCAGAAAGCCGCTCGAGAGGATTACGCTTCAATGCCCACCTCTGACGAAGCTGACGACGGTCTGCGGGCTTCCGAGTGCGTTGAATGCGGAGAGTGCGCGGATAAGTGCCCGCAGGATATCGATATTCCCCGACAGTTGCAGGAGGTCGATGAGACGCTTTCCAAACAATAATCTGAACTTTCCCGATCACCTACGCGTGCCGGGAATCTGGAGGCTGAGGAGCTTTTAAATATGGTCGAGAGTAACACACTGGTGAACGCGCTGGATGAGTTGCTGAGCCCGGAACAGGGCGCTGTGGACGACGTTTCGAACAACGGCCTGCAGGTGGAGGGGACTGCGGAAGTGCAGCGGGTGATGTTTGGGGTTGATGCGTGCCAGGATCTGTTCGAGCGGGCCATCGATATGTCCGCGGATCTCCTTTTCGTGCATCATGGCTTAAGCTGGGGCGGCGGAATCAAACACTTCACCGGTATGAGCGGAAACCGGCTTCGTTTACTTTTCAAAAACTCGATCAACCTGTATGCCTCCCACCTTCCACTGGATATGCACCCCGAATTAGGCCATAACGCGATCATAGCGGAAAAACTTGGCGTCGAAACCCCGGAACCTTTTTTTGAATATCAGGGGGTCCCCATTGGATATGGGGGGACTTTGTCCAAACCATTGCCGCTAACCGAGTTGGCCGGAGATGTCGATGACTGGTTGGGAGCAAGTTCGCATTTGATCAATGAACCCGCCTGTCCCGTCGAAAGCGTGGGCATTGTTTCCGGCGGTGGGGCCGACGCTGTGCAAACATGCGCCGAAGAGGGCTATGATTGTTTGATCACCGGGGAGATGGAACACAGCCAATATCACCCGGCCATCGAGTTGGGGATATCAGTCATCGCCGCCGGGCATTACCGGACGGAAACCCCGGGTGTGATAGCGGTTATGGAGTGGGTCCGTGACCGCTACGACGTTGAATGCTCTTTCATCGACTTGCCCACTGGATTGTAACCATGGCGCGATTTTTTGTAACCTAATCGGTCTGCTGCCGGATCGATCGTATCTTCCCTGCAGCATTTCCGTTGTTGCGAAACAGCCGTTCGTATAATTGGTTTCCCGCTCTGCTCTTCAGGACTCACTTATCATGTCTCAGAACCCGAATATTGTTTATATCCTGGCCGATGACCAGGGCTATGGCGACGTTGGATGTTATAACCCCAACTGCAAAGCGCCCACCCCCGTGCTGGACCGGCTCGCCGAAGAAGGTATGCAGTTTACGGATTCCCATACCAGCTCCGCCGTCTGCACTCCCACTCGCTACAGCATTCTGACCGGTCGGTATAACTGGCGCAGCCGGCTGAAAGCAGGCGTGCTCACCGGCGAAAGCCCTCCTTTGCTGGAGGAGGATCGTGAGACGGTGGCCTCCTTTCTGCAAAACAATGGGTACTATACAGCCTGCATCGGAAAATGGCATCTCGGCCTGGGCTGGCAAACCGATGATGGCCGCGAGCTGAGTATCACCGATCAGGACTGGGAGGGGGACGTTCTGAAACACATCGATTACACTCAACCGGTTACGGACGGCCCCAACGATCATGGTTTCGATTATTCGTTCATCATCCCCAGTTCCCTGGATATTCCGCCATACGTCTATCTGGAAGATGGTCAATGCACCGGCATACCGAGCGAAGAAACCAAAATCGGTGTGGACACCCCGTATCTGATGCGTCGCGGCATGGCCGTTCCCGGCATGCAGGCGGAGGATGTGCTGCCGAAGTTCAAGGAAAAAGCCCTGACGACTATCCGCGAGCAGGATAGCGAAGATGACCAGCCATTTTTCCTCTACCTCCCGCTCTCGGCCCCCCATACACCCATTGTTCCCACGGAAGAATACCGCGGATCCACCGATTTGGGCCTTTATGGTGATTTCGTCACGCAAATTGACGCTCTTGTCGGGGAGATCCTGGATTGTCTCGAGGAAAAGGGGATGGCGGATGAGACGCTTTTCGTCTTCACATCCGATAACGGAGCCTCCCCGGCGGCAAAAATCGATGAACTGAAAGAGAGCGGGCACGATCCCAATGCGCCATGGCGCGGGACGAAAGCCGACATCTACGAGGGTGGTCATCGCACGCCGTTCATCGTTCGCTGGCCGGGTGTTGTGGATTCCGGGAGCGTGTGTGAACATACCACGTGTACCACCGATCTCTATGCCACAGTGGCCTCCATCGTTGGGGATGACCTGCCGGAGAACGCGGCGGAGGACAGCTATGACCTGATGCCGCTCCTCCGTGGTGATGACATGGAGGGCAATTTCCGTGAAGCAACGGTTCATCATTCCGTCAGCGGGCACTTTGCGATACGTAAGGGAAAGTGGAAACTGCTCGAGGCCCGGGGATCCGGTGGCTGGAGCTATCCCGAGGAAGCGGAAGCGGAGGAACTGGGGCTGCCGGAATATCAGCTGTATGATATGGAACAGGACCCCGGCGAAACCACCAATCTGGCGGAGGCTCTTCCTGACAAGGTGGATGAGTTGCGCCGCTTGCTGGATAAATATCGGGATCAGGAACGATCTGCCCCCAAATGATATGTCCTCACCGCATCCCTGCACTGGTATTCTCAATCTAAAGCGGTTATTTCCGTGTGCCGCGGATAAACATAGAGTTCAAGCAGGAGCCAAAGGTTAGCGGTTAGATGCAAGGTGAAAATGCATCTGGGGGAAGGAGAGCGTGCCGTCTGGATCTATTACCTGCTGACAGAAAGAGTATCGAATGTAGAAGATATGGTGGTAAGTAATCCAAAAACCTCCGCGTGGATTGCCCGGGATGGCCACAAGGATCGTGGAGTCGATGCCCGGAAACTCTCTGAGTCCACGAGGCATGCGGGTGCAGTCATATCAGCCCTCTCCGGCGCAGAAAAGGGCACGGCCGATTATGGCGAGAGATTTTGGGGCAAGATTACGGCTCCGGTATTCCGTAGCTTTCACCGTTCGTCCTTCCAACGATTTGAACAATTTAAACTCTTCGACCCTGCCCATTCTCCGATCACGTCGAGTTACGCCTGATCGCCGAAGGCGATCTCTGGAGTGCGCTGGCCATGCCAGCGCTTTTCCTTTTGGGGGAACACCACACCGCAAACATTAAACTTTGAACTTTTACCCTTCAACCTCCAACATTTGCGGTGGACAGGTAGGTGTTGAGCGCTGCGCGACACCTTGTCCACACGACGCGCT
>CAZXYF010000001.1:45969-67862 GCA_964644705.1 uncultured candidatus Brocadiaceae bacterium | reverse complement strand
GACAAGCCCGGCAGCAGGCCCATCTGGAATAACGTGGTTCACTGAATACTTACGTTCAGTATATGCCGGACAACATGGATTATGAGTAGCATTTCAAGCATGACTTTCCTACAGATATAAAAACTGGTGGACAAAAAACAAAAAATAAAAGAGCTGGCCCGCAAATATTACGATCGTCTCTTCCGGTCAGCGCTGTTCATGTGCGGCGACGAGGCTGTAGCGGAAGAGCTGGTGCAGGAGACGTTTGTGGGGGCGGTGAAATCAATGGATAATTTCGAGGGGCGCTCATCTTATTACACGTGGCTCTATGCCATACTGCGCAATAAATTCCGTGGGTGGCTGCGGAAGAAAGAAAAAAAATCAATGTCGCTGGAACGAACGGCCGAAAACATTGACGGTGGCGGCGTGGACGAATTGCTGGAGGACGATCGCCCGGATGCCGCCGAGGAGCTCATTCACCAGGAAGACATTGAACGCGTACGCGAAGTGCTGGACGAGCTCCCTCACCATCATCGCAGCGTACTGGTCCTGAGATATATGGAGGGTATGAGCTACGAGGATATTGCTGACACTCTCGGGTGTTCTCTTGGAACGGTCAAATCCCGAATTCACTATGCCCTGAAAAAAGTTGGGAAAAAAATGAACTCGTAGCGGGGGGTCTGTTACTAAGTGTTCGGAGGTGAAACCGAAATGAAATGTGAAAAAACCCATCGAAAAATGTTGGACTTACTGGACGGTGAATTACCGGACCATGAAGAGCACAAAGTCCAGGAGCACCTGCGCGAGTGCGATAAATGCGATGCGGAGATGCAGGTTCTGGAATCCGGGGACCGGTACCTGCGATCATTCGTGGATGAAAGCAATTTAGAACGTGAGTTTTTGACGCCATCCCGCATGGATAGGCTGGAAAAAGAACTGGGGAGCAATTCGAAAATCCTTTCACTCCGGCGCCTGGGAAGCATAGCCGCTGCCGCTGCGGCAATCATTGTGGTGACCATCATGCTCCCATCCTGGCTGTCGGCCCCGGGTGCGAAGAGGGGAAGGCCTCCGTATGACGCCGCACAGCAGACGGGAGGTGACAGAAGCCCTGCCCCCGCTCCCGCGTGGGAAATAAGCTACGTGGATGACAGCGGAACAACTGATCATGATCCCCTGCAGGTATCTACGACCAGGGCGCGGGAGATGAGAGCTGATAACAGCAGCCAATCCCGGCAGGGAAGGTTTGATGGATACCGAAAAAGCGAAAACAACGTCTATGTGCCCGTCGAAGCGGCTTCGTATGGTTCCAATCGAGATGAACAGTGGTGGTAAACTGCGAATGAAGAATGGTGCTTCCCCTAAATTGCTGTCGGGCTGCATTTTGTGCTGTGTGATTCTGCTGCTCGGATCATCGCGCCTCGCGCTTGCCGGTGAGGAAACGGACGTGGTGGGCAGAGTCCACAGAAGCATGGTTGCGGTTCGAGTTCTGCGACCACAATCTGAAACGGATAAAAAAAAGGCCGAATGGTCCGTCAACACAGGATTTCTGCTGGGAGGGAAAGGGGAGGTGGTGACCAGCCTGATCACGGTAAGCGGCGCGGAAAAGATCAGGGTGATCAAACTCGATGGTCACCAGTTCCAGGCACAGCTGAAGGCATATCATCAGCCCGCGGGAATCGCCCTGTTGAAAACCAAAATACGAAAAGAAGGTTTCAATCTTGCCACTGAGGCACCCGGATCGGGCGAGAGAGTGATGGTAGCAACCGCCCACGCGCCAGAGTCTCACCCACCCAGGCTCACCCTGAGGTCAACGGTCGTTACATCAAACGGGGCATCAGTTCGATGTCATGGCGTGACACATCAGAGATTGATCGCGGTGCAAACCAAATGTCCAATGGGCGCCGCTTCAGCTCCTCTGTTGACCCGAACTGGGGAGGTCGCCGGCGTGGTGTTGGGCGCGATGCACCGGGAAGATGGCCCGGAATCCATCTACGTTTTTCCGGTGGAACGGTTGCGAACGGCTGTGAGCCAGCTTCAGAACGCGCAAAATGTGCCGGTCGGCTGGCTGGGTATGGCAATCTCTGGCACGGAAGAAAACCGCGGGATTCTGGTTCGCCGCGTGCTCACCAAGTCGCCGGCTCACAAAGCGGGTGTGCGACCGGGCGACGTTATCACATCGGTCCGGGGACAGAAGATGGCGGATCCGCTGGAACTCACCTCCCGTATCGCAGATATTGACCCGGGCAGCAGGTTGCCCCTGCGGGTCCAGAGGGATGGGGAAATGCGGAAGACCACGATCGAGGTTGGACATCGCCCACTCCGGATCTGTCGGATTCGGGGGGATGATGCCCAAACCGGCAAATCAAAACCTTTCACTTCCTCGTGTCGCGCTGGGGAGGTAGCGCAGATGCGAAGAGAGCTGCTCAGGTTGCGTCGGCGAGTAAAGCAACTGCAAAAACGGCTTCGGAAGGTTGACAAAGCTGATGGCGGAACCGGCAAATAATCTGCCTCTCCGTCAGATTTGCCGGACCACGCCCCGCACGGGTCCACACATGTAGAAATCGGGATCCGAACGCTGAACTTCGATCGTATCATAATCCGGATTCTCCGGTTTCAGACGGACGACATCGTCCCCGAAAAAAACTCGCTTTACGGTGGCTTCCTCTCCCAGCATCACCACCGCGATTCCGCCATCTTTGACCGTACCATTTTTCTCCACGACCACGTAGTCACCATCCAGAATTCCCGCCCCGCGCATGCTGTCACCGTTCACCGTGAGAGCAAAAGTATTGGGGGAGGGTTCAAACATTCCAGAAACGGAAACTGTGCCCTGAATGTCTTCAACAGCAAGAACCGGTTCGCCGGCAGCAATGCCCCCGAGAATCGGAATGCTCTGTGGATCCAACCCCTGTGGTAGTTCTATGTTTCGGGCTTTACTGTTCCGTCGGCGAATATACCCCTTTTTTTCCAGTGCGTTCAGATGATCCGTTGCCGCTTTCGGACTTTGAAAGCCGAAATGATCGGCTATCTCGCGAACGGTTGGCGGACGACTGTGATTGCGTATCGAATTACGTATAAACTGAAATATTTCTCGTTGCCTGTCTGTAAGTTGTTTAGCCATAGTGCAGTTATATCCACTGATTATGGAGTAATGTCAGCCGTAAATCCTGTAATGGATGTTGACATACGGGAACTCTTCGCCGCATTCGCACATCCCGATTACACCATAATACAGGGCAAATCAGGGTGAGAACAAGCGGTCAACCGGACATCTCAGTCACATGTGTTTCATCCATGAGACAATAGCGGCAAACAACACCGTGAGAACAATCAGATACAGCAACCACAGATGTTTAGTGTAATCGGTGGGAACCGGAACGGTTTCCTCATTGCTGTCACCAGCCGAATTACCTGACACACAATCTTCATGCTCATCTGGTGACCTGGGGGTATGGTTGTGGTAGTTTCCCATGCAAAGTAACCTCACAGTGTGATGATATTGTAAAATCGGATTATCATCTGTATTATACGATCATTAGATTGATCATGCAGTCTCCGGCTTAGAACGACACTTCTTTCCCTCTGGATACTGCTCCGAGGTGTTTATGGAATATCTTGATCGCTTTCATTCTTCGGATTCCGGGCGAAAATAATGGAGTTGATACCGGATTCGCTGAAGCGGGCGATTGCCGGCGGAATTGGACTCCTGCTCACTCTAATTGGCCTGGAATATGCCGGGATTGTTACTGATGCGCCGGGCGTTCTTGTAAAGCTAGGGAATGTGCATAATAAATAGACACTGTTCGCTCTTATAGGTTTGATTGTAACCTTTAGTTTGATGGCGCTGGAGGTTCGCGGGGCAATACTGATCGGTATTGTTACGACGACACTGATTGGAATTACTTCATCAGTTCTCGGATACGAACTCCTGCAATACGAAGGGTTGTCTTCATATGAGCGTTTACCTGCATTCCTGACTCTGGTGGTAATGCCGTTTACGGTGAGTATCACCGCAGGTATTGCAATGGGATTTATATCATACAGTATATTGAAGTGTGTAACCGGCAGGGCCAACGACGTCCACTGGGGATTTCACGTTGTGGCACTGGTTCTTCTGACACGATACGTGCTGTTGCCATCGGGATGAACGCCTCACTCCAGCGAACCAGGAGACAGATTCAATGACCAAAGAACAGGCAAAAATTGCAGTAGCCAAAGGCCGCGATCAGGGACGAGTTTGGAAGCTGGACCCAGAGGAATATTATTCAATTGGCCGGGGAAAGGACAGCAAAATCCATCTTTCCGATCCGACCGTCTCCACGCGTCATGCGCTGTTGGAATGCGTCGATGGTATGTGGTTCGTTCGCGACCTGGGAAGCAAACACGGAACGTGGATTGATGGTGAGGAAGTGGAGGAAAGGCGGGCTATTTTCCACAAAGATATCATTCGGGTGGGGAAAACGTATTTGGTGATGGGAATAATGGAAAGCGATGAAGAGGCGGCCAGCTGGTCAGCGGACGTGAAAAATCTCAATCTGGGCTGAACGATTGCGGGCATGGGCCGACATCTGCAAACTATCCAGAAAGGCCATCCAACGTTGTTTCACATTGCCACCCGGATAGCTCGAACAACGCTGCACAAATAAGAAAAGCTCTACGGATCACCGGGAATCTGGCAAAACGGGGGATTATGATGAAAAAGCCCGGGGTTTGTGAGCACAAAAGTGCCAAAAAAACACAAACAAACCTCCTGACACCTTTTACAGGGGTTTATAGGCGGTCAGGAAAGCACAGGGCGGGCTTGACGGAGAGGAGTGGAGGCCTGAGGAACAAAAGGAACAAAAATAACGTCCGATAATATATATTATGTTTCCTTATACAGTTGTGCCGGGCCGTTTCTTGCCCGCACCTTCGTTTGCCCCCTTATGGTTCGATGATCGCCTTGATCACTCCGTCCGCGTAATCGCGGGTGTGTTCAAACGCCGCCTGGCTCTCCTCCAGTGAAAACCGATGGGTTATCATGATGTCGCCATCAAACTGGTCCCCATCGATAAGGTCCAGTGCCTCATCGGCCTTATGCAAACTGCGCCGTCCGAAATGAACTTCCAGTTCTCTTCGCCGTGCGGCATCAATATCTATCTCTGCCTGTCCGGCCGGCGGGATTCCTTCAATAACCGCCGTGCCATGAATGCACGCGAGGCGCGCAACTTCTTCCACAGCATCCAGGTCTCCGGCTGCTTCGATTGCAACATCGGCCCCGCGGTCATCTGTCTGACGGTTCACAAATTCATCGAATTTCATGTCATCAACCAGGCACGTCGCATCGGCCCCGTATTTTTCCGCGGCTCGTAGCCGTTCCGGACGTCTTTCCGAGACATACACTTCGGACGCTCCACGGAGTTTCGCCGCGAACGTGGTTACCAATCCAATTGGACCGGCACCAATGATCGCATACGATTCCCCACCACAGGGTTCCACGAGATTATCCACGATGTGGAGACCTATTGCCAGAGGTTCGGCAAGCGTTGCCCCGGCAAAACTTATCGACTCAGGTATCGGATGAAGCTGGGTATGGTGTACAACATAATATTCCGAGAGGCAGCCTTCGACTCCTCCTGAAGCCGCAAAGCGAACGTTCGGGCACACATTGATTTCGCCTTTCTGGCACCATTCGCACGTTCCGCAGGGAAAATCCGGCGCAACTCCCACACGCTGACCCTCCTCATACTTGGTGACCTCACTGCCTGTTTCGGCTATCTCGCCGGAAAATTCATGCCCCAGAACGAAGGGATACACCGTACTGTCCTCATGATCCCGCATGCCCGCGAAGTAATGAGTGTCCGAGCCACAGATCCCTACCGCGCGAACGCGTATGAGAACCTCTTCAGGACCGGGTTTGGGCTGTGGTCGCTCCTCAATGCGGATTTTATTGGGTTCCAACAAAACGGCTGTTTTCATGGTATTTTCTCCCATATTATTTTTTTTCAGTGCTGTCCAAAACGCTCAGATATGCTGGAATCATCATGATATTAATTCATCTAATGGTAAGTGACAAATGTTGTTTCCAGACAAATCTACCATATCTTTGATGTCCAAATTCGGTGAAAAACCGGAATTATGTTGACAAAGGGGATTAGCGACAGGTATATTTTGAATAATGCAGTGACAAAGGTCTAAACAGCTGTTGCCCGTGTGGGCACGGAACATCCCGTGTGGGATGTTTTCTCTTAGTTCCTTTTTTCAAGGAGGTTTTGCTATGAAGGAATTGTGGAAAAAATTGCGTGAGGATGAAGGTCAGAGTTTGGTTGAATACGCACTTATTTTGGCTCTGGTTGCCATTGTGGTCATTGCAGCACTGACTACCCTGGGCGGCGAGGTCAGCAACAAGATGAATGAAGTTAGCGGTACTCTGGGTAACACCACGAGTGAATAACCAGAGCACGTAACATGTTTTACTGTGCTGCTCAACGGGCACAGCTAAAATAAGAAAAACAAAGCCCACCCTTTCCGGGTGGGCTTATCAATGTACGTGGATTACGTTAGAACAAGACGTCTTGCATGCTGAACAGACCGTTATCCTGTCCATCCAGATAAAGTGCAGCAGAGAGAGCCCCTTGCGCAAACAGGTCACGGCTCTGTGCTCGGTGCGTGAGCTCAATGCGCTCGCCTTCCCCCGCAAACACAACCGTGTGATCTCCGACCACGCCTCCGCCCCGAACGGCATGAACTCCGACCTGGTCTTCTGGACGTTCGCCGGTCAGTCCCTCCCGCCCGTGAGTGATCGCTTTTTCCCGGTCCCAACCCCGAGCCTCGCACACGTTTTCGGCAAGCTTCCCGGCCGTCCCGCTCGGTGCATCCTTTTTGCGCCGATGGTGGGTCTCAATTATTTCCACGTCGTACCCGTCGCTCAGAGCTTCTGCAACCTGCTGCGTCAGCTGGAAAAGCAAGTTTACGCCGAGTCCCATATTGGGAGCTATCAGGACAGGAATCTGCTCCGCCACTTCGTTTTCCAGCGTCCTTTTTTGTTCGGAATCGAACCCTGTTGTGCCCACCACCATGGCAATCCCCCGTTCAACGCACTCGCGTGCCCGCTGCATACATGCCTCCGGTGCGCTGAAATCAATCAGAACATCCGGGGTATTATCCATCTCCGTCTGCAATGTAACACCGAGTTCGTCCGTCCCCGCAATCTTCCCTGCATCCTGTCCGATCAGAGAGTGGTCCTTAGATTCAATCGCGCAAACGAGTTCACACTCCGACTTATCCTCAATTAGTCCCACGATGCGTCGTCCCATGCGGCCCGCCGCACCATTCATCGCTATCCGTGTCAAGATATGCCTCCTTTGAAAATATAACATTCTACTGACTGGTGACTGGTTTTAATCCCGTCGAGTATCCTATGATATGAGTATGTTGCTCAGCTCGCAATTCAGCCACGAAGTTGACTTTTATTTCCCCATGAAAAGGAGGCGATTATGCGGTCCAACTGGCGCGCGGGAATTGTCATATTATTGGTGTTCGTTGTAGGTTGCACTACTTTGTCGGTTCACAGTCGCAATCCAGCAGAGCTCCGGGAGCGGGCGAAAAATTTGACGGCAAACGCCGCAGGGGCTCACCGCTCTGCTCGAAAATACTCTAAAATGATCGAAAAATCCCGACAACAGATTGATCGGCAACAAAAACAGCTCGAGGCATACCGGTCCAGAAGAGCTAAATTGGACAGTCGTATCCAGGAGCTCCGCAAGCAGAAGCGAAGATTGTCCGAAACAGAGGCGGATAAACTGCAATTCACGATTAACAACTACGTTGATGAACGCGATGCCGTCAAAGCCAAAATAGATGATACCGAGATCCGCATAAGACATCTCAAAAGCCAAATTAGCAACAACCAGGACATCAAAAACAGCCACCTGTACAGAGCAAAGGAAATGCGAAAGCGGGCAAAACAACTGCGTCAACGGGCGCGCGAGCTTTCAACCTCCAAAGAATCCTCATAAAACCTCTGTGGCCGGGATAAATGACCATGGTAAACACGGTTGCCGTTCGAATCCCCAATTGGGTTGGGGATGTTGTGATGTCAACGCCTGCTTTGCGTTGCATCCGAAACAATTACCCATCAGCCACAATCACGGGTGTTGTGGGGCATTCTGTGCGGAATATACTGCAGGGAACGCCCTGGCTGGATAAAACATGTGTTTACCACCGAAATCGGGGTTGGGGATTATCGGGAACGGCCGAATTCCTTCGATGCGTAAAATATATCCGTAACCTGGACGCAGAACTCGGTTTCATCTTGCCCAACAGTTTCAGCTCTGCACTGATGATGGCGATGGGGGGTGTTTCCAACCGCGTGGGGTTTCAACGGGATGCCAGAGGGCCTCTGCTCACCGTATCGCTACCCCGTCCCTGCCATCCGGATGGTTCATTTCGTCCAACCTATATGGCGGAATACTACCTGAAGTTATGCGAACATGTTGGGCTTGATGTCAACGAACGGCGGACCGAGCTCCCCTATACGTCACAGGATGTGGCCGAAGTGCATGCGGTGCTTCGGAGCATCGGGATCAATCCTTCACGCCGCCTGATCCTCTTTCATATGACGGCGGGTTATGGCCCATCAAAACTGTGGTCTAAAAGCAAATTTGCGCGCCTTGCCACCTCGCTCCACAACGAATTTGATGCGGAAATTTGTGGTATTGGCGCACCATCATCCGGTGAGTATATTCGTGAAGTCAATGCGCTGTGTGAGGAACATATACATGATCTATCCGACTGCGGTATAAATCTTCACCTTTTGAAAGCTCTGGTGGGTATGTGTGATCTTTTGGTCAGCACCGACTCCGGTCCACGACACTACGGCGTGGCATTGGGCCGGCCCACAGTCTGCATTATGGGCCCCACCGACCCGGATTATTCCACCAGCGGTCGGAAGCATGATCACGTTGTAAGAGTTGATGTTGAATGCGGCCCCTGCCAGAACAAACTTTGCTCCCGCGATCATGCGTGCATGCATGGCATACAACCAGATATGGTTCTGTCCACATGTTATGAAGCCATGCAGCAAAATGGCTGAGAGAACGCAACTCCGGTTTGCGGGGACAGAGGTCTCAGCCCACGAAATCAACTTTTGGACAACCCCGGAGTGTACACGAGAGTATGATAGAACTACATAATATATCCAAATCGTTTGGGGGTCTTCTGGCGGTACACAATCTGAATTTGACCATCCCGCCAGGAGAATTTTTTGCTTTTATTGGCCCCAATGGGGCCGGAAAAACCACCACAATAAAGATGATTACTGGCCTGCTTCGCCCCACACAGGGACGAATTATTCTGTGTGGCGACGATGTGCAGGACGATTATATCGCCGCCAAAAAACGTCTCAGCTATGTGCCCGATCAGCCCTATCTTTATGACAAACTGACCGGGCGAGAATTTCTCCAGTTCGTGGCCCGGATGTATGAGTTGGATCCACAACAAACAGAGCGGCGAATATCAGAACTCTCCGAAACTTTTGGGATGGCGCATTTCCTGGACGAACTGGGGGAAACGTATTCCCATGGTATGAAACAACGGGTCGTCATCTCGGCGGCCATGCTTCATGATCCCGAGGTCCTCGTCGTCGACGAACCGTTGGTGGGGTTGGATCCGCAGGGAGCCAATACTTTAAAACGGGTCATGACTCGGGCGGCGGATAACGGTACCAGTATTTTCATGTCCACCCACACCCTGTCGCTGGCCGAAGAAGTTGCTGACCGCGTAGGGGTACTGGACGAGGGGGAGATCATCGCCCTCGGTGATCTTTCTGAAATACGGGAAAAGGCTCAAACAAAAGGACACCTTGAAGAGGCGTTTTTACGCCTGACCCGTGAAACCACCTCGACAGCCCCTCAGGTCACCAATGATTCCAATTGATAACCGATACCCATGAGGCAATTTGCGCAACTTAAGATAAAACTTGCCTGTGAATCAGTCAAAGAATTCTGGGCGGCATCACGGCTGCGACAATGCGTGGTGATTGGCGCGGGAGTGGTGTTCTGGCTGCTCATGCTCGGTCTTTTCTCCCGGGCATTTATATTCCTCCGTCAATTTGGGGAACTCAGCAACATCATCAGCGATTACATGTTTGCGTTTTTGTTTTTGGCTTTGCTGATAATGATGGGGTTGAGTAATGCCATTATTTGCTACACCGGGTTCTACAGGAACGACGAAGCTAACTTTTTAATGGCTTTGCCGGCCCGGGTCACAAACATCTTCGCCTATAAAAGCATTGAATCCGTTCTGTTCAGTGCGTGGGGCGTTGCGATGCTTGTTGTCCCCCTGATTTTGGGGTACGGGCTGACCAATGATGTCCCCTGGCACTTCTACCCAATCTCGTTTGCCCTGACCATTGTGTTCATGGGATTACCCATGGAAATTGGTGCCTTAACTGCCCTTTTTGTCCCGATTGTTCTCCCCCGCCGGCGAAAGCCGATGTTGATTCTCGCCGGTTCGGTTGCCGTTGTAATAGTTACCGGATGGGCTCTCACGCTCCTGGGTCAGCGCCCGTCTCATGTGCTGACTGAGACGGGGCTGAAGCGGATTATGGATCGAATTGCATTCTGTCAGCACTGGGCGTTGCCCAGCCACTGGGTCAGTGAGGGGATGCTGGCGTCGGCGCGTGGCAATCCGGGCCGAAGCCTATTTTTCCTGTTGCTTTTGCTGTCCAATGTTCTATTCATCGGCATGGTGGCGCTCCGCCTTGCCCATTCCTTCTATCAGTATGCCTGGGCGCAGGCACATGCTATGGGGGGAGAACATCGAAAGATATGTCCTGATAACTGGGTGGATCGGGTGCTCCGATTCGTTCTCTCATTTTTGCCGGCAAGATTACGCCTGCTGGTGATCAAGGATATCCGGTCTTTCCGACGTGATGCGGCCCAGTGGTCGCAGGTGCTTCTATTTTTTGGCCTGCTCGGATTGTATATCCTCAACCTCCCCCGGATGGGCATTGCGGAACTGGCCCCATACTGGCATAGTCTTGTCTCCCTGCTCAATCTGGGAGCTACCTGTTTGACGCTTGCAACTCTGACCAGCCGCTTTGTTTTCCCCCAGTTAAGTCTGGAAGGGCGACGCATCTGGGTGGTCGGGCTCATGCCGCTTGAGCGCCGAACCATTCTGTGGGGCAAGTTTACTTTTGCCGCGGGCGGATCCTTCCTTATCAGCGGCGCCCTGATCGGACTCAGTGACGTGATGCTCGGATTAGCACTCTGGAAGATGGCCATTCACCTTTTCGTCGTGCTCTGCGCATGCATTGGGCTGAACGGTCTTGCTGTGGGCCTTGGGGCCGTTTATCCGAATATGCATTCGGATAATCCGAGTGAGATTGTCAGTGGATTCGGAGGCACATTGAATCTTTTGTGCAGTATCTTCTTCATCATCATTGCTGTCACCCTGGTATCTGTGCCTCTCCACATGAACGCGGTGGGAGGTCTTTCCGAATCAGTTTTCACTGTGGTATTGAGAACCTGCCTCACTATGCTGGTTTTGCTGACTCTCGCTGCCGCACTGTTACCAATGTATGCCGGCGTAAAATCCTTCCAGCACATGCAGTTCTGAGTTCAATTAACAGGGCAAACATTACTCAGTCCATTCCGGTCAGCGCTCCGCAAAGATGCTTCACACAACGGTGAGGAGGGGACGAGGCTCATCGAGCGGTTTAATCTGCCGAACGGATTTCAATCTTGTAATGAACCGCATTCACTGAATACGATTTCCAACTCAGTGTTGTCTTCCCGGGCGGAAAGGTCTGAATGTCCCACTGGTAGGCGCCCCGCTCTCTCATCCCCTGTTCATCGATAAATATCCGCCGTATTTTCGCTTTATACGGCGTCTCGCTGGTGTTCTCCCAGGTGATGGTTACCTCAAGCCGTCCGTCATTCGTGCGAACGGTATCCTCTTCCACAACCCTCAAGTTATGGCAGCTGGGACTGTCGAGAAACTTTACACTCCCAAAAGTGTACTCTTTCTCACGGGTCATTCGAGAAGTGAGCAATGAACATCCGGTCAATAGCAGCACAAGCGTGGACAGCAAAAATATTCTGACGGTAGTTTTTGGCAAAACAGGTGATCCTCTCCAGGCAAAACACAAAGTATTCGTTGGAAACCTATAGGTCATGTGGTTATACTAATCTTATCAGCAGTGCCGGTGTAGCTCAACGGCAGAGCACAGCTCTCGTAAAGCTGGGGTTGAGGGTTCGAGTCCCTCCACCGGCTCCAATTTATTTAAGGGTATCCGCACACCGTTCCAGCTTCTCCTGCACATTTCTCAGCTCCTTCTTCTCCAGCCTGTTTCGACTGTGATACTGCCCCGTGTTCAGCTGTATAGCCCGCTGATATGCCCGGCATACCCGTCCATTCAGACCCTCCAGCTGTTCAGCAACCTGCGCGAAAACCAACCACGTGCGGGGTACAGACGGATGGAGTTCCGCTGACTGTCGAAAGAGGGGAACTGCAAGGGGCAGCTCACCCTGGTCAGCACGAATTCTACCGGCGAGGCGGTAATATTCAGCTTTGCGCCGGTTCAAAGCGATTGCGCGCTGCGCTGCGTGGAGCGCGGATTGAAGACGTTTTTTACTTTTGGGGTCTAAGTCCCCCTTCTGACGCCAGAGCCGGTGCTCCTGTTCGGCCACGCCCGCCCAGGCTTCGGCCGAAATGGGTAGCGCCGCTGCGGCCTCCCGGTAATGTTTAATGATTTTTTGACGCTTTTCAGAGGCCTTTCCCCCTTTTGCCTCTCCCCTCAACTGGAATATCTGATCCATCTTCAACCCGTAATCCAGGGTTCGGGGGACAACGATGTTTCCCCATACAAAAGTCACAACAAAGGCGACTATCGCCAGTATGGCAACCAGTGGGATTTTCAATTTTTGGACTTTTCGTTCCTCGCCCAGAGATACTCGTGTGACCAACAACGTTGCCAGCCCCATCGCAGTTGTCCCTATGGCCGGGATTCGGAGGGTGAACTCAGCTGAGGAATGAACCAAAAAGGCAATGAGTCCCGCGCACAGGCCGGTATAGAGGTACCATTGAGACCTGCGCCGCCCCAATACATTCATCAAGAGATAGTATGCAGTGATCCATATCGCCAGCAGAAGAATATACGGAAGCCACGGTATCGCTTCAATCAGCTGCGGGGTTCCATGGGCCGGGGGGCGAAAACTCCCAACGAAGAGATAATCCATTGTCAAAGCGAATATGGCGAGTGCGACGCCCAACTTACACAGGAAGTCCCGAGAGGTATTTGTCCCCGGTGCGGTGTTGACCGGACCATCAAAGCCGTTCCGCCAGACTGTCCAGACCGGGGAAATCAGCACCAACAAGAATATCCCAAAACCAATGGTGCCCGTTTCCGACCAGATCTGCAGATACAGGTTGTGCGCCAGATGTGTTTCTCCATGCTGCGGAGCTTTTCGCTGGGTATAATGTTCGGCCCAGCACCCCGGTCCCACCCCAACGGTCGGATGGTCACCGATGATCTCCGATGTGACCTCCCAGTATCCCATCCGGACTTCCAGCGATGCGGCAAAGCGTTCCCACCCCGGAGCTAAACCGAGCCACTGGGCAGCAAGAAACATGCAGACAAAAGCGGCGGCTCCGGCAACAAATATCCAGGCGCCTCTGTCCATGTGTTTCCACCATCCAATAACACCGAACACGGCCGCCCCGATCACGAAACCGACAAGCCCTCCTTTGGAGCCCGTCAGCACCAGCACAGCAACGACGAAGACGGAGATGCCCGTAATCAACCACAGCTCCCCCCTGTCGGCTTCGTCAGAAGCAGCCGCTCGCTTCCAGACCCCCGCCGCCAGCCCTGCTATGGGAAAGAGCACCAGCAGGAGATAATTTGCAAGCTGATTGGGGGTAATAAAATTGCCGTACGCTCTCCCCCCTTCCACCCGCGTTACCAGATCATTGAATAACCCACCACTGGCCTCAAATACCGTTCGAAAATAGGTAGGATCCTTATGTAACCACGTTTGCAGAGCCGGTATATAAAATATTCGGTGAAAAAGACCGTATCCGGCGAGCATTACGCCCGTGGCCAAAAGACAGCTCAAAAGGAAATCCCACTGTTCTAAATCATCGACCAGTTGGAGAATCAAAAACCCCGTGAGCCCGTAACTCAGATACAGACTCCAGACGCGAATGCTGGCGAAAGCGTGATGGCCGTTGAGGCCACAAAAGGCGGCCCAGAGCAAGAAAACCGTAATCGCCCAGCTGCCCGTCCCCCATTTCCATTCCAGAGCTCCATCAATGGCGCCTTTACAGAACCAGAAAGTCGCTGCGGCGGTTAACAACAGGATGAACAGCGACAAACCCGGCACCTCCGGTGTCAGAGAGGAACACACTGGCCGATACAGCAGAGCCAGCGCCACACATAGCAAAGGTGCCCACTTCAGTGCGGGAGCGAGGATCTCGTGCAGTTTCGACCTATCGTCCTCGACAGCCGTTTGACTATTCTCATTCATGGTGCCCGCGCTCCTTAAAGTGATAGCAGCCCCGTTATTCTCACTTGTTTCTCTACAATGAATATGTTTGCCCCACAGACTGTATCCATTTCCTTAACGAAAGCTTAGCCGTGTCATAGATTTATGTCAACATCGTCAGTGGCGGCTCGAACGTGTGCTACAGCCGTTGTAAGTATTCAGTGAACCACGTTATTCCAGATGGGCCTATCGCCTGGCGTGGTACGCCTGCTGCAGTGCACAGGACGACCTTACCGGGACAAGCCCGGCAAGCAGGGCATCACAAAACGCACGTGGTTCACCGAAACCTTAGCCAGCCGTTTGGCGTGCGTTTAACGATGACGCACGTTATATTTTTAAGGCTGGCTACAAAAAGTATTTCCAACGGACTTTATGCCAGGTGGCCTGAAGATGGCTCGATCTATACGGAAAATCCTGTTTACGGCTGATCTGCACTGGAAACTCTACCCCACAGGCGATGCCTGTACTCTTGATATGGTTGAATATATATCCCGGGCGGATGCCGATGCTTTTATCATAGCGGGCGACGTCGCTGGACGTGATCTGGAGGGATTCCGGGAGTGCCTCGAACTGTTCAGCGATTTCAGTGGTTTCAAACTTGTAGTTCCTGGTAATCACGACTTGTGGACCAATGACGGTGACAGTCGCGACAGGCACCGATCACTGTTGCCGGATGTGGCTCGCGAGTGTAATTTCCATTACCTGGACCAGGGGCCGTTTACACGGGGTGATGTGGGTATAATAGGGAACATCGGATGGTATGATTATTCGTTCCGCAACACCGATATTGGCCTGTCGCTGGAAGATTATGAGCGCAAAAATGTGCCCGGGCGCTGTGGTTGGAACGACCGCCGATACATAAACTGGAATCTGACGGATGAGCAGTTTACGGAACAGTGCCTGCAGCGTCTCCGCAAACACTACAGTCAGGTGGAGAACGATGTGGATGAGGTCGTGTGCGTCCTGCATCACATCGCTTTCCGCGATCTGCTGTACCCTGAAATGTCGTTCCCCCTGGAGTTTTGCCGGGCCTATCTTGGATCGGAACGTTTTGGGCGATTGCTCCTTCGATGTTCGAAAGTGCGACACCTTGTATGTGGGCATCGGCACGGGAAAGACTCTCATCGGGAAAATGGGCTTCAATCGTTCGTAGTGGGCGGGGAATATAAGAAAAAACAGCTTCTTGAAATTGATCTGGAACAGGATGCTCACCGGTATATTGAGTTTGCGCCGACCGGGCAACAGTCCGCCGCGGGCGAAATTCCCGGCGAGTAGCAGGACATGCGACGCATCACGACACGAATCAGTCAATATAGCTCCCAGAAGAGGTAATATGAAAGAAGAAATCACAGTCAAGCTCGGTGATCGGTCCTATCCCATCCACCTGTGTCACGATCAGCTAAAGGAGATCGGCCCATTTCTGCATGACATCACGCCCCCTTCCACGTGTGCCGTGTTATCGGATGAGAACGTCGCCCCCCTGTATAGTGAGGTCGTGATGGATTCACTCCGGGACTCCGGTTACACGCCCCACCTGATAACCATCCCTCCCGGGGAACAACAAAAAAACCTCCGTACTTTTGAAAAGCTGTGTCGCCATTTAGTCGAACGGGGACTCGACCGCAACTCAGTCCTGTTGGCGCTGGGAGGCGGGGTGGTGGGTGATATCGGTGGATTCGTGGCCTCAGCCTACATGCGCGGGATCGATTACATCCAGATACCCACCACCCTGCTTGCGCAGGTGGACAGCAGCGTCGGTGGGAAGACGGCTGTTAACCTCCCGCAGGGCAAAAATCTCGTGGGATCTTTTTATCAGCCCCGGGGCGTATATATTGACAGTTCGGTATTACATACGCTTGATCGGCGAGATGTACGTGCCGGAATGGTAGAAGTGATTAAATACGGAATCATTAGAGACGCGCGTTTTTTTGAATGGCTGGAGGACAATCTCAACCAAATTCTGGAATTGAATCCCGACGCTATCCTGCAGGCTGTGAGGCGTTCGTGCGAGATCAAAGCTGACGTGGTGGCCCGTGACGAAACGGAAAACGGGTTGCGCGCGATTCTGAATTACGGTCACACCGTGGGACACGCCGTGGAAGCAATGAGTGAGTATGGGCGATATCGACATGGGGAAGCTGTGGCAATCGGCATGGAAGCCGCGGGCCGGCTTGCTCAACAGCACCTTGGGTTGGATGAGGAAGGCGTGAGACGCCAGACCAACCTGTTGCGACGTTTGGGGGTCCCCACCTCCATTGAAAACTTGCGCGCTGACGATATTATTCGCAAAATGGCAGCTGATAAAAAAAGTATTGAGGGGAAACCACGCTTCATACTAGCTGAGAGCATCGGGGAAGTAGAAATATGCGGGGACGTTCCAGAATCCGCTGTCCGTGACGTATTGATAGCAATGGGAGCGGATGGACGGGATTCACACTGAAGTGCCCCCATGAGAACCTTGGGAAACTTATGCAAGCTCGCGGCTGGTGGCGTATTCGTTTCTTCGATTCACTGTCCAGATGGGGTTCAATCGCCCCGCTTGGTGATTTGCGCGAACGAACAGATAATGCTATAATATAAACACCTTTGACCGGGCGTAGAGTACTATTTTATGCCTTCCCTCCGCTTTTCCCACCAACATGATTGAACAGAGATAGCGTCTCTGTCATTTCGGGGGTTCAGAGTACAGCACCAGTGGAGGAATTTTTTCGTTTTCCTCAGGATATTTTTTGCAGGATCATTATGGCCACGGATACATTTGACGAGAACATTTACGATCTGGAAAAAGTGCGCAATATCGGCATTATGGCGCATATTGATGCAGGCAAGACGACGGTGGCGGAGCGAATGCTCTACTACACCGGACGGACCCACCGTATGGGAACCGTGGATGAAGGTGATACCACGATGGACTGGATGGACCAGGAGCGGGAACGTGGGATCACTATTGTCAGTGCCGCCACGACGACCATCTGGCGCGACCATCGAATCAACCTGATTGACACGCCCGGCCACGTTGATTTCACCGTAGAGGTGGAACGATCCCTGCGGGTGCTGGATGGTGTCATTGCCCTCTTCTGCGGTGTGGGCGGGGTTGAACCACAGTCAGAAGTTGTCTGGCGTCAGGCGGAGAAATACGATGTCCCCGCCATTGCTTTTGTCAATAAGATGGATCGTTCCGGAGCGGACTTTGAGCGGGTCGTCGAACAGATCGAGAACCGGCTGGCGGCCAGCCCCCTGCCCGTGGTGGTTCCCCTGTATGAAGATGAAGAGTTCGTCGGAGTTGTGGATCTGATCGAAGAAAAAATGGTGTATTACAATGATAAGGATCTGGGGGCCACCTACCATGAGGAACCGATCTCTGAAGATCGACGTGATGAATTCGCTGCCTGGCGCGAAAATTTGGTGGAAAAGGTCAGCGAATGGGACGAGGAACTGTTTGAAAAATTTTGCATGGATGAGCCCATTGAAACCGATGAGATGCGTGACGCCCTGCGAAAGGCTACGTTGAGCGGTGAAGCTGTACCGGTCCTTTGCGGCAGCGCCCTGAAGAACAAAGGCGTTCAACGATTGATGGATGCTGTTGTGGATTTCCTTCCCTCCCCCAATGATCTGCCTCCCGTGATCGGATTTGATGTGGAGGAGGAGGAAGAGGAAATAGAACGCTACCACGACAGTGATGACAGCCTGGCGGCACTCGCGTTCAAGGTCGTGACGGATAAACATATGGGGAAAATGATCTACCTGCGCGTTTATAGCGGGAAGCTTGAAGTGGGTAGTTATGTTTATAATGCCTCGAAGGATAAACGTGAGCGTGTGAGCAGACTCATGTTGATGCATGCGGATTCACAGGAAATGCGCGATGTCCTTCATTGCGGTGAGATTGGTGTGGCGGTGGGGCTCTCCGACACGACAACCGGCGATACGTTATGCAGTGAAGAAGATCCTATTATGCTGGAATCCATCGAATTCCCCGCCCCCGTCCTGTCGGTTGCGGTAAGCCCCGATTCAGCTCACGAACGGGACAAATTGCTCGAGGCACTGGGACGCCTCTCAGATGAGGATCCCACCTTCACCATCGAGCACAACAATGAAACCGAAGAGACCATAATCAGCGGAATGGGCGAACTGCATCTGCAGGTCTTAATAGAACGCCTGCAACGTGATTATAATCTGAGCCCCGATGTGGGCGAGCCCAAAGTCGCCTACCGAGAAACGCTCACCAAACATGCCGAAGTCAACCATAAACACGTCAAACAAACCGGAGGTCATGGCCAGTATGCCCATGTCGAGCTGCAACTGGAACCACTGCCGCCGGGCGAGGGATTTGAATTCTTTGATGAAATCCGCGGAGGCGCGGTGCCCAAGGAATATATCCCCTCCGTTGAGAAGGGAATCGTGGAGGCAATGTCGGAAGGAATTTACGCGAACTGTCCCGTCGTGGACGTGGGCGTACGCCTGGTTGACGGGTCAAGTCATGACGTTGATAGCTCAGAAATGGCGTTTCATACCTGTGCCAAGAAAGCCTTCCGCATGGGATTTATGAAAGCCCGGCCTGAACTGCTTGAACCTGTTTGCTCAGTCAACGTTGTTACACCCGACGAGTTCAGCGGTGGCGTGACCAGCAGTTTGTGTTCGCGTCGTGGTCGTATTACCGGTATTGAATCTCGCGATGAACGGAACACCCAGATCATACGGAGCGTGGTTCCACTCGGCGAAATGTTTGGATATGCGACTGAGCTGAGAACCATTACAGGGGGAAGAGGAACATTCGACATGCGTTTCGAGCACTACGAACCAGTGCCGGATGGACTTTCCGAAGAAATCGTACAACGAAAGCGCGAAGAAGAAGAAAATTCATGATAAATGGGTGAACACGACGACAAGAATGCCCTCTTCTGGGGACGACAGCGAATCGGCGATGTCGTCATGAGCATTCCCGCTCTTAAGCTAATACGCAAACACGCCCCCGCATTGAACGTCCGCTACGCTACCACATTCTACTCCCGGGAACTCGTTGAACTCACCGGTCTGGTTGACGATGTGCGATGCTATCGTTCCAAAGGCGGAATCTGGAATTTTCTGCGGTGGCTCAAAATACGGCGTGAAGTAACTCGGGGGGGATACCAGCACATTTTTCTCACCGGTAAGGTATCTCGATACCGACGTAAAATCGCGGATCCTTCTGATCTGATTACTATCGATGATGTTCCGGAAGGCCACACTGCCGAAAAGTGTGCACGTGTCGTAATGGAAGAGCTGGAGCTGGGACAGGTATCGGTGCCATCTCCGGCTATCGACCTTTCAGATGACCCGGACGTACGGGGGAGATTTGAGCGTCTGGGGCTGTCGTATGACGAGCCTTCCCTTCTTGTTCACCCTGCTTGTAACCGCATTATCCGTGGACATACCGATGAGGGAGCAAACGAAAAACTCTGGCCCAGCTCAAAATATATCCCCCTTTTCGAGAGACTGCGGGACAACTATCATAATCTGCAGATAGTCCTGGTGGGTACGGAAGAAGAACGTCCCTGGATAAAAAGACAGATAACGGACCGCGTTTCACGGAGCGTGAAACCGCTAAATTTTGCCGGTTGTACGTCGATTCACGACACCCTCCAATTATTACGGCACTCGAACGCTTTATTATGTGGGGATTCAGGGGTGATGCACCTGGCAACCATGACCCAAACCCCTATGGTCACGTTATTTGGGCCCACCAATGAGAATCAAACTGGTCCGTTTGGAGTCGGCACGGAGGTTGTTAAACTTCGCGCAGTGCCCTATTCCCGGGCGGTGGATGATCCAGAATCAATGGATAAAATCCGCGTGGACACGGTGTACGATGCCTTGATTTCCCGCCTCGATAAATACCCCGCTCTCTGACCCCCCTCGCTCATCACCCTCCGTTCAGAATCCAAAGCGAACAGCGGCAAATACGTTGGTGTTGTCGCGGAACTGGTTAAAGAACGTGTATCTATGCTCCCCCGCAAATATGTTTCCCCCCACCTCCACCGACCAGTTATCGTCCACCTGATATTCCACTTTCGGTCGAAGATACATATCATTGTCACTGGGCGAATAAAAACTGAACATCGATAACTCCAGATTCTGATTCCACAGAAGCTGGGTTACATCAAACGTTATGACATGACGATCTTCGTCACGGGAGTGACTTCCAGCCGGGAGATTATCCTGATATTCGTCGTATTGCATCATGTATTCCAGATAATACTGCCACCCCATCGTCAAATTCCGCGCTACTTCCCGCTCATATCCAACCAAAAACCGCAATTCACTATTCGGGATATTGGGATCCGTTCCACTACGGTCATCCCGTGAATCGTAGTAGGAGAACTCCACGTTCCCTATCCCGCCCCATACGGGACCACGGGCGCTGCCGCCGTAGGCTGACAGCCGAGGATAAATGGCAGCATTGGCCCCTGGATCAAACCCTGAAGGACTTTTCCAGTATCCATAATAACCGTATGCAGCCACCTCATAGCTTCCGAAGGTTCTATGCAACCGCGCCGCCCATTCGTCATCCGTGAACCACTGATTGCGACGCCTTGGGTCCACAATAGCATCATCGCCGGCTCGACGTCGCAATCGGCTATTCCAGTAGGACAGCCGACGTCCGTCAACGAATCGGTCGGAATCAAAACTCGGGACATAAACCAGGTCCATGTTGACCAGATCGCTGTATGTTGAGACTTTTACGGCGTCGGAAGGGGCTTTGAGATATTCTATATCCCGCCCAATAAAAAAAGCCTTCCAGTCTTTGGGGAAAAGATCATTCAGAAACAGAAAGTTGCCTGTCCCCCACGTAAGTATCTGACGTCCAACCCGCACGTCTGCAAAACGAACGGGGGTAAATGAGACATTGGCCTGCCGGAGGTCGAGCCAGCCCCGCCCGGATTCGAGATGTACGCCATAATCATCTCCAATAGGATCATAGATAAAGTCCGACACCAATTTAAGGCGGGTCGACCCCAGATATTTTTCCATATCGAGCTGCAATCGCGCTTCACCGAGTGTGGTGGTCTGTTCATGAGAATCGGGTTGCAGCCGCGTTCCAACACGCGCTTCCAGGAAACCGCTCAGGTCAAATGGCAACCTCTCAATGACGGGCTGCACTTTCCGTCCTTCGCCATCGGGCTCTTCTTTTTGACCAAGCCCATTCGGGAGATCCGGTTCTTTTTCGTCCAGCTGATCGGACGATCCCAGCCCCTCAGGAAGCCCCGGACCATCCTCACTTTTCCCCTTCTCATCCAGACCAGCTGGTAAAGAAGGTCCCTGTTGCTTCTTCTCCTCTGCCCCCCCGTTCAACCCTTTGGGGAGCTCCGGACTCGGATTTTCCTCTGCCTTATTGTCACGATTCGATAAGCC
>CAZXYF010000001.1:0-45869 GCA_964644705.1 uncultured candidatus Brocadiaceae bacterium | reverse complement strand
TGGGGAGCTCCGGACTCGGATTTTCCTCTGCCTTATTGTCACGATTCGATAAGCCAGAGGCGTCCTCCGCGCTTGCAGGCAGCCCCCAGGTTGCCACAAGCATGAGACAGAACACAGCGGATGGTATCAATCTGTTTGGCCTGGTGTATTTTGACAACTGTATTCTCACCTTTCCGTTTTTTGCGTCAGCTCCCGGGTAGCTCACTAATAACAATTTAATCAAGCTTCAAGTATCTTGCTGGCGCTTTCCGCAAATACCTCTTCGTGAAAATATCCTTGGGCAAATCAACGTCATATTCGACGTCGTTGTAAGTTATCTCGGTATAGCCACCAGTGTCGGTGTTTTTCATGCTTGACTTTGTAACAGTCCAATAACCCTGAATTTTTTCGACCCCTTCAACCTTGTATTGACGGTATTTTTCTCCCTGTTCGTCGTAGTATTCGACCTGGACAGGCAGGAATGTGGCTTTGTGAATGTACATTTTGTAGTATTTGAAGCGTACGAGGTCGGGTTTTTTGGGGGTGTTTTTGAGGACGTAATACTGCTTCGTCGTATTCACCAGCTCATGGTGATCCTCGTTCGTGTTACGTCCCGATATATCTTCGTAGTAAAAATTGGAGCCCGCAAAACTCGTCCGCTCGTCTCCAGCCGATATCCGCTTGACCAGATCGAGAGCGGGCAGATAAAGCCATCGGTCATCATCCTTGGCCAGTTTGACGTGTTTCCACACGAGAAAAACAGTTTTTTCCCAATCCGATGGCTTCTGGAAATAGACGTAGAATCGCTGATCACCCGTGTATGTGTCGTTTTTAAACTCCTTCATTGCCTGTTTGTTGTCTTCATCCGGTCGGTCGTCGCGTCGCAGAATAATCAATTCTCGATACCGTTTCCGTCCCTGCGAGTCCACAATTTTCATGGTCACCCTGGCCCGGCCATCCCGGCCCTGGTAATAGGCGACATTGTTTGATTTCCGGACGATTTCCTCTGCCGACATTTCAGCGTCATCTGCCACGGCAGAACTAACGGTGAAAACGGAGAAAATCGACATGATGACAACAATCATTCGCATTTCAGACACTAACTTTCTCATTTTCCTTCTCCTTCCTCTTGAGGAACAAATGTTTCGGTTGTGCATTTTTCTCTCCGTGACATCCAGGCACACGCCCCCGCGAGCAGTATAACGACTGGTATACTAACCCACGTGAGCGTATTCCAGCCCACTTCCAAAAACTCTTGGACATTGACCGCAACGAGTGCCACGGCCGCAACGGCCGAGGCTATGCAGCTGGCACAATTACATACCAAACAACACATCCTCGAACGCGGGAACAATCGCTTTTCCAGCGGTGCAATCAATGCCGGGAGGATCAACAGAGTGGCCACACCGGCTACGGCCAGTATAGCGGCAATGAAGATCCCAACCGTCTGATATGGAACCAGCGGTGCGGCCAGAAGCGGCAGAAAACCAACCGCTACGACGATCGCGTTGCGGGTGATTGCCCGAGCGGGCTCTCCAAAGACCGGCCCTGCCGTTTCCGCCCATGACTTCTTTTTCATATACAACATACGGCTTCGCGTCAGAAAGTGGATAGCATAGTCAACCGCAAGCCCCAAACTCAGAGAGCTCAGAACCGCAATAGGCATGTCATAATCCTTCCCCACCAAACCAACGACACCGTAGATAAATCCAACAGTAACCGTCAATGGAACCATGCTCAAGGCTCCCCATAAAGCCGACCGATACAGCAACGTCATCATGAGGAACACGCACAGAAAACTTCCCAGGAATGCTTTGAGCATACCCACTACCATTTCCTGTTGCCATACCACGTTGATGTACGTGAGCCCAAACCAGTCGTGCTGCAACTTCACAGGTGGCGGATTGTTTTTGACATAATTGTCGACTGCCTCGACCACTTTCAACATATCCTTGTTGTCGCCACTGCTCAGCTGCAGCCATATCACTCCTTCACGATAATCGGGAGTGGTAAAATGCCACAGATCTTGCGGCCGATGGCTATTTTGATACTGCAGCAGACATTGGGCGACAGCTGGCACGGAATCGGGAATCCGGAACGCCTGCTCCGATGTGATTTTTTGTCCGTCGCGTTCGGTGCCCACCATGAGTTCGCGGTGAACCGTTTTTACAATATCTCCCAAAGAGTTGCTCTTACCCACTTTAATGTCTGGGTTTTCATTCAAATGGGTTTGCAGCCGTCCAATCCAGCGCAAAACTTCCGGCTTTTTGAAAATAGCAGGGCGATCTTCTTCTGGAGGCGTTTCGGGCTCTTCAGCTGACTCGCCTTCAGACTCAGCCGGAGTGCCGCCCAGGCCCGATGGAAGCCGGGGCCCACTGTCCTTGCCCTCTTCCATCCCGCCTATGCCGGCGGGCAAGCTGGGCTCGCCCCCCTCAGATTCATTCGTTTCCCGTCCGGGCGGGGTTGTTTTCGACGCAGATGTTGATTCCTGTTCCTCCGACTCGGACTCTCCCACTTCCTCCGGGGGCCGCAGAGCAAGGTAGGCCATGTAAGTGCCCGCCAGATGCTCATTCATCACCCTGTCCGCCACACGGATAGGATGCGACTCGTCGAACCATTTTATCGGGTTATCATTCACCTGAATAAGTTGAATTCCGTAAATGGATATGCCGATCGCAACAACCATTACCACGAGAATTACTTTTCCATATCGATACGTAAATTGTCCCGTTTTCTGAAGGAGTCGTCCCAAAAATGTGGTCGAATGTTCGTTGTCTTCATCGTGTTGAGCCCCATATCCTTCCAGAACGCTGGCGGGCAACAGCATAATGAACGCAGGAACGAACATCACCGATTTGAGCCACGCCACCATGACACCAAACGCAACGAACAAACCAAACACCTGGACGGGAGGAATCGGCGCCAGTGCTAACGATGCGAACCCCACGGCTGTAGTTAGCGAAGTGTAAAGCATGGGCACGAACAGCTCACCCATAACGTCCTTGAGCGTTTGCACGCGATCCTGTGTGCGCTGATATCTGTCAAAGAATTCGCTCAATACATGCACGTCATCGAGAACGGCGATAGGCACGATGAAGATGGGTATCATGGAACTCATGATGTGCACCGTATTCCCAGTGGCCACAAGCAACCCCATCGTACATATTGTCGATATCATGGCCCCCAGAATGGCCGAAAACACAAGGGTCGGTTTATGGAAAAAGATCCACATGAGAACGAAGATGATCAGCATAGCAAGCGGCGCGGAAATGGCCATTTGTTTGAACATCTGGACGCCAAAAACGTCTTCCGCGACGGGCAACCCCGTGATATGGAACTCCTCCGCCCCATCAAACTCAGCGATTTTCGCCTGAAGTTTGTCGTATATGTGCGCGCTCAGATCCTTTGACGTGATCGGAAGGTATATAGCGACGGCTTCTTTATCCGCTGGAACGACCGTGCCGTTTAAAAACGGAATTTTCCGGGCTTTGCGCCATACATCCAGCGCTTCTTGCTCAGTTTGAGGTGGTTGCGGCATCAACCATTCAAAACGGACCACGCCCCCTCCCCCTGATTCCACATTATCCACCGTCGACGGAGCAATCATGTCCTGCCGGATAACTCCCTCTTTACGCGTGGATCCTTCTTTTTTCCACCGCAGGGTCTTGGCGTATTCCGTCAGTTCATACACCTTACGCAAAGTCTCCGGATTATAAACCCCATTTGGATGCTGGCTATTCACCACCCCGACAACGATCATATCGTGCAAATCCATCTTCTTTTTCATGCGATGATCAAACAGCCGCACTTCGGCATCATCCGGGAGCATGTTTTCCGGATCCGTATCGACTTTGAGGGTCGGGAGTGGTTTGAACACCTCCGGCCACAGGCTTGGCAATCCCCCCAATAGAGCAAGGAATACAGTAACGCTCACTACTATAGCAATAAGCGCCTTGGGACGATGAATCGAAAAGTTTGTCATTTTTTTGCCCAGGTCCATCGACAACCTCCATATTTACAGGTCTGGAAAAATCATATGTCCATCTCGAAACTATGGTTTGATAACGCTTTTGAGAATTTCATGTTCATCTTGCGCGACGGATCCGCCCATGACGCGCGCAATATTGCCGCCAAAAAGCTTGCCCATAAGGCCCGTGTTCATTTTCGATATGTACACTTGCCCATCATCTCCTTCGTAAACCGCTATTTTGCACGGCATCAGGCAGGAGACGTACCGATCAGTGGACAGAACACTTTTGGCGTACTCGGGGTGGCAGAGCGCTACGAGGCGAACGAGCGGTTTTAACGTCTTCCCCTGCTTGGCCAGGCCTTTATTCATGTTTTTTGTTCCCGAATGAACCCATCCCTGTTCCTCTATGGCTGCTGTCAGCTCCTGCACGGTTTTCTCAACATCGTATTTGCTCCGGTGTTTTATAATCATCATACTCGGCATAAACGTCACCACGAGAACGGCAGTTACCACCATTCCCGCGATGAATCCACCAAGCGCGGACATAAGACTCTTTTTTGTCTGCACGGACGACTCCTCGCTCATTTCTTCTCCCATAATTGCCTCCTGACAGTAATCGGTTTTATATCTTTATCTCAACAACTTATTCACTTACCGGGGCCTCTTCGTCGTCACACAGCCCGCAACTTTTCTGCACGCACTCGATCAACGACGCCAATCGTGGGTCAGCAATGCTGTAGTAAACCTCGCGCCCACGACGCTCGCTGTCGAGCAATCCGCGCCCCTGCAGTAATCGCAGATGCTCGCAGGCATGATTCGGGCGGAGCTCGCAGATCTCGGCGATCTCCCCTACCGGAAACTCGCCCTGCGTCAGAATATTGACTATGCGCAACCGCATCGGATGCCCCATCACCCTGAGGCAGTCAGCGGCTTTTTCGAGTTCATCCATCGGAATCAACGACAGGTCACAACTCATCTTTCATCCTCCTGGCCTATGTGAGCAATGCACAAGGTCCATTATATCGCCAACTCATGATATGTCAACATATATTAGCCGTTTTTTGGTTTTGCGCGCGGGATGGTTGGCCGGTATAGTTCTATTACGCTTGCACGGTTGAGTCTCGGTTCACTGCAGAGGGTCAAGAAGTGAAAATTTTTACGAAATTAGCCCTGGCCGTTTTTGTTGTGGCCTGTACCATACTGGTGCTGGCCTACTTCGCAGCGGATGAAAGTCGGCGAGCCATGAGGCGTAGCGTCAGATCCACCAACATGTTGCTGGTGGGCGAGGTGATGAACAAGCTGGACCGTCATCTCCACGGCCGCATGGAACAATTTCGCCTTTTGAGCGGGATGAAATCGGTTCGCAAGGCACTCGAGGCATCGAATAATCGGTATTCCAGAATGGATGACAGTGCGAACTATATCCAACAACAGGATAAGTTGTGGATTGACCGAACTGAGCCCCCCCAACCGCGGCCGGTCAAAGAAGTGCTTTCATCGGACATTAGCATGAAGCTTCAGCAATTCAGCGCGCATTTGAATCGGGAGTATGATTATCCCGTGCTGGGAGAAATTTTTATCACCAATAAATTCGGGGCCCTTGTGGGGGCTTCTGGAAGACCTTCAGATTTTGCCCAGGCCGACGAACAGTGGTGGCAGCGCACCCGTGAGAACGGTGTTTATGTCAGTTCTGTCGAATTTGATCGAAGCGCGAACATGGACAGCGTCACGGTTGCTGTCAGCGTACTCGACCCGGAAACCGGGAAGTTCATGGGAGTAACCAAGGCCGTGGTCAGTTTGAAAGAAGTTGTTCGAGTTATAAGCGAGCTGGACCAGAAAGCCCGGGAAAAGGAAAAAGATCTGGGCAATCTGTATCTGCTCAGTAGCAACAACAGGGTGATTTACAGTTCCAGGAAGAGCAAAATAACGACCGGGCGGCGTCCCCCTTCCCGTCTGCTTCCTGCTTCTCCCGATAATATTGCTTCAAACGGCGCTTACACCATTGAATCGAAGACCGGGGAAAACCTGCTGTGCACGCACGCGGTTTCGGAAGGATACCGGAATTTTCCCGGTATGGGGTGGGTTCTTTTGCTTCAACAATCTACGGATGTGATCTATGCTCCTGTTGATCAGCTGGTTCAGAAAATATGGATGATATTCGGCGGTTTTGTCGTCGTCGGGCTGGGCATAGGCATGTTGATGGCCCGCTCACTTGGACGACGTGTGAGCCGGTTGCGTCGATGTGTTGAACGAGTTGGAGCGGGCGATTTCACCTGTCAGATTGCCACAGACAGTGGTGACGAAATCGGCGCCCTATCCCGGGATGTCCAGGAAATGGCGCGAAATCTCCAGAATGTGACCGCGTCGCGAGACGAATTGGATCGGGAGATTGAACGCCGCAAACGCACTGAAAAACAGCTCAAGGAAACCTTGAGCGAACTCGAACAGTCAAACCAGGAACTTGAGCATTTCGCCTACGTGGCCTCCCACGACCTCCAGGAGCCCGTCCGTAAGATTATGGCATTCGGTGAGCGAATAGAAGAGAAGTGCCTGGATAAATTTGAAGGACGGGAGCGAGAATACCTTGAACGCATAACTGATGCCGCAGCGCGGATGAAACAGCTCATCAATGACCTCCTTACCCTCTCGCGCATTACCACCCGCGGAAAAGAGTTTGAAGAAACCGACCTCGAATCCGTCGCCCGGGAAGTGGTGTCCGATCTGGAAATGCAAATCGAAGATGTTGACGGAACGGTAGAAATCGGTGGGCTGCCGGAGATCGAGGCCGACGCCACGCAGATGAGACAACTTCTGCAGAACCTGATCTCGAACGCACTGAAGTTTCACAGAGAAGGTGTCCCCCCTGTCGTTGAAATTGACGCTACAGAAGAAATGCAAGATGAGCGAACCTTCTGTCGTCTCACGGTGAGCGACAACGGCATTGGCTTCGATGAACAATACCTGGATCGTATCTTCACAATTTTCCAGCGCCTCTACCCACGGGGGGAGTACAAAGGTACGGGCATCGGTCTGGCCCTGTGCCAGAAAATTGTGAACAGACATAACGGTGAAATAACCGCCGAGAGCACACCGGGTAAAGGGACAACATTTATTGTCACCCTGCCGGTGGAAAACAGCCAGCCGGGTAGAGCGTCACCAGACACGTCGTAAAATAAGACACGCTGCCAATCATCACTGATCGGACACTCCTGTTACCCCGCAGGAGTGTCTTTTTTTTTGATCCGAATCTTCAAGATGCCATCATAACATCATACTGTCTCCTCCCTACCCCATGACGCCCGCCCCTCCCAAACTAAACGCTCTTGCAAAAATGTTCTAACGTTTTTGGGAGTCAGAAGAGCAAAAAACCTAACAACCGCCGAAGCAAGCCCGGCGGATTTACTTGATTGTTCGGCCTTCTGTGTAGGTTGAAACCTAAGGATCCCCGCGACAAGCGCGGGGGATTTATTGGGTTTTCATCCTGGGTTGGTAGGTTGAAACCTAAGGATCCCCGTGGCAAGCGCGGGGGATTCTCACTATACGATACAGCAAGATCCGACATGGAAAACTTACACAAAACCGCTTTGGATCCTACAAAAATGTAGGTGCCAGAATGCGAACCACAATAATGTAGGATTCCCGATACCACTGCAGCTCTGCCCTCCACCCACCATCACATTGTATGCCCTTTCCCAGAAGGCACTTAGAGGCATTTATTGCTTTTCGGGCGCCTCATGGCACGCCATATGCACATACAGAGGGTGACCGGACGAATGGTTCGCCCGGCTCGGTTTAAGTCTCTCCCGAAAAGGAGGAAGGAAGATGTTTTGGAGGAAGTCGATCAGGTGGGTAGTAGTCTGTGTAATGCTGACAGCAGTAACCGCAGGAATCCTGCACGCAGCGGAATCTGCAGGAAATGAGCCAGTCCCGGAACCCGAAACGCCGGAGCTCTGGTTTGAGCTCGATCTGACCTACAACGGCAAATACGTCTGGCGCGGGATCAACACCGTGGATGGGGACGTGTTTCAGCCGTCCGCCACAATAGGATACGACGGGCTTTCATTCAACGTCTGGGGCAACATGGACCTGGACGACGCCAACGGACAATCCGGCGATTTCACCGAATATGATCTAACTCTGGACTACTCCTGGACGTGGGATACTGTGGATCTCAGCGTCGGCGCCATTTACTACACATTCCCCCACAGCAGCGCTCCATCGACCACTGAACTCTACGCCGGGGCCACTCTGGACCTGCCCCTGTCCCCTGGCATCACGGTTTATCAGGATGTCGATGAGGCGGATGGCTCCTACATCTCCCTCTCAGCGGGACACTCTCTGGAGGACATTTGGACACCCGCCAGGGGGGTCAGCGTATCCGCGGCAGTGGATGGTTCCGTGGCCTACGGGACTTCCCACTACAACGACTACTACTATGGTGAGGATTCCGGCGCGCTCACCGATGCGCTGCTGAGTCTCTCGTTTCCCGTCTCTCTGGGCGAAAATGTTTCTCTCACCCCGGCCGTCAACTACTCCAGTTTGCTGGACGAGGACATCAGAGACAACATGTCCGATGACGACAACCTGTGGGCGGGAATAACGATTTCCTGGGCCTTCTGACGCCCCGGAAGTGAGTTGGGGCTCCGTCTTCTAACAAGCCCCAACTTCTGCTTTCAAAATCACACACTTAATTCTCTTCCAAAAAGGAGCACACGATGAACACGAAAACGCGCATATTGCTGGCTTTGTTATTGCTGTCAGGCGTCGGTGGTACGGCCCTGGCGGGTGAACCCACGGGTGGCGAAAACGCTCATGCTATTGACACCGTCTGGATGCTTGTGGCGGCATTCATGGTCTTTTTCATGCAGCCCGGCTTTGCCATGGTCGAGGCTGGCTTCACCCGCGCCAAGAACGCCTGCAACATCATCATGAAGAACCTGATGGACTTTTCCGTCGGATCCATCGCCTACTGGGCCGTTGGTTTCGGGATTATGTTTGGCGCGGACAGCATGGGACTGTTCGGCACCGATGGTTTTTTTCTCTCCGTCGGTGATCCGGCCACAACCGAGGGTCTGTGGCAGATCGCCTTCTGGATGTTCCAGGTGGTCTTCGCCGCCACCGCCGCAACAATCGTGAGCGGTGCGATGGCCGAGCGCACGAAGTTCGTCGGCTACCTCGCCTACAGCGTTGTCCTCTCGGCGGTTATCTATCCGGTCGTCGGGCACTGGATCTGGGGCGGAGGTTTTCTGGCGGAGCTCGGAATGGTTGATTTTGCCGGTTCCACCGTTGTCCACAGTGTGGGCGGCTGGGCGGCCCTGGTTGGCGCAATAGTGTTGGGCCCGAGAGAGGGCAAATACTCGCAACACGGCAACGAAACCACCTCCAGAGCCCTGCCCGGTCACAACATTCCACTGGCCGCGCTCGGAGTATTTATATTGTGGTTCGGGTGGTTCGGTTTCAACGCGGGCAGTACCACCAGCGGCACCAATCTCGCCATTGGTACCATTGCCGTCACCACAAACCTGGCGGCTGCCGCCGGCGCTATCAGCGCTATGTTTACGATCTGGGGTGTGGAGGGTAAGCCGGACGCCAGTATGGCGCTCAACGGTGGCCTGGCCGGCCTGGTCGGGATCACAGCGGGTTGCTCTGTAGTTTCCCCCGGCGGGGCGATCATCATCGGCTTGCTGTCCGGTATCGTCGTTGTTCTCTCGGTGCTTTTCATCGACCAAACCCTACACATCGATGATCCCGTCGGTGCGGTCTCCGTCCACGGCATTTGCGGCGCCCTGGGCACCCTGTGCGTTGGGCTGTTCGCCAGTCCGGCTTACGCCAGTTCGGCGGGTATGGGCGATGTGGCGGGCCTGTTCTACGGTGGCGGCTTCGAGCTGCTTGGCATACAGGCCATCGGCGTGCTCAGCGTAATGGGCTGGGTCGTGGTGACCGGCACGGTGATGTTCCTCGCCATCAAGGCCACGATCGGCCTGCGGGTTTCCCGCGACGAAGAGTTGCGTGGCCTGGACATCGGCGAACACGGCATGGAGGCCTACGCCGGCTTTCAGATATTCACCACCGAGTAACTCCACTTCTCCCCCGTCGGCGATGACTTCCTGCTTCGCGGGTTCGCCGACGGTCCCGGGGACCGGAAGCCCCGGACCAGCTCATTTTAATCCACAATTCGCACCAGCCAAAAAGGAGTAATGCGATGAAACTCATTATCGCCTACATACAGCCGGAAAAACTAAACGACGTCAAAGCGTCGCTGTTCGATTCGGACGTACACAAAATGTCCGTAACTACCGCGAAGGGCTGTGGCCAGCAAAAGGGCTACACCGAGGCCTACCGCGGGGTGGTCACGGAGGTGAACCTGCTCAAAAAGGTCCGCCTTGAGATAGCGGTCAATGACAACTATCTGGATCCCACCATCGATGCCATTGTCGCGGGTGCCCGAACCGGTGAGATTGGCGACGGAAAGATCTTCGTCCTCGATCTTGCGGATTGCGTCCGAATACGGACAGGAGAAACCGGATCTGAAGCGATTGGATGATTCTGCCTGTTGCTACGGAATGCCGTTATACAGGGGCCGCCGGTGGAATGCTCGCCGGCGGCCTATATATTTAAAGCTGGATGAATACATTACACAAGATTGGCATGGTTTCCCCCGCCGCCCTCCTCCCTGTGTATCGCAGTTCATGCACCCCCATCCACAGCATTCTATCCTTCCTGCGACCGGTTCACTGCATCATTGAGGACCGTCATCACGGTACTTAATATCAGAAATATATATGCCTGTTCGCCAGCTGTCAGGTTTTCTTTTTCCTCGTCCCGAGCTTCTTTCAGAACCTCCATCAAATAATCGATCAGATGCGGCTGCTGCGTATCCATCCCAAAAGATTGGTCATCCCACTTTTCTTTCTCTTCTGCGGTCAGTTGTTCGATTTGTTTTTCGTTTTCCCTGTATCGCCGCATGATATCATCGGATTCGGCCAATCCTACATCGTCCCCATAAGTTTCCTCATACATCCGACAGGTCATAAAAAACAGATAGACGCATAGATCCGCAGCATCTCCTTCCACCTGGCTTGTCGATGCCTGCACAAAAGCCATCAATTCCGGCTGGGCATCGTGCAGATCACTGGCTTTATCACGGAGTTCCTCTGTTTGAACGCCACTGAACTCTTGATGAACAGAGTTAACAACTGATTCCGGTATAGCTTCCATCACGCAACTCCATCACAAAAACTAAATGATTGTTTCTAAAAGCGTATCCGCCCTCGAGCGGTCATAAATGATGCACTGCCTGAAAAGTAAACACATTCCCCCATCCGTATCTTACTATTCGTGTGTCTTCTGCAGCACCTTTGGATTGTACCCATATTCGTCCGCCCAAAAACATCCGATGAGGCTGAGACATCTGTTTAAGGCGCATTTAAGACCATACATGAAAGAGAACAGTGCCACAAGCTGGGAGCCCGTGCGGTCAGGTCCCTCCAAAACAGCGATTTGACATGGACAACTCTCTTTGTTCTTGCCTTCGTCTGCCTTTCTGTTCGGGCTGAGGTCTCCAGAAAACAACGGCAGATGTTTGATAAAGACGAAGGTAAAGATTTTGGTAAGCCCCGCCGTGAGGTAAAAAATGATACTGGTACTGATCCAGCCGCAACTGCACAGCTTTTTAGACGGTATCTCATTTGCGTTATGTACTGTTAACAGTCGATTTCACTACCGATACCGTGGTCCAGTGCGGAGGAACCATATGTCCGACAACAGCCGATACGCTCATATTTTTGACGGTTTGAAAAAAATAACGCGGATACTGCACCGGCACAGCGGCCAACGGCAGATGCTGGAACAGGTATTGAAAACGCTCCGGGAAAAACTCGATATGCACCGGGGAACTATCATGCTCGTGTCCCCGTCCAAAAAGGATCTGGTGGTGGAAGCAGCTCCCAATATTCAGTCATCAGACCAAAAAAGCGTCCGGTATAAAAAAGGCGAAGGAATTGTGGGACGCGTCATGGAAACGGGTGAAGCCGAAGTAATACCACGCATCTCCGATGAGCCTCGATTCTGCAACCGAATCCATAAAAGGCGGGAAAGCGCAGGAGAACAGCTCAGTTTTCTGTGCGTCCCTATTGTCCTCAACAATGAAGTCACGGGCACTCTGTCAGTCGACGTCCCATGCACCTCACGCGACGAGCTGGAAGAACAACAACGCATCTTAGACATCGTGGCAAACATGGTCGGCGGGGACGTACGCGCTCGCCGGGACGCCGCCCTTCAAAAACGATCTTATGAAGCCGAAAACCTGCGTCTGAGAAATAAACTGGGCGAACAACTGCGCCCGGAAAACATCATCGGGAATTCTGATCCGATGCAGGAGGTTTACCGTTTGATCCAACAGGTGGCCCCTTCCGACACCACCGTTCTCATCCGGGGCGAATCCGGTACGGGAAAGGAACTGGTCGCTTCGGCGATTCACTATCAGAGCGCGCGGAGCAGCAATCCAATGGTGACGGTGAACTGTGCCGCCCTCTCGGAAAACCTCATCGAAAGCGAGCTGTTCGGACATGAAAAAGGAGCTTTCACCGGCGCCACATCTCAACGACGCGGTCGCATAGAACAGGCCGATGGCGGAACCCTGTTTCTGGATGAAATTGGCGATTTCTCGCCCACCATACAGGTCAAACTACTCAGAATTCTCCAGGAACGAGAGTACGAACCGGTCGGTAGCAACGAAACAAAACACGCGGATGTTCGCATAATAACGGCAACCAATTGTGATCTGGAAAAAGCCGTGGAAAGGGGAGATTTTCGGGAGGATCTATACTACCGAATAAATGTTTTACCCATTTATCTGCCTCCCCTACGGGACCGACGGGAAGATATCCTGCTGCTGGCCGATCATTTTGCGGATAGATTTTCAGACCGGATGGGCAAAAACATAAGTCGCATTACCACCCAGGCCATCAATGCCATGATGGCCTATCACTGGCCCGGTAACGTAAGGGAACTGGAGAACTGTATTGAACGAGCAGTTCTGCTCAGCACCGACGAAGCAATACATGCCCATCATCTCCCGCCCACATTGCAGCTGCCGGAGGACGGCGGTGGCACGGACACCGGCGCTCTGGAAACTCAGGTTGAAGCCCTGGCGCGGGACATGATAAGGGAGGCGTTGAAACGCTCCGATAGGAACAGGGCGGCAGCGGCCCGTCAGCGTGGAATCTCCCCACGACAAATCCGATATAACATAAAACAGCTCGGGATGGATCCCCAGTTGTTTCGATCCCCCACAGTGGCGAAAAAGTGACCGATTCGCTACGTCACACGGCATCTTCCCCACCTGCGTGTGTCGTCTATTCTATCCCGAGTGTTTCCTCCAGGCGTAATGAAGCATTCATGTTTTGTACCGCCTGCGACGCCGCCCCCCGGGCCAGATTGTCGATTGCAACGGTGATGACAGCCCGATTCTTCTCAACCACTCTGACTGCTATATCGCAGTAATTAGTCCTAACAACATTTTTTGTCGACGGAAATTCCCCCTCCGGCAACACACGCACGAAATGCTCCTCCCCGTACTCTTCGCGATAAACTTCCTGTAAATCACTCGCCCCGTCACCGGTCAGTCGCACATATATTGTAGAGAGAATCCCCCGGTCCATCGGGGCCAGATGCGGCACAAAAAGCACATTGACGTCACTATCTTCCATCTCCCCTAGCAGCTCGACTCCCTGCTCCATTTCCGGTGCATGCCGGTGGGCTCCCACTTTGTAAGGGGAAAAGTTCTCATTGCATTCGCAATACATCGACCCCGGGCTGGGTTTATTGCCCCGGCCGCTAACGCCGCTCTTGGCGTCAACGACAATATCACTCAGGTTGATCATTTCCCCTTTGACCAGCGGACCAAGCCCGAGGATCACGGAGGTTGGATAACAACCCGGATTCGCGATTAATTGCGCTTCCGCGATCTTCTCTCGGAACAATTCGGGAATGCCATACACGGCTCTATCCAGGTTATTTGCATTCCCATGACTCCCGTAATGAGTCTCATACACCGCCCGCGACTGAAAACGATAATCAGCACTGAAATCGATGCAGCGAATGTCCTCCTCCAGATACAGCGGAACATACTGGTGACTCACCTGATGAGGCAGCGTGAAGAAGGCGATGTCCGGCTTGTCCTGTATCTCATTTGGCTTCAGCCCCCTTACAGGCAGATCACATCTGCCCCGAAGCGCCGGAAAAATATCCGAAATGGCCGGGTTACCCTCCCGACGTCCTCCCAGATGCACAATTTCTGCAGCGGGATGCCTCAGTAGATAGTGGATTAGCTCCTGGCTGGTATAAGCTGTGGCGCCTACAATACTGATTTTCATTGATGTGTGATCCTTGTCAAAATCAATTCATGTTTCATCGGCATCTATATTCCAACGGTACGATCAGCCCTCCCACTGAGCCAATCCCATATTTCGCTTCTGAATATTTTGGTCAAAACTGATCTCATCACATCTGCATTATAGTTTCAAACTGAAGCTTTGCAATCTGACTTATGTCTGCGCGCTGTCCGGAATAGACTTCAGGGACAGGCCACCGGACAATTCCGGGGCCGTGATCCCAGCTGAAAAGATACTTGCAGTGAAAACCTCCGGAATGGCATATTCAACAGCTCAGCCCGCTCCTGATGCCAAAAAACGTTTTTAATGTTGACAAAACACACTTTTCTTGCTATCTTTATATTGCGTTTCAGAGCTATATTCCTCACGTGTCGGGGGCTCTGGGGGATGATCAGAGATGAAAACTCATTTACCAGGTGATTCTCTTGGTGTGCCGCTGAGGCATAGACTCCAATGATCTGCTGGGGGCAACACTTACCAGCGTTCCTGTTTTTCGCATATAAGGTCCCACTGAGCCCTATAAACTTATTGCTTTCACTTTTTGAACGACCATAAAACAATGCAAACCCAAAAGGAAAGCTATTACGATGTTCTTGACGTTGACCGCTCGGCCTCGCAGGAGGATATCAAAAAAGCCTTCCGCAAACTGGCCAAAAAGCACCACCCTGATACCAAGCAGGGCGACGACAAACCAGCGGCATCGCGTCGTATGAAGCAAATTATGGCCGCCTATCGGGTCTTAAGCAATGAGCGGGAACGCGCGCGATACGACGTCTTGCTCCAGACCAGTCCAGCGTTTCGGGACGCCGACACGAGCAGACGTGACGAAACCATCGAATCGCGTGTTGAGCAGATGCTTGATGATCTACTCAACAAGGACGGTGAAAGCGCACTGGAAATATGGGACAGTTTGAACGAAGACCCTGATTTCGTCCTGGCAGATTATCTTGAGACACGCGATTACTTGGATTGCCTGTTCCTTCTGGCTGAGGAGATGGAAGAGGTTGAACGTAACAAAGAGGCGGCGGATCTGTATGAAGAACTGTTCGAACGCGAAAAAGAACCGCCCCGCCATCGGTACTTCTTTGAGGAAGTGGAAGTGCGACTCAAAAAATTATACAGTCGTAAGCTTCCCCGCGATGCCACCGACCCGGAAGAGGAAATAGCCTGCTACGAACGTATTCTTGAATTCGACGTTGACCGAAGTGAAAAAGCCTTTATCCTCAAAAAGATTGCTGAAGTTCACCTCAAAATGGATAAAGAAGAAAAGGCTCGCGAGGTGTTTACGGCGGCTCTGGATCTTAAGCCCGGTTTGAAAGGAACCGCGACGATTCGCGAGAAACTCGGGTTTGAACCGGCTTGATTGCCACACAAAACTCCCCCGAACATAAAGAAAGCCCTGCGGGCCGCCTGGCCCGCAGGGCTTTCTTATTTTCATAGGGTGCAATTTATCACTGTTCGAGCGTTGTTTCGCGAGATATGGACACGTTCGGTAGCGCCTCGATTGTGCGCCAATCCTCACGCTCCGCGTCTCCCCACAAGAGTTCCAGCTGATACAACTCCCGACGTTCCGCGTCAAACAAATGTATGACAACGTCGCCGAGATCAACGAGTATCCAGCCGGATTCCGGTACACCCTCGATGCCCAGAGGCTCTTTCCCCAGATCTTCCATGGCGTCCTCAAGATCCCGCGCAAGAGCGCGCAGGTGTCGGGGGTTACGAGCAGTAGCAACGAGAAAATACTCACCGATGGAAGTGAGTGGGCGAACGTGCATCATAACAATGTCGTCCGCCCGCTTCTCATCGAGTAGCGCTGCACACGTAGCAGCTAATCTGTCCGGTTCTACTCTGCCCAATTAGTTTCCTCCAAGATGCAGGAAAGAGCGAACAACCGGAGACCAGGAGACGACCAATCCCGCAAAAGCAACTGAGGTCATCGACATCAGCTTGATCAGGATGTTGAGCGATGGTCCGGAGGTATCCTTGAACGGATCACCTACGGTATCCCCCACAACGCTGGCTTTGTGCGCTTCGGAGTTTTTGCCTCCAAGATTGCCCTTTTCAATCCATTTCTTGGCGTTATCCCACGACCCACCGCCGTTGTTCAGCAGACAGGCCAGAGACAGGCCCGAAACCAGTGCACCGGCCAGCAGGCCCAGCACTCCGGCAACCCCCAGAATCAGGCCCACTGCCACCGGGGCGACAATTGCCAGCAGCGAGGGAATGACCATTTCCTTCTGTGCGCCAATTGTGGCGATTTCCACACAGTGTGCGTAATTCGGGATGGATTCACCATCTTTTACCTCCGTGCGACCCGGCCAGTTGTCGGGGTCTTCAGCTTCCTCTTCGCTCATGCCGTCAGCCACCAGGGCCTCACGCAACTTGGCAAACTGTCGACGGGCTTCTTCCACCATATCACCGGCGGAACGACTCACCGCCCGCATCGTGAGACCGCAGAAGACGAAACCGAGCATGGCACCCAGGAAAAGACCTCCCAGAAGATTCGGGTTCAGAAGATTCAGTCCAAAATAGGCGACGAGGTTGGTAATACCCATTGCCTCGGCGTTGGCAGCATCTATCACCGTCCAACCCGCTGATTCCAGCGACTGTACCACCTCGGTTTTTTCTCCAAGATAGAACGCGGTGTTGCTGCTGGCCACCTTATACACATCCGCGTTTTCCAGTGCGCTACGAATCATGGTGGGCAGCTGCGCGATGTAAGCCGCCAGCAGAGCCATAGCCGTCAGGGCTGCCGAACCAATCGCGAATCCTTTACCCGTGGCGGCCGTAGTGTTACCCAGCGCATCAAGGGCGTCGGTCCGCTCCCGGACCTCCGGATCAAGACCACTCATTTCGGCGTTTCCACCGGCATTGTCCGCGACCGGACCATAAGCATCGGTGGCCAGCGTAATGCCCAGCGTGGACAACATACCAACAGCAGCAAACGCCACTCCATACAATCCCTGGTTTATGCCGCCTTCAGCAAAACCACCAGCCAGTCCGAATGCGGCGATGATCGCTGCAACTATGGTAATAACCGGAATAGCACTTGAAAGCATGCCAACGGCAATACCCTCAATGATGGTCGGCGCACTCCCCATGGGGGCCTGCTTGGCCACACCTCGCGTCCAGCTATATTCGTCCGCGGTGAACCACTCGGTGCTCTGTCCGATGATGAATCCAGCAATCAGACCCGCGACAACGGACCCAAAGATGCCCCACTGGAACAAGCCCACCCACGACATTGCTGCAAGCGCACCAACAACGAGAATCGTGCTGCTGAAAGTTCCAATCAAAAGCGCTCTCAAAAGGTTCTTCTGCGTCGCGTCCTCCTTACAGCGAACCAGGTAAATACTGGCAATACTGAACAGAATCCCGAGCCCGGCCACAATCATCGGCAGGGTCGTGTACATGGCGGGCGACATAGCCCCGACTGCAAGAGGAATGGCAGCCCCCAGTGCGCTGGTGGCCAGGATGGATCCCACGTAAGATTCATACAGATCCGCGCCCATACCAGCAACATCGCCGACGTTATCGCCGACATTGTCCGCGATTGTCGCGGGATTCCGGGGATCGTCTTCGGGGATACCCGCTTCAACTTTCCCCACCAGGTCAGCGCCGACATCGGCGGCTTTCGTGTAAATTCCGCCGCCCACGCGGGCAAACAGAGCCATCGTTGATGCCCCAATACCAAAGGTCAGCATGGTCGAGGTGATTTCCCCGAGCATGGTATGGATATACTGCGGATTGCTCCAGATATCCTGGGACCATGTAAACCCATTTTTGACCGCGAGGCTTTCGGCAATACCCCACATGTTCTGGTGGTAGATCACGACCATGGCAAAATACCACACCGCCACGTTAATCAGGCCGAAACCGACCACGCTCAGACCCATAACCGATCCACTGCGAAACGCAACCATCAGTCCCCCATTCAGCGACTCGCGTGCTTTATTCGCCGTGCGCGCCGAAGCCTGGGTTGCTGATCTCATGCCCAGAAAACCGCACAGACCACTGAAGAAGCCTCCGGCAATGAACGCTGGCGGGGTGAAGGGATTCTGAACGCCCAGCAGTGCCAGTACCAGAAAGATGACGAACAGGATGGCGAACACTACCGCCACCACCGCGTACTGACGGCGAAGGTATGCGTTAGCGCCTTCCCGAATATGTTGAGCAATCTCCTTCATCATATCGGTTCCCTCATCGACCTTCATGAACTGATTGAAGAACATGTAGGAAAAAATCAGCCCAATCACGGCCGCAACCGGCGCCACCAACCATAGTGCCGGCACGCCGGGAATAAGGGTCGTAACTTCTCCGGCACCCGGCTCTGCAGCTGCTCCCGTACCAGCAGCCAGGCAAATGCCCAGAAAAACCAATGCAATCTTACCAATACTGAACTTACTCGTACTTTTAGCGCTCGCGGACATCAACGATCCTCCAGCCTCTGACGTAAACAAAGATTCTCCGGGTAATGCGGGTACAGTCGTACCCCGGACCCGGATGGAAAAAGTGAGGACGAGTCGTGAAACAACTCAATATGGACTTTCAGAATAGGCAGGGATTATACAGGTACAACGTCTTCCATTCAACTTAACGACCGAGATCCACATCCCCTCATGCAACGTTATCGTGCTCCGTCATGGCCTGTATTGCGCTTCGGTTGGACGTTACGTAATCGATTGCTGACCAGATAGTTATCACCACTATCGGGCACATAACACCATAAAAGACCATTTGCAGATACGGTTGCAGCGAGGAATAGAAATGCGCCAGCATTCGTACGGTGAGAAAAATGGCGATACCCGTGCCCTGAACCACTGCCTTCACCTTGCCGCTCGTTCGAGCCGCCAGAACCATACCGGTTGAGGCGGCAAATATGCGGATGTAGGCAACGATGGCATCACGGTAGAAGATCATGGCCACCAGCAGTACAGGCCAGGGATCCGACCGAACGGAACTTTCGGTGACAAAGGCCAGAAATACGCTGAATCTGGATATACTGTCGGCCATTGGGTCGATCAGTTTGCCAATCGAGCTCACCTGATCGTAGGAACGGGCGATGTAGCCATCCAGCAGGTCCGTAATCTCAAATGTGACGGCAACCACCAGCGCTGCCACCGCTGCCGTGGTCCCATCCGATACGTATAACCCGATAAAAACCGGGGCCAGGGCCAGACGGGCAAGGGTGAGATAATTGGGTATAGTCATCCGCTCTTTCCTCCTCCGGTGAGGGAACCAATACCGCGATACATCAATGCGAAAGACCGGATGTGGCTTTCAATTGCGCCACATCCGGCCGCCGTCGCGTGTCAATCAGAATTCAAACTTTACGGATATCCTCGGTCTTTCTCTCCAGCATATCGTCAACTTCCTGCGTATATTCGTCAGTAAGCTCCTGGATGTGTTCCTGTCCACGCCGGCAATCATCTTCACTAATTTCTGATTTGTCTTCCAACTTATCCAATTGTTTGTTGGCATCCCGACGTATATTGCGAATGGCCACCCGGGCATCCTCTGCCGATTCCTTCACCCGATTCACAAGCTGATCTCGCCGTTCTTCGCTCAGCCCGGGCACCGCCAGTCTGATCACTTTTCCGTCATTCTGAGGATGTATGCCAAGATCACTCTTCTGAATAGCCTTCGCCACATCCTCGATGCAGCTGGGATCGTAGGGCTTGATGACAATCAGCTGCGGGTCGGGCACGCCTATATTAGCTATCTGTTTGAGCGGGGTTTTTGATCCGTAATAATCAACTCGTATATTTTCAACCAATCCGGGGTTGGCCGTACCGGCTCGTATCCCCTTCAGTTCGTCGGCAAAAACACTTACGGCTTTTTCCATCCGTTGCTCGGCATCAAGAAGAGTCTCATCCATATCCATGGCTTTCGGTTCCTATAAGAGTCCCAATATTTTGCCCGGCCAGTGCGCGGCGAATATTATCTTTCTGCTTATAGTTGAAAACTCGCACGGGCATTGCATGCTCCATACAGAGGGAGACGGCACATAAATCCATCACTCCCAATCGACGCGACAGTACTTCGTGATATCCCAGACGATCAAAAAATTCTGCATCATCGGATTGTTCCGGGTCCGAGCTGAAAACACCATCCACGCGAGTGGCTTTCAACACGACATCCACTCCGAGTTGGATCCCACGCAGAGCGGCCGCCGTGTCCGTGGTGAAGAGCGGATTACCCGTACCGCCTGACAGAATAACCACGCGCTGCGCGTGCAGATCTTCACGGGCTTTCTCCCTCTCAAATGGCGGTATGGCTTCCTCCACCGCCAGCCCACTATAGATGGCAGTAGTAATACCGCGGGCTTCCAGACTGTCCTGAAGAACAAGAGCATTGACGGAAGTCGCAAGCATGCCGGCATGATCCGCCCGTAATCTCCCCTCCCCGTCGGGGCAGAAGCTGGCACCGCGCATGATATTTCCGCCGCCAATCACCACGGCAAGCCGCGAACAGACCTCCCGGGCGGACACGATCTCCGAACTGATATACTCAACTTGTTCCTCATCAATCCCCATGGCGCCCTCGGGCCCGAGAGCGCTGCCACTGAGTTTCAACAGAGCTTGTTCATGGGTGGATTGTGGGGTCATAGTAGGTCTCCCGGAGCCAGCGCGCACAAAAAGTGGGCAACATACGGGGGCTATTCTTCGGAGGTTTCGTCTCCGGTATCCTCAGATTCACCGGCACCGCCCACTTCCATCCGCTCGAAGCGCGATACGCGAATCTTCTCCCCCACCACACTGACCATTTCATCAACGAGATCTTGAATGGTCTTGTCGTTGTCGCGGATGTATTCCTGTTCCATTAAACACGCCTTGGAAAAGAATTTTTCCATTTTGCCATCGACAATTTGCTCCACGACGTGATCGGGTTTATCGGCTGCATGCTTGGCATAAATCTGGCGCTCGCGTTCAACAACTTCGTCCGGAATATCCTCCCGACGTATGGCCATAGGATCCATCGCGGCAATTTGCATTGCCATTTCCTCGCCGAGTTCCTGGAAATCCTCGTTTCGGGCAACAAAGTCCGTTTCGCAATTGAACTCAATGAGGACTCCAATTTTGTTGTTCCCATGCACATAGTGCGCGATAATGCCCTCATCAGCCGAACGCGCGCTACGTTCCTCAGCATCGGCCTTGCCCTTCTCGCGCAAAACAGTCATTGCCTGGTCCTGATCACCATCCGCCTCGACCAGAGCCTCCTTGCAATCCATCATCCCGGCACCCGTTTTATCCCGCAATTCCTTTACTTCCTGTGCAGACACACCCATCGTTTTTTTCTCCTGAGGTTCAAAAGTCGATAATTTCCTCTATGCTTCAGCGCAGACAGCCAGCAGATCATTCTTTATCCTGTTCCCCTGACTCCGCCTGTTCCTTGTCTTCTTCTTGCTTTTTGGATTCCTCTTTGCCGACTTCAGCGCGTTCACGCCCTTCAAGAACGCCATCAGCCATTGTGCGCGCAAAAATCTCAATCGAGCCGATAGCGTCGTCGTTCGCGGGAACCACTATATCAATGTCTTCTGGATCCCCATTGGTATCCATCCAGGCAATGGTGGGAATCCCCAGTTTTACGGCCTCACGAACTGCAATGGACTCACGCGCAGGATCGACTATCACAACCAGCCCCGGCAACCGGTCCATGTCGCGCACGCCACCGAGGTTTCGCAGAATCTTTTGCTTTTCCCGGCGCAGAGAGGAAATCATTTTCTTACTGTACTGTTCGATTCGACCGGTTCTTTCCAGATCCTCCAGCTCATCGAGGCGGTCCAATCGTTTGCGGATGGTGACATAATTGGTCAGCAACCCGCCCGGCCAGCGTTCAGCCACATATGGCATTCCACACCGTTCCGCTTCACGTTCAATGATCGGTTCCGCCTGGCGTTTCGTTCCGGCAAACAAAACATATTCACCACGCTCCGCCACCGCGGCCGCCACTTTTTTACCGGCAACCAGGCCGTAAAGCGTCTTTTCCAGGTCAATTATGTGTATCAGATTACGTTTCTTGTATATATAGGGTTCCATCTTGGGATTCCATCTGCTGCTACGGTGACCAAAATGGACGCCAGCCTGAATCAGATCTTTTACATCGATATCCATAACTTGTTCGATCGCTCCTCTGGATACATGCGCCCTTAAAGTTCTCTTATGTAAAGAATGGTCAGATAATCCGGTAACGCAGCGGGGCACATTGATATCGCTTGACGTCAGGGGAATTATCCGCCAGATGAAGGCACTCCGGAATCGTCTTGATTGGAAGACGTGACCTGTTTCGCGTTGCCAATAAGTTGGAATGGTTTCCCATCCCTAGTTTCAAGGATTTAAAGCCCCGCAAAACAGCGTCGAAGTGGAACGATAATATACGCAACAGCGTCACAGATGTCAAGTGCCCCCGACAAAACACTCGCGACAGCCACCAGAGCCACGCTGCCCAATCCCAGAACCCACTGAATAGAACTGGCGATCCGATCTCACCATCTCAGCATTCTTCCGCCCCACACAAAATTATCAGTCACTTCCCCACCAAATGCCCCCCTGTGGTGCCCAACAACAATGCACCAACTCCGACATGCACCACCCTTGTGCAGCCCACAAGCACGATTCGGCATGGTCTATATTCGCATATACCTGTTATCTTATTCCTGCGCATAACGTTACAGGTTTGCCAGACGTCGTGGCATGGTAGTTGCGCAATGTTTGGGTGAACGGCCGGTGCGCGCCGGCCACCGACAGAAAATCTCTGGTTCGCACGGTTATAGTTTTTACTTTGTGTTGGGAGTCACGACAATGTCCAACTGCGATATGGACAAAGAAGACGTTTTGCGGAAAGTGATGGAGGAGGATGTGAAGTTTATCCGGTTCTGGTTCACCGATGTGCTGGGATCGCTGAAAAGCTTCGCGATTACGGCCGATGAACTCGAAGGCGCTCTCGAGGATGGAATGGGCTTCGACGGTTCATCCATCGAGGGATATGCGCGGATCGAAGAAAGCGACATGATCGCTATGCCCGATCCATCAACATTCACCATTCTGCCATGGCGCCCCACCGAGGGTGGAGCCGTCGGCCGGATGTTCTGCGACATCCTTAAACCGGATGGCACTCCCTATGAGGGGGATCCTCGCTACGTGCTCAAACGCAATCTCCAAAAAGCAAAGGACATGGGATACGACCTGTTCGTGGGCCCGGAACTCGAATTTTTCTACTTCGAGGACGATGAGTCCACCCAGGAGCTCGATGCCGGCGGCTATTTCGACCTGACGCCGTTGGACGTGGCCAGTGACCTCCGTCGTGATACCATTCTCACTCTGGAACAGATGGACATTCCGGTGGAATACAGCCATCACGAGGTTGCGCCCAGCCAGCATGAAATTGATCTTCGTTATGCTGAGGCGCTCAAAATGGCCGATTACGCCATGACATACCGGCTGACGGTCAAAGAAATTGCCATGTCCCACGACGCTTATGCCACCTTCATGCCCAAGCCCATATTCGGGGAAAACGGCAGCGGCATGCACACCCACATGTCCCTGTTTGAAGGCGACCGGAACGCGTTTTTTGATGCCGATGCGCCCTATCATCTGTCGGATCTGGCGCGCTCCTACATCGCCGGTATTCTTAAACATTCCCGTGAGATCTGCTCGGTCATCGCCCAGTGGGTTAACTCCTACAAGCGTCTGGTACCCGGCTACGAAGCACCGGTGTATGTGTCGTGGGCGCGGCGGAATCGGTCCGCCCTGGTCCGAGTGCCGATGTACAAACCGGGCAACGAGAAGGCAACTCGCATGGAAGTGCGCTGTCCCGATCCCGCGTGCAATCCTTATCTGGCTTTCGCCGTGATGCTTGCGGCCGGCCTCAAAGGCGTGGAAGAGGGATATGAACTCTGTGATCCGGTCGAGTCCGACATCTTTGAGATGTCCGAGGAGGAGCGAGCGGAACATGGTATTACAGCCCTGCCCGGAAACCTCGGCGAGGCCATCGAAGCGACCGAGGACAGCGAACTGGTCCGCGAGGCGCTGGGTGACCACGTTTTCGAGAAGTTCATCGAGAACAAAAAGATCGAATGGGATGGGTACCGCACCCACGTGAGCAACTATGAGCTCGACAATTACCTGTCAATCCTCTAACTGATGTTGGCGTTGGGCGTGTGACCACCCGGTGCACGCCCAACTCAACACAAAAAGTAGCGGTGTTGCCCCGATAACCGTGATATCGGGCTGATCCAACACCAGATAGTCGTTTACACCCGGCATTCGGCTGCTGGGTACGGGCGAGGGCGGAGCACGGACCGTCCTCGCCTGATCTATCTCTGAGAATAGCTTCTGATGGCCACTTTTTTCTCAGTGCTGGCACCCCGGAAAGTGGATGGGGCTCCAGAATTGAGAAAAGAGTTGACCACACTCACCAACAGCCAGGAGGAATAATAATGCAGAATCCCCTGCCCCATAAAGATATCAGCGGTTGCTCCATCAGCGGCCTCATGTCCGAGAGCGGTGAGCTACTCAGCGGCGAACTGATCATCCGCTCCATCGCCAATATGCACGAACGCGCCAACGGACTGGGTGGTGGGTTCGCGGCATACGGAATATATCCCGAACACAGAGACAGTTATGCCCTGCACATCATGTTCGACGATGATGCCAGCAAGCAAAAGGCTGAAGAATTTCTGGCCGACCGATGTGAGGTCCGGCATCAGGAACCGATCCCCATCCGGCAACTGGATGCCATCAAGCAGCGTCCCCTCCTCCACCGCTATTTTCTGGACCTGCGGGAAGAGGAGTTGACCCGGAAGTACGATAAAACGGAGAAAGATGTGATGGTGGACCTGGTGATGGAACTCAACACGACCATCGACGGGACTTTCGTGTTCTCCAGCGGGAAAAACATGGGTGTGTTCAAAGGCCTGGGTTACCCTGAGGAGATCGGGGAGTTTTTCCGGCTGGATGAATACGAGGCCTACATCTGGACGGCGCACGGCCGGTTCCCCACAAACACCACCGGATGGTGGGGCGGCGCGCATCCGTTTGGGCTGCTGGATTGGTCGGTCGTCCACAACGGCGAAATCTCCTCCTACGGCATCAACAGAAGATACCTCGACAACTTCGGTTATCACTGCGCGTTCCACACCGATACGGAAGTCATCACCTACATGTTTGACCTGCTGATCCGAAAACACGGCCTGCCGGTGGAGCATGCCTGCACCGCCCTGGCGCCTCCATTCTGGGAACAGATCGATCGGATGCCGGACGATGAGGCAGAACTGGCGCGCACAATTCGCACGGTTTACGGTGGCGCTCTGCTCAACGGCCCCTTCTCCGTGCTTGTCGGTCACAGCGGAGGCATGATCGGGTTCAATGATCGGATCAAGCTGCGCCCCATGGTGGCTGCACGAAAAGCGGATAAGCTGTATGTGGCCAGTGAAGAATCAGCCATCCGTACCATCTGTCAGTCCCCCGACCAACTCTGGCGACCGGCGGGCGGGGAGCCGGTCATCGGCCGGCTCCAGACGACGGATTCCGCGACCGATGAATGCGCCTGATATGCTTCCATTACCCTTCCGAAAAGAGGTAAAGCAATGACAGACCAACAAAACCAACAAACACCTGACGACGGCCAGAATACCCGCTGTCAAATACCCAACCCCAAACAATGGCTAATCGACCCGGATTTCCGCATCGAACGCGATCCGGAACGCTGCATCCAGTGTGAGGTCTGTGCCCAGCAGTGCAGCAACGAAGTGCATGAGTATGACGCGGACACAGATCAGATGCAGAGCGAGAACGCCTCCTGCGTGGGATGCCATCGGTGTGCCACCCTCTGCCCCACCGACGCCATTGATATCAAGAAGAGCGAACGGGAGTTCCGACCCAATGGCAACTGGGACTCCGACGCCCTGCGCAACGTGTACAAACAGGCGGAAACCGGCGGCGTCCTGCTCTCGGGTATGGGGAACGACTCGGAGGATACCATTTACTGGGAGAAACTGATCCTCAACGCGAGCCAGGTCACCAACCCCTCGATCGATCCCCTGCGCGAGCCGATGGAACTGACGACGTATCTTGGCCGCAAGCCAAACGCTGTGGAGCTGGAGCAAAACGGCGACGGCGAAACCGAGCTGAAAACCGAGGTTCCCCCACAGCTGAAACTCGAAACCCCCATCATGTTCAGCGCCATGAGCTACGGATCCATCAGCTACAACGCCTCGATTGCCCTGGCCCGGGCGGCCAGAGATAGTGGCACATTCGCCAACAGTGGCGAAGGTGGCCTGCATAAGGACATACGCCCTTACGGCGACAATATGATCGTGCAGGTGGCGTCCGGACGTTTCGGAGTCGATCCTGAATACCTCAATTCGGCGTCGGCCGTGGAGATCAAAATCGGGCAGGGAGCCAAACCGGGTATCGGTGGGCATCTGCCCGGTGAAAAGGTGGACGCCGAGGTTTCCCAGACGCGGATGATCCCCGAAGGAACCGACGCCCTGTCTCCCGCTCCACACCACGATATCTATTCCATCGAGGATTTGCGGCAGCTAATCTACGCTATCAAGGAAGCCACGCGCTACGAAAAGCCCGTCTCGGTCAAGATATCCGCCGTGCACAATGTGGCACCGATCGCCAGCGGATGCGTTCGGGCAGGAGCCGATATTGTGGCGATAGACGGTTACCGCGGCGGAACGGGTGCCGCGCCCACGATGATCCGAAACAATGTGGGCATGCCCACCGAATTTGCCCTGGCGGCCGTCGATTCCCGCCTGCGCGAGGAAGGTATCCGCAATCAGGCCAGCGTGGTCGCCGGCGGCGGAATCCGCTGCAGCGCCGATGTGGTCAAGGCCATCGCACTGGGCGCCGACGCCGTTTACATCGGTACCGCCGCACTCGTATCGATGGGCTGTCACATGTGCCAGAAATGCTACACCGGCAAGTGTAACTGGGGTATCGCGACGCAGGATCCCGATCTTACGCGCCGCCTCAACCCCGACATCGCCGTCCGACGTCTGACCAACCTGCTGCGCGGTTGGTCGCTTGAAATCAAGGAAATGATGGGCGGCATGGGTATCAACTCCATCGAGAGTCTGCGCGGAAACCGCGAACACCTCCGGGGTGTCGGACTGACCGACCGGGAACTGTCGATTTTCGATGTGAAGGCCGCCGGTGAGTAAAACATAAATTTTCAATAGAGGACGACACAATGAAAAAGATTGTGGCCAGAGAAAAATACTGTATCGGATGCAAACTCTGTGAGATTCACTGCCAGGTCCAGCACTCTGAATCCAAACATATCATCAAAGCATTCCGGGAGGAAAAGGAGGACCTCTCGCCCCGCGTTCAGGTGGAGGAATCCGGGTATGTCTCGTTCGCGCTTCAGTGCCGCCACTGCAAGGACGCCCCATGCATTGAAGCCTGCATGACCGGGGCCATGCATCGCGACCCCGAAACCGGCGCCGTGCTGAACGATGAGGACAAATGCGTCGGATGCTGGATGTGCATCATGGTCTGCCCCGCAGGCGCCATTCATCGCGGCAACGACGATACGGCCGCCTCAAAGTGTGACCTGTGCATCGACGAGGAATTCCCGGCCTGCGTCGCGAACTGCCCGAATAAGGCGATTGTTCTGGAGGAAATCGATGAGGAGGCATCCGATGAATAACGACGCCCCAACCAAAACGGTCAATCAATCAAAACATCAAAGATTGCGAGGAGAACAATGAACCGCATTCCATACCTTATCATCGGTAATTCCGCCGCCGCCATGGGGGCGGTGGAGGGAATACGACGCAACGACCCCGACCGCCCCATCACCGTCGTGGCACGGGAACCCCACCACACCTACTCTCGTCCGCTCATTTCCTACCTGCTCGCCGGGGAAGTGGACGAGGAACAGATGATGTATCGCCCCGAGAATTTTTATAAAAAAAACAACGTCACCCCCCTTCTGGGTGTCACCGCCGAGGATGTGGATTCGGACAGAAAAATCGTGGGAACCGACACCGGTGAAGAACTGGCGTATGAAAATCTGCTCGTTGCCACCGGTGGAAGCCCGATTCTTCCGCCGAAAGTGGAAGGAATGGATGCAAATGGCGTCTTCACCTTCACCACCTGGGAAGACGCGAACGAGATTGAGGAGTTCATCGAAGCTGAAGGGGTGGAAAACGCCGTGGTTGTCGGCGGCGGTCTCATCGGGCTGAAGTCAATGGAAGCCCTGGTCAACAGGGACATCCACACGACGCTGGTGGAGCTGGCAGATCAGGTGCTGAACTCCACCTTTGATGAAACCGCTTCGGAGATGGCACAGGAGGCAATGGAGGCCGCCGGGGTTGACGTTCGGTGTTCAACAACCGTCCAGAGCATCAATCAGAAAAACGGGAAAGTGGACGGAGCCACCCTCCGGTGCGGAACGGATGTCCCCTGTTCTCTGGTGATTTTCGCCATCGGCGTTCTGCCCAACACGGATCTTCTGGAGGGAACTGAGGCTGAAGTTGATCGCGGAATCATCGTGGATGACCGCATGGAGAGTTCACTTGATGACGTATATGCCGCCGGGGACGTCGCCCAGGCGCGGGAACTGTTCTCCGGTGAAAAACGCGCCATTCCCATCCTGCCCAACGCCTACCGCCAGGGTCTGATTGCGGGAATGAATATGGCGGACGGATCCCGGGAGTACGAAGGCGGGCTGGCTATGAATTCCGTGGATGTGTTCGGACTCCCCACAATAAGCATCGGAGTCACGGCGCCGGACGATCCCGAAAACTACGAAATCATGACGGACATGGATACTGAAAAACCGATCTACCGCAAAATTGTACTGCGCGATAACCGTATCGTGGGTGCGATATTCATCGGTGACATCGACCGGGCGGGTATTATCACCGGGCTGGCCCGGCAGCAGATCGACGTTACCGATTTCAAAGATCGGTTGCTGACCGACGATTTTGGTTTGATCGCGCTTCCCGAAGATTACCGCGAAAAAGTGGTGAGCGGCCAGCCACTCGAAGTGTGAGCGAGTGGCCCTGAAAAACAACAGGAGAACTAACAATGACAACTATAGATGCTGAAGACGTTCATTACCGCGCATTGAACGAAAAGATCAATGCTGTGATCGCCGATGGCGAAAAGGAAGTCGTGCTGGACAACGTGATGGGCCACCGATACATCGGCACCGGTTTGCAGAACCCCGTTCATATAACCATCAATGGGACCGCCGGGGCCGATCTTGCGGCCCTGATGAATGGCGCGGATATCACGGTGAACGGCAACGCCCAGGCGGCCATGGCGAACACCATGAACGCCGGGAAAATCGTCGTGCATGGAAGTGCCGGCGACATTATGGGCTACAGTCAACGTGGCGGAAAGGTGTTCATCCGCGATAACGTGGGATACCGGGCCGGTATTCACATGAAGGCCTACCAGGAGAAGATGCCAGAAGTGGTCGTGGGCGGGACGGCGGACGATTATCTGGGAGAATACATGGCCGGCGGCATCATGGTGGTGCTGGGGATAGGTCACGACGGCGTTGCCCCGGTCAACGAGTACGTGGGCACCGGCATGCACGGCGGCACGATCTATATCCGCGGGGAGCTGGAACCGTGGCAAACCGGCGCCGAGGTGGGACTGCCGGATATGGAGGATGATGACTGGGAACGCCTGCAACCGCTCATCGCCGAATTCTGTAACGAGTTCGGAGAGGATGAGAACCAGTTCGCCCCCGACCAGTTCACCAAACTCATTCCCGTAACCGCCCGCCCCTATGGGCGCCTGTATGCCTACTGATACTGCTCGTCCGTCCACTGTGGGGTGGAAATAAAGCACAAATTGCTTGCGAGCAATACCCGAACCCTTGTGTAAACGACGCGAATTTTCCCCGGACGAACGCTGGAGATGTCCCGTTTTGTCGTAGAGCCTTCGTGTAGGGGGAAACACAACTTACCCCAATGCACGGCACAAAAACGTAACGAGGTTTGCCGAAACCTTATCCATACGGTATTCTCTGACTAATAAGCGTTGTTCTCCTCCTATATACCGAGGGTTGGGTCAATGAAACGCAATGATTTCACCCTGATCGAACTGCTTGTGGTCATCGCTATTATCTCCGTCCTGGCGGCAATGCTCCTGCCTGCGCTGGAATCGGCACGAGAGCAGGCCCGCCGGATCTCCTGCCTCAGCCAGCACAGACAGCTCGGTCTTGATCTCACCATGTTCGCGCACGACACTGACGGCAATGTGCCCCGCTGGATGAATGATTACATCCGAAAAGCCGGCGGCATCGACGATCCCCAACAACCCATGGACGACTACGTCGGCGCAAGACCCTCCAGTGGGAGGCCTTATAACGGGTTGATGGTGAGTCGGACACACAACGACATGCATCCCTTCGCCACCCTTGGCATCCGGGGATATGTGGACGATCCCTCGCTGCTCTACTGCCCCTCGTTCCAGCGGTGTCACGGGCAATACTTCGGGGATATCCCCGAGGCCAGGTGGACGTGGTACTGGGACGATTACTCCTATACATGCGGCCACGATTCATCCGAAGGCGGTGATCTGCCGTTGTGGGAATGCCTCACCAACGGCGACGAGTGGGGTCCAAGCTTATACCATCAGGGAGCACCGTATGAGTCCAACAACGGTGAAGCTCACCTCGGCGTGTCGACTCTCATGTACACCGGGGATGACGACTTGAACTACCGACCGCAGTTGAACACCTATGCCCGGAATTGGCAGTCAAACGACGTCTCGCCATTTCTATTCTCCTGCGCGCAGTGCGACCCCATTGAATACATGAACGACGGGGCCTCGCCCTGCAGGAGATACCTGACGGTGAGCTGCAGTACCCATACAACACATCCCATGGCGCGGAGGGGGTCAACGCCTGGGCTTATGACGGTTCCGCACGATGGGTTTCTCGGAAAAAGGTGAAGTCCAGGGGTTTCCACGGGGAAGATCCCAATCATTCCGACATCGCCGCGGGCGGATATCTGCGAAATTACCGATTCAACGGCAACTTTTCCAAATATGCCCGACAACACGCGGAGCCATAAGCGGCCAATCCAGGCCTACCCAAAACAGCGATTTGAAATACATGGCTCTTTGCCCGCGCCGCCGAACATATTTTAACAGAGGCATTTTAGGCTGTTAGGCCCGCCATACGTACCAGTATATGCTGGGCTTTCGACCCTCCACCTCTTTGTTACTAACCCGCAATCCAGACCTCCGTGGACCTGCAGGCCAGTGCTGTCTGGGCAAATATATGCCCGGCCGTTGGCTCTGAAACAATTCCACAGGGTTGAAGGCCCGGCATATAATTCTCGGAGCTTCAACAGTAAATAATACGAGAGATCTCAAACGTCAAAATGGATTGAGCCATTCTCACACGCGTGGTGCCATGCAAAAAACTACGATTGCAAGAAGCGGATTGTGAAAGGACACAATCAGTCTTTTACATGACGGGGGATCAAGACCGGCGGCACAACGCAACACAACCCAATTCCTATGCTGTGTTGTCCTGTTGTCGCGGTGTGCTCTGAGTCTTACAATACACACTCGTCCATTTTTGGGGTTGCCAGTCATATTTCTTGCTGGATGTCATGGGACAAGTCATGCGTTCACCACATACCGACAATTCCGTTATTGAAGACACCCGGCGGATTACTCTGTGGGGATTGTGTGCCAACCTGCTACTGTCGGGGATAAAAATAGCGGCGGGGGCTCTCGGTCACAGCCAGGCGGTTCTTGCCGATGGCGTGCACAGCCTGTCCGATACCGGAACGGATGTTTCAATCCTTCTGGGGTCACAATACTGGTCAAAACCGCCCGATTCCTCCCACCCCTACGGTCACCAGCGTATCGAAACACTGGTCACGACGGGGATAGGCGTAGCCCTGCTTGCAGCGGGAGCCGGTATTGCATATCATGCTCTGTCAACGCTGCAGATTCCCCATCACACGGCCCCCGGCTGGATTCCGCTGGCTGCGGCCGTTCTGTCCATCGTCAGCAAAGAAGGGCTTTACGTATGGACTCGGAAGGTTGGGAAACGCATTCAATCTTCGGCCGTCGTCGCTAACGCCCTGCATCACCGGACGGACGCCCTGAGTTCCGTGCCCGTGGCTGTGGCGGTTCTGGTTGCCCGTCTGCTACCGGAATGGGCCTTCCTGGATCACCTGGCTGGCATGTTCGTATCTATTTTTATCCTGTGGTCCGGCTGGACGGTGGTCTGGCCGGCTCTGAAGGAGCTCATGGACGCTGGAGCCAGCGAACGGGAGCTGGAGGCCATCCGAGAGATTGCTCGCCAGACATCCGGCGTGAATGAGGTGCACGGAGTACGAACGCGATACCTGGCAGGACACATCATTGTGACATTACACGTTCTCGTCGATGATGAATTGCCCGTGGCACGCGGCCATGAAATCGCCGAAACCGTCAAACAGCGTCTTTTGGATGAGGGGCCCGACGTTATCGATGCAATAGTGCATCTTGAGCCAGCGAGCGACGGGGATGGGGATCTGTATGCTTCATAGTGTCCGCATGATAATGTTCAGTCTGATCAGACTTTAACTCCGTAGCATGGTGGAATGTACGATGGCACAGATGTATGAAATTGTGACGAAGGAACAGCTCGCCGCCGATGTTTATCGTATCCGTATTCATGCCCCCCGCATATGCCAGAAACGACGCCCCGGTCAGTTCGTCGTTTTGCGTCTGAGTGAAACGGGCGAAAGAGTACCGTTGACTATCGCCGGAGCGGACCGGGACAACCTGACGATCACCGTCGTTTATCAGGTTGTCGGTGAAACATCGGAACATCTCGCGGAATTTGAACCCGGCGATGAAATACCGGATGTGGTTGGGCCGCTGGGGAATCCCACTGAACTGCATGAATACGAGCATGTGGTGTGTCTGGGAGGTGGCCTGGGGATCGCTCTCATTCTGCCGCTCGCTAAGGCACTCCACCCCCTCTCCAACCACGTTACCGGCATTATCAGCGCCCGAACGGCCGACAGGCTCATCCTGGAAGATGAGCTGCAGGAAGCCTGTGATGAGCTCAAAATAGCCACGGATGACGGCTCGCGAGGACACCCGGGGTTTCCAACGGAAGTTCTGGAAGACATCATCGGTGCTGATAGCGATATTGACGGCGTATATGCCGTGGGCCCCGTCCCGCTGATGAAAGCGGTCGGGAATCTAACCCGTCCGGATGGTATAAAAACCATCGTGAGCCTGAATCCCATCATGCTTGACGGGACAGGAATGTGCGGAGGATGCCGTGTCACGGTGGACGGGGAAACAAAGTTTGCGTGTGTGGATGGGCCCGAATTTGATGCCCATAAAGTGGATTTCGAGGAATTGACCGCGCGTTTGGGTCAGTACGTGCACGATCCGAAGGCACGCGATATACCTGAATATGAATCCGCTCACGGATGTGATCGGCAACACACCGATCTGATGGAGGCACAACTTGAAGCCGGACGTGAAGCCGATTCCGCCATGGACATTCCCCGCCAGGTGATGCCACAACAACCGGCTGAGGGTCGAATACGCAACTTTGAAGAAGTGCCGCTGGGGTTGGAAGAGGATCAGGCCGTCATGGAGGCCGAACGATGCCTGCAATGCAGGAACCCCAAATGCGTGGACGGCTGCCCCGTGGGGATAAAGATTCCCGAGTTTATCCAGTTAGTCGCCGATCGGAAATTCCACAGCGCCGCCGAACTGATCAAAGAAGATAACGCCTTACCGGCCGTCTGCGGCCGGGTGTGCCCGCAGGAGGAACAGTGCGAGGCGAACTGCGTGGTGGGAAGGAAAGGCGACCCCGTCGCCATCGGCAACCTGGAACGTTTCGTGGCCGATTATGATCGCGAGTCCGGCCCGTCGGAACAACCCGTCTGTGACACCACTAAAAACAAAAGCATAGCTATCGTGGGAAGCGGTCCCGCGGGACTCAGTGCAGCAGGCGAGTTGGCCCGGTTGGGCTACAAACCCGTCATTCATGAGGCGCTGCATAAACCGGGAGGCGTTCTATCGTATGGCATCCCGGAATTCCGGCTCCCGAAAGAAATTGTCTCTCAGGAAGTGGAATTTGTGAAATCTCTGGGAGCTGAATTGCGGTTGAATTTTGTGGTTGGAAAGACAGCCACCATTGACGACCTCTTCGACGAAGGGTTCGAAGCGGTCTTCATCGGGTCAGGAGCGGGCCTACCACGGATGGCCAACATTCCCGGTGAAAACTTGAACGGCGTATTCAGTGCAAACGAATACCTCACACGGGTCAATCTGATGAAAGCCTACGATGATCAGTATAAAACGCCGGTCATGATAAAACCGCGCGTTGCGGTGCTGGGCGGAGGCAATGTCGCCATGGACTCCGCCCGCACGGCCAAACGTCTCGGGGCCGAGGAAGTGACGATCGTGTATCGCCGCTCCGAAAACGAATCTCCCGCGCGGGACGCGGAACTGGAACATGCCGTGGAGGAAGGCATCGAGTTCAAATGGTTGACCAATCCAACGCGTATCCTGGGCGATGAGGATCGCTGGGTTACGGGCATGGAATGCATCAATATGGAACTGGGCGAACCCGGGTCCGACGGACGGCCCCGCCCCATTCCCATCGATGATTCTGAGTTTGAAATGGATGTCGATATGGTTATCGTCGCTTTTGGGAATCGTCCCCACCCCCTCATTCCTCAGACAACGGACGGATTGGAAGTCACCGACTGGGGAACTATTGCCACCGAACCGGGGACGGGCCGGACCAGCCTGGACAGAGTCTATGCGGGCGGCGATATCGTGACGGGGGCGGCGACGGTCATCCAGGCCATGGGGGCCGGAAAAGATGCCGCTCACGCCATCGATGAAGATCTGCGGGAGTGAGGGGATGAAGAACCTCCCGTGGAAAACCGTTGCTATGATGATTGTGGCCGGGGCCCTCGGTATAAGCCTGTCTTTGCTCATTGGCCCAAAAGCTGAAAGGAAGGGCCCGGAACAGGATGCGGGAAGCAGCAGAGGGCCAAAACGCATCATCTGCATGTCCCCCTCCGTTACGGAATGGACCTTTGCCCTGGGGGCGGGTAATCGGGTCGTGGGGGTCAGTCACCATACTGTCTTTCCGCTCGAAGCGCAGGATCTGCCCCGATGCGGCGGGTTTGTAAACCCCAATTTTGAGCGCATTGCCCAACTGCAACCGGATCTGATCGTGACCCAGGGGCTGGCCAAAAAGGTGCAGTCGTTTGCCAGGGCTAAAGACATTCCCTGCATAACACTCAATCTCGCCGATCTCGAAGCCATCTATTCAGCCCTGGATCGACTCGGCGACGTATTTGGCTGCCCCGGTAGGGCTCAGGCACTCAAACAACGGATCAAAAACAGGTTGCGTGCAATCCATACGCGAGTGCAATCCCGCCCCCGCGTAGAAACTTTCGTTGTAATCGGGCGGGCCCCCGGCAGCCTGCAAAATCTCACCACCATTGGACCGGACACCTTTCTGGCGGACATTTTACGAATCGCCGGCGGCAAGAATGTGTTCAGTGATCTCTCGGAGGATTATAGAACAATCAACAAGGAAATCCTGGCCGAACGACGTCCTGAGGCTATTCTGGAGCTACGTGGAAAGGGAATGATGGGCCCCGCGAAACGTGAACGCATCCGTCGAACCTGGTCGCAGATGTCGGTTCTCCCCGCCGTTAAACGGGATCGCATCCACGTCATCAGCAAAGACTACGCGCTGATACCGGGATCCCGCATAACGGAACTTGCCCGGGCTATCGCCAAGAAACTCCATCCACCTGAAAACACAAAATAAGTGAATCATGCCTAACAACCTCTCCGTTCAACAGTGCTGTTTTCAATATGACGACGATGATTTTCAGCTGCATGATATCAGTCTGCAGGCGCGGGAAGGAACAATGCTGGGGATCGTGGGACCGAACGGCTCGGGTAAGAGTACGCTTCTGCGTCTGATGGCCGGTATCCTCCAGCCCGGTGAGGGCACAATCCGGGTGTCGGGACGGGATCTTCAGAACTATCGACGACGCGAACTGGCCCGCAAAATTGCCTTTCTGCCGCAGAACCCCGAATCTTCTTTTCAGTATAAAGTGCATGAAGTGGTGGCCCAGGGTCGATTCCCATACCAGGGAGCGTTCGGATTGCTCAGCGACACGGATGAACAGGTGGTAAATAATGTGCTGCACGAAACCGAATGTGATGAGCTGGCCGATCGATATTTCTCCACCCTCTCCGGTGGCGAAAAACAACGCGTGCTGGTGGCCAGCGTCCTGGCTCAGGAACCCGATGTAATGTTGCTTGATGAGCCCAGCGCAGCACTGGACATCCACCACAAATCGCATATCGCGGACCTTCTGTGGTCGCTGTCGCGGCGGAATATCGCCGTTGTTGTAGTGACTCACGATCTCAACATGGCGAGTCAATTCTGCGACAGGCTCGCCTTACTGAGCGACGGAACACTGGCGTGCGCCGGGCCTCCGTCGGAAGTGATGGACGAAACACTGATCGGCGAAACGTACGGCACGTCCGTGCGGATTGTCCCCCACCCGGTCACGGAACATCCCATGGTTCTGGTCCTGGGGCGAAAAACGCGCGCCGTTAAAAATCCACCGTCTGAATCAGATACCCGCCCGACTGCTGGTGGTGATTCGACAGCGCCGAAGGGATGAGGATAAATTGGGACGTGCAACGGCGGACGAAGTATTGCTCTCCATAGTTTTATTTTGCGGTTTTTATGGCATCATTCAACATAAAAAAACTGATCGGACTCACGACCGTGTTCCTTGTGGGCAGCGTGCTTGCAGCATGCGTTTGCCTTCTTTTTGGCGCGGTTCAATTGAATCTGCGGGACATCCTGATGGCATTTGGCGCTGGAGCGGAAGGCGCACCCGTCAGCTATGAGATAGTGGTGAACCAACGTACACCACGAATCCTTCTCGCCTTTCTTGCGGGTGGCTCACTGGCGATCGCCGGAGCGGTGTTTCAGGCACTTCTGCGCAATCCACTGGCAACCCCCCACACGCTCGGGGTTTCCGCCGGCGGAGCGTTGGGGGCAGCAACAGCTATTTTTTTCGACATCAGCCTGTTCCGCATCGGCAGTTTCAGCTCAGTCCAGATTTTTGCCCTCATCGGATCTATGTGTGCGATGGGGGTTATCTACCTGCTTGCCCGTCGTCGTGAAAACTTCTCCACCATGAAGCTGCTGTTAGCCGGCGTGACGATGGCCCTGATCAGCTCCGCGCTCATCATGTTCGTGCGTTATATGGCTGCGCCTCGCAAATTGGTCACTCTGGACAGGTGGTTGATGGGCGGGCTGGATATCCGGGGTTATCGGAGTCTTTCATCGGTATTGCCGATCATGCTTCCGGCCCTTGCGCTTCTGCTGTGCCAGGTTGAAAAACTCAATCACCTCTCCTTCGGAGATGAACTGGCGCGCGGTCGTGGCATCAACGTCACTCAAGTGCAAATCACGGCCTTCATCGGTGGTTCCGCTCTGACAGCCGCGGTTGTTTCCGTTGCCGGACCCATTGGATTTGTCGGCCTCATCGTGCCCCATGCGTTCCGGCTCCTGTTGGGCCCCGACCATCGTCCCCTGTTTATCAGTTCCTTCTTCGGCGGTGGCACGTTTCTCGTAATAGCCGACACGTTTGCGCGCACTATACTTTCCCCGGCCGAGTTGCCGGTCGGAGTGCTGACGGCGATGCTCGGTGGACCGTTTTTTCTGTTTTTACTGGCACGACGGGAATTTTGATCCCGGGCGTAACCCGCATCCGGAAGGGCTAATTCCGGTATCCTTTTCAAACAGATACGGTCGCAACATCATTTAACATCGTTTTGCGGCATTTAACGGATACGGACGAGATTCCCGGTAACTGAACGGACTCTCGTGTTCCCCGCCAACGCAAAAAAGGTGGTTGCAGGCATCTGTAACCCGCAACCACCTGGTTACTGCGCGAGGAATCTAATTAGTTGGTTTCCAGACGGGCGTCATCCAGTGAATTAGCTCCGGGGTTCACCGTGTAGATATCGGTGTCACTGGCAATCAGGTCAGCGTTACTGACCCCCGCCGGATCACCGGATCCATCATCCACGACCGTCAGATATTCAACATGGGTATCGACGAACAAAGCGTTCGCCCCGGTCACGTGGTTGATGTATTGCCTCGCGTTCCCATTGGTGACGAGACTCCAGTCAAGATTGCCGCTGCCGTCTAGCGGCGTGGTTCCGTCATTGTAGTTACTCCCCCCAACGGCATCGGCGTAAATCACGCTCATCTGGGCGAGGTTCGAGCCATTGGTACCGTAGACGTAGTCGATGTTATCCGTCTGCAGATTATCACTACTTCCCACGGCATCACCACGGCTTTTTGCCGGACAATTAAATACTTCTCCACTGTTCACGTAATCGGAGCTGATTTCGTTCAGAGCCTCCTGACTCTGCACGTCCCAATCTCCGGATGTACTGCCCGATGGCCAATTCTGATTGTGATCAGTACGGTAAGAGGTCATACCAATACCCACCTGCCGAACGTTGCTTTGGCAACTGGCCTGGTAGGCTCTCTTGCGCGCGCCCTGCAGGGCGGGCATCAACATTGCAGCGAGAATAGATATAATAGAGATTACAACTAACAACTCCACCAGAGTGAAACGATAACGCATAAGACCACTCTCCCATAACAGAAGAAAAGTAATAATACATGCATCATTACTATTTTCAGAATACCCACGCGTCCGGATCTGTCAACCCGGAAAACGCCTTTGCAAGGACCTGATTCGTGACAAATCTTATACCACAGGCGCTCTCGATTGGTCAGCCGGGCACGTGCATGTATAATGTATGCAGGTCAGGATGATGCAATTATTCCTCCCCTGTTTGTTTCCCGCTCTGGCAAAATATTGCGATCCCGCTTCCGGAACTATGTCGCCGGTATCCGGCACGAGACGATTTTGATTTCACGGCGCGGGGGAAGCGTAAAACGCACCAACCTGCCAGCAGTAAACTTCTACTTTGATAGAGCTTAGCTGAAAGGAACCATATCCGATGTCTCCAAATCCCCGAGGCGGTGGCCCAAACACTCCGGGCGGCCCCAACGAGCCCCCTCCGCAGGATCAGCAGCAAAAGTCGTTCCCGTTCTGGTATATCCTCCTGGGTGCACTTCTGGTCGCCGTTATTTATTGGGCGGCCACACGAGAGGATCGCCTGCAGATTGGCTACGGCGAATTCAGGCGGCTCGTTAAAAACAGCAGCGTCCAAAAATGTGTCCTGAAACCTGATGAGATCTATGGCGTATTGAAGCAACATCGACCCGACGGTACGCCGGTCAAGGTAACGACAACACAAAGTCGCAAAGTCCAGGTCAGTAAAGCCTCCACCATTAAGTTCCATACCGTATGGTCACATAAAGATGATCAGATTTATAAATTGTTGGACGATGCGGACGTACAATACCGGGAGGATTCGGATCAGTGGCAGACTCTGATCTTCTTCTGGATACTCCCCATCGTTGGTATTTTCCTGCTGTGGAGGTTTTTATTTTCACGGATGAGCAATGCCGGTGGCATGATGAACTTTGCTCAGTCGCAGGCCAAAATGTTCGTCAAAAAAGAGGGGGACGCCACTTTTGACGACGTTGCGGGAATTGAGGAATGTAAAGAAGAGCTCCAGGAGGTCGTGGAATTTTTGCAAAACCCCAAAAAGTTCACGCGGCTGGGTGGCAGCATCCCCAAAGGGGTTCTTCTTGTCGGAGAACCTGGAACCGGAAAAACCCTGCTGGCGCGAGCCGTGGCCGGTGAGGCCGACGTTCCCTTCTTCAGCCTCAGCGGATCTGACTTCGTCGAGATGTTCGTTGGTGTGGGGGCCGCACGAGTGCGCGATCTGTTCAAACAAGCCGACCAACAGGCGCCCTGCATCATCTTCATCGATGAACTCGATGCACTCGGAAAAGCCAGGGGCGGCGGGATGATGGGCGGACATGAAGAACGTGAACAAACCCTCAATGCCCTGCTGGTACAAATGGACGGCTTCGAACCGACAAAAGGTATCATCCTCCTTGGAGCAACCAACCGGCCGGGAATGCTGGACCCCGCCCTGCTTCGTGCAGGCCGTTTTGATCGACAAATAAGCGTTCCACGACCCGACCTGAAGGGACGGGAGGAGATCCTCAAACTTCACACCAAAGAGGTAAAGCTGGCCGACGAGGTGGACCTGCATAAGATCGCTGCCATGACATCTGGCTTTGTCGGCTCCGACCTGGCCAATCTCGTGAATGAAGCGGCTTTGCTGGCGGCGCGTCGGGATAAAGACGCCGTTGAGACCCGGGAGCTGCAGGATTCGATAGAACGGGTCGTGGCGGGATTGGAACGCAGCAATCGCCTCATGAACGACGAGGAGAAAGAGATTGTTGCGCACCATGAAACCGGACATGCCCTGATTGCCTCTCTCGTTCCCGGCGCAGATCCAGTACGTAAAGTGAGTATGGTGGCCCGGGGCGTCGCAGGGCTGGGCTTCACAATGCAGATGCCGCAGGAAGATCGATATCTGCTGCGTAAACACGAGCTCATCGACCGCCTCGCCGTCATGCTGGGTGGGCGGTGCGCCGAGGAAGTCGTTTTCGATGAGATCTCAACCGGCGCCTCCGACGATCTGGCCAAGGCCACCGATATGGCCCGCCAAATGGTGCAGGATTACGGGATGAGCGAAGATATCGGCCCTGTAAGCTACCCACGAGACCGCGGCGATCAGGATGGGCAACAGGCATTCCTGGGGAAACCGTGGAGCGAAGAAACCAATCGCAAAATGGATCAGGCGGTCAAAGAAATTGTCTGCCAGGCGCATGACCGAGCATATTCCCTGCTGTCCGAACATCGTGAAGCACTTGACGCCGTTGCGGAAGCACTGACCGAAAAAGAGGTGCTTGAAGAGGATGAGCTCAGAAACATCCTCGAACCGTATGGTATCGAAGTGGAACACCACCGCGCACTTCTGGAAGACGGAGAGGAAGAGGGGGAAAAAGACGAGAAACCGGAGGAGGAGGAGGAAACAGCTGAGCAGACTCCGGAACAAACAGAACGGCAGTCCGAAACCGATGAAGTCCCGGCGGACGATCAATAAACCGAATCCCTCCCGCCAATTCGCTGTTTTGGACAGACATGACTTAGCTGTTGTATAAGGCCAGTGCCAAATCTGTCCCCCTGGAGCGCATGGTAACGACCACGTGAACGGACTGTATTCCCCCTGCTTGCCGCTTACGGAAATTCGGGGCGCAAGGATGCATCTCTCCCCGGACAATGCTTCTCACCCGAAGCTCAAACACCGGCGCCATTAAAAAGAAAAAGGCCCGGAACGTTTCATTCCAGGCCCAGAAGTTTATGGCGGAGAGGGAGGGATTCGAACCCTCGGAGGAACTTAATAGTCCCTCAACGGTTTAGCAAACCGTCGCTTTCAGCCACTCAGCCACCTCTCCGCGACATAAATAGCTATCATTGCGAATTAAGATAATACGTTATGTGCCCATTTTTGTCAACTTCTGGCCGGTCACACCCCCGCACCTACCCCGCTACAATTCCACCTGCAACCAAAACATCCACCGTTGCGCTCCGATCAAACCAGTCCACACGCCGAACACGCTACTTCTACTCCGGTCTCATTATCACCCGGAAACCATACATGATGCTGCCCAGATTGGGTTCGTCATCCAATCGCGTTGCTGCTCGCGCGAGGTATGCCGAAAAGTTCCATGATCCTCCGCGCAGCACGCGGGTTGAGGAGTGCCATCGATTGGGTCCCGTCGGATCTTTGAAACGGCTTTTTTCGTAAAACTTGGGACCATAGCGATTACGACACCATTCCCATACGTTCCCATGCATATCGTATAATCCCCACGCATTGGGCTTTTTCTCCCCTACCGGATGCGTCTTGCCTCCACTGTTCGCCTTATACCAGGCGTATTGCTCCAGTTGCGTCGGATCATCGCCGAAGTGATACAGCGTGGTGCTGCCGGCCCGGCAGGCATACTCCCACTCGGCTTCGGTCGGCAGGCGTACGTTTTTTCCCGTTTTCCTCCGGAGTTTCCGACAAAATCGACGGGCATCTTTCCAGCTTACCATTTCCACGGGATTCTTTTTACCGTCGAAACACGTGGTGGTTTCCCCCATGACCGCTTCATATTGTTGCTGCGTCACCTCCGTGACTCCCATATAAAATCCCCTCGTAATATGCACACGGTGCTGGGGATGTTCACTGACAAAATAAGTCACTTCCTCACCGAAACGCTCAGTCACCTCTTCCCGCGACATCTTGCTTCCCATCAGAAACTTACCCGGTTCGATATAGACGAGCTTCATAGTGGTCTCCTTCCCCAGATCCAGGACCACGTGTTTCCGCTCATCTGATTCTTTCGTATTGCCGGTTGATTTCGACCCGTCCTTTTTCTGCACTTTTCCCCCGTTTGCCTCAGACTTCTCACTTTCCCCTGTCGCTGAGTCTTTTTCCTTGACCCTATTCCCCCGTTCTTTCAGAGCATTCCCCTTCCCCGTTCCCTCCTCCCCGCAGGAACCGAGCATTAGCGCCATACCAAAGAGAACGCATGCAATTATCTTTGCCCTGAATCCTGTCACAACCGCCTCCTGTGTGTATATAATCGTATCAGTAACTTCATTTATGGGGTCCTTACGGTCCTATGACCAAGACACCGTTGTATGGGATCTCGGCATCAGGGGACAACATCATTTCATGAAGTAACCCGGCCCAAGAATGTCACGCACTCGTTCTTTCCACTTTCGCCGATCCTTCGCGAGAGCCCCTTTATAGGACCTGTACAGTTCCTCGGCGTTTTTGAGCCGATTGAGACATTCCTTATAAGGTGGAACCAGAACCGTCAGATCCGCGTCCGCTTTAATCCATTTCCGCTCCAGTTCTCTCAGCGTATTATACATCTTAAGCGCTCGACTCCGCGCCCGTTGAGCATCTTCCAGCATGACCTGTACTTCGTCCCGCCGGCTGTGTCGGTAATAATTGAAAGCGTTATGGAGCTCCTTCTTTTTTTCTCGTGTCCGTTCCAGAAGCTCCTTATTTTGTTTTTTCCGCGGCAACTCTCTCTCGGCCGATTCTGTTTCCTGCAGGCTATTTTTAGCCTTGTTATACATCCTTTTTATTTCTTGATATCCCTGATTCCATCCATTCCGATCATTATCGGGAAGATCCTCAATCCTCTTTTTAATAATGATTATGTCCGCCTTATATTTTCCGATCTCTATAAGGGCTTTCCGAGCTTTCTTCTCGCCCGATGTTTCGTTGCCCTGTTGCGCGTGAACGGGAACACTCACAGAAAGAGTTGCCAGCAGTACCAAACAAACTTTCGAAAACAGTTCAGGTGTTTGCATAATCCTCTCCGAAATCAAAAAGAAATTCCATCCTCCGCCCTCCATCCCCCGAATAGTATATTATCAGCCCCTTCGGTCCACATGTCAATCAGTCCGGTCTGCCCAAAATAGGCTTGCGAGGTGAGGGACGTTTTGCCACCGCGGCAGCAGAACGTCGCTGAGCGCAGCTATTTTGTGATCGCACTGGTGGCTGGATATAATTGTACTGCTCGCCCCGGCCGTCAGTGAACATCAAAAGGACCAGGCCACCTAAAGCCCCATATCAAACCATCTTTATGATCGGAGGGAAGAACAGATGACGTCCGTTCGCCAAATTTCCACGAAACGAATCCTCATCCCCTTCGCACTTATCATCGTGGCTTTCGTATGCAGTTCCGCCACGGGAGGCACAAAAATTGGTGACGCCGGTCACTACATCTGGTATAAACCCCGCATTCATCTGTACAACCCCACCGGACAAGCATTCACCGTTACCCTGCGCCGAATGCGCTGGGGCCATGGAACCTGGAACAAATCACAGTACAAAGTAAAAATCACTGATCCAAACGGGAAGGTTCTAACGAACGGAAAGCATAAACTGACGAACGGCAGCTGGACCTATAAAGCTGCCTCGGGCCCGAAAGGCGTCTATACCGTGGAACCCTCGGGCGGGGGATATCTGGAATCCTCCCTCGATCACTCGGTGGTCTGGACGGGAGATCCCGATGCCCACGCGATCGACGGGCGTCGGGTGGTCTTCGGACCAACAGTCCCGCGGCGCTGGTGGTTCTGGGTACCGGAGGACGTCAATGAGTTCACCGTGAAGGCTCAGAGAGCCGGTCGATACATGTCTCAGCGGGAGGACTGGGCCTTCTTTATCTACTCCCCTCGCGGACAAAGGATACGGGCCCTCGTCGGACAACCTCCATACCGCAGCGGCCCGTATCAGCAGGATCAGGAAGTGACAGTTCCCGTAGAACCCGGCACGGCCGGCCGGTTCTGGTCGGTGCGCGTTGCTTATGGAGACTCCCATAATTATTCGAATGTCAATCTGGCATTCAAGGGCATTCCGCAGTACATCGCTCGCAGCCCGGAGGAATGGTTTAACCCGGGAACAAACGGTCCTCCCGACATTCCACTGTACGATGAAACGCCGTTCATCCAGGCGGCACCGAAAAAACAGATGATGAACAAACGGTGGCCGAACCTCCAGCACTTCTCGCCCGCCCCCTCTCTCGGGGACCCGGATGGCATCATGATGCGGGGAAAGGGACGTTTCGCACTCTGGAATCCCGATGGCCGGAAACTCAATTTTCGTATCGGCACCTACCTGCCGCGGAAAGAGGACGGGAAACTTCCCGTGGCGCGCGTGAGGATCACCGGGCCCCACGGCAAAACCATTGTCGATAAAAAGCGTCAACTGACTCACGTGCACAACAAAGGTGAACAACCCGATGTGACACTCGAGACCGGGAAGGGCGTGGCGCGGGGAACGGTCACCGGTGGGATGCGATGGTTCCTCTTCACCTATCCGGCCACCCCGCTGGTTATGACGCCCCGAAACGGCACGACGGCCGTGGGCGAATGGTCCTCCTTTCGATTTACGGCTGGCGTGGCCCGCAACTGGTATTTCTACGTGCCGGAGGGCACATCCCGCTTCCAACTCCGTTACGACGCCCACTACGATTCCGATGTGATTCACATGCAGGTCTGCGCGCCGAACCGTGCGGTGGATCGTCTGTATGCAAACAGCGCAAAAACCACGATTAATGTCCCGCCGGGCATGGACGGCAAGATATGGCATATCCGACCAAAAATCGGTGAGGCCTCACGAATAACGCAGACCGGTCCACCATTTCGCTACCAGCAGTCGCCGATGACGGTGGAACTGAAAGGGGTTCCGCCCTACCTTGCGCCGACCTGGGAGCAGTGGTTCAACCCGGAAGATCCCCGCCGACCACTACACCGGGGCCGGAAATAAACTCAAGCAAATACGCGGCCCAGGCCCGTCCAAAACACCAATTCGGGATGTATAGATCTTTGTGTTCACCCTGGTCTTTATCAAAAATCTTCCGCTGTTCTTTGGCGGTCTCAGCTCGAGTAGCCCCAGATCTCCTGATCCGTTGGAAAATACAGTGAACCCCAATTCGCAAAATAGCTGGGAATA